>JALYGT010000084.1 GCA_030776965.1 Actinomycetota bacterium
CGACGTTCCGGAGACAGATAGAGGCCGGGGGACCGGTGACGGTCACCCAACCTGAGATGACACGCTACTTCATGATTGTCCCCGGGGCCGTCTCCCTGATCCTGCAGGCGGGCGCCATGGCCGAAGCCTATGGCACATACGTGCTGGAGATGGGACGCCCCGTGAAGATAGTGGATCTGGCGCAGATGATCGAGGTGATGGGCGCCAGGGGCGTGAAGATGTTCACAGGGTTTAAGGCCCGGCGAAAGGCTGCACGAGACGCTCTCCGAGAAGTCCGAACAGCGCGCCGTGACCGACCACCCGATAGTCTTCCGTCTCGTCCCCAAGAACCCGCCCTCCTCCGACCTGCTGGAAGCCGCCGAGGAGATGACCTTCTTCGCCCGCCAAGGCGACGACGAGAAGGCCCGCAAGCTCCTCCGGCACGCCGTGCCGAACTACTCGGCCATAGAGAGCGGCGCCATGCCCGAGGCGCTCTAAGCCGCCGCAGCTCTCGACCTCTAGCCCTCTTGCCGGGTGGCTCTGCGGCCTTTCACGCCGAGGTAGAAGAGGTAGCCGCCGATGCCCAGCGAGATCGGGATGATGGGCAAATGTATGAGGGCCAGGTACGGTGACCCCTGCAGGTCGTTGGCGTACCAGGTGAAGGCACGCGGTATCCAGAAAAAGAGCATGACGATACCCATCGTAATCAGGATGTTCGACGTGCGCCTCGAAAGCTTCATAGAAGGCTTCGAGTATACCAGAAGGGGTGCTTGGAGCTAGCAACACAAAGCAGCACAGAGTATACTTTCTGCAATGTTTTCGCGCAGTTTGCAACTGTAAGTACCGTATCGGAGAGCTTTTACGGAGGGCAACTTATTGTGGTCGAGTTGAAGCAGCGTACACTTGACGAGGTCAAGGCTCTAAGCGTGGAAGAGGCGACGGAGATCATGCGCCACGCCGGCATCGTTGGGGCGGGGGGCGGCGGTTTCCCGACCTACTTCAAGTACAAGAACCCGCAGCCGAATCTGATCGTCAACTGCACCGAGTCCGAGCCGGGCTACTGGGCGGACAAGATGGTCCACCGGGAGTACTTCGACGAGTTCCTCGAACTCCTCGAGGCGATGAAGGAGATCTTCGGCATAGAGAACGTCATATTGGGCGTCCACTTCAAAGACGAGGAGTGGTTCTCCCGCTACAAGGAGAACGCCGACGGGCTCTACGAGGTCAGCCTCGTACCGGACAAGTACTCGATGGGTGAGGAGAAGACGCTCATCAAAAACATCTTCAACGACGACAAGGAGAAGTGGGTGCCGCGCCGGGTCGAGCTTCCCGACGGCAACAAGCGTCCCGGGCTCCCGCTGGACGCCGGGCACATCGTCAACAACTCCGAGACGCTGCTCAACATCTACAACGCGCTCTTCCTCGGCAAGCCCACTACCACGAAGTTCCTGCAGGTCTTCGGCCCCGAGCTTGAGCTGAAGCTCTACGAGGCACCTTTGGGGGCGTCGGCGACCGAGCTTCTCGAGCTCTCCGGGATAGACGTAGAGGCCGAGGCGGGCAAGCTCTCCGTTATCGACGGCGGGCCGTACCTGAACGAGATGGGCATCGAGTCTTTGGGCGAGGGCGACGCCTACGTACGTCGGACTACCAACGGCTTTCTCGTGATCCCGAAAGGCGTGGCCTCCAAGGAGTTCGCGAACATCAAGACGAAACTTCCCGAGGAAGGCATCGTCTCGTTGGTCGGGAAGATCAGCGGGGTGAGCTTGCCTTTGGGCGGACGCTTCCTGAAGCCGGCCAGGCCGCTCATCTCCGAGGGCGACTCGGTCGAGTACGAGCAGAAGATCGGGGAGCCCGTGGACGAAGGTTTCTCTATCGGCGTCTGGGCGAGCATGGAGGGGACGGTCTCCTCTATAGAGGAGGACATAGTCGCTATAGAAGGCGGCGCTCTCTCCCAGGAGGAAGTGCGCGAGGAGGCCGAGGCGGCCCGCTAGGCGAACCCTCGATTGCGAGAACGGAGGGCGGGTCGCAACGTGCCCCGCCCTCCACGTCTTCTAAGGGGTCTCTTCTGTCTCGTCCTTGCGCGGCAGCAAGCTCTGGGCCTGCCCGTAGAGGCGGGCGCGCAGATCGTCGAAGGTTACGCCTTTGAGCGACGGGAGCTCGAAGTCCCTTAGCATCCGGGTCAGGACGCCGCCGCCGCCGAGCTCTATCCACTCCTCGACTCGCATCCTTGCCAGGGTCTCGACGACCTTGACCCACCGGACCGGCGCGACTATCTGACCCTTCAGGGCTTCTTTCGCGGTGTCCGCCGTCTCGATCACGCTCCCGTCCACAGCGCTCACGATGGGTACCTCAGGGCGGCGAAACTCCACCGAATCCAATACCTCGCGCATCTTCTCCCCGGCGGCAGCCACGTACGGCGAGTGGGCCGCGAACGAAACGTTCAACCGGACCGCGCGGCCCCGGATCTTGGAGACCGTGTCCCCCAAAGCGCCCCTTAGCCCCGAGATGACGGTCTGGTGGGGCGAGTTGTAGTTGGCGATCACGGAACCCTCCGAGCTGCCCACGGCCTCCTCCACCTCCGCAGGATCGGTCTTGAGGACGGCGACCATACCGCCCGGCGCGTCTTCGGCGGCCTCAGCGAGAAAGCGGTCGCGCTGGGCAACGAGCCAGAGCCCTGTCTCCAGATCGAAGCATCCGGCGGCGTAGGCTGCACCGTACTCGCCCAAAGAGTGCCCGGCCACCACGTCCGGGCGCAGACCTAGCTCGCGGCTCTCTTCGGTGTCCTGCGCGGCGCGCGCGAAGACCTTGACCTGATCCGGGACGTGATCCCCCACGATCCGCCGGACCGCTGGCAGCAGCCGGGCATCGGGCTCGACTACCGCCCCGCCCTGTCCCGGAAAAACGAAAGCCCTCATACCTACCGCGTCCCCACAAACTCGTTCAACCCACAGCTCACCGTCCCGACCCCGGGGTCAGGACGGTGATTTTGCCACAATTTAACAACTTTTAGAAGCGCCCATACCGGCGCTCCGCGAACTTCTTACGAAGCCGCTTCCACTCTATGAGTACGAACGGCATTCACGGACTACGGAGCCAAGACGCGCAGCGCCTTGGGAAGCACCCGCGCCCGGAAGTCGCGGGTGGGGGGGAGTATCTCGCCGTCCACGTGCGCCGGGGTCGGTTTCGCCAAAGCTACCTCGACCTCAGCAGCCCGGGCGAAGTGTATCTTCGGGTGCCCGAGGTGTGTGCCCCGGAGCACAGCTGGTATGAGGCGCAAAACCTCGGCCCTCGTCACCTCCTCGCTCCATACTACGTCGAACGCGCCATCCTCTAAGCTGGATCCGGGCGCGAGCCTGAAGCGAGCCCCGTAAGTCGTCCCCAAGGCTACCGCGACGAGTATAGTCTTGGCTGATACCTCCTCCCCGGTGCCGAACCTGAAACCTGCCTCGTGGCACTCGAAGCCCCACAGGAGCCGTCCGACCGACCACAGGTATCCTCCGAACCCCCCCAAAGCCTTGGGTGCTTCTGAGATCCCCGCGGCGACCTCGGCGTCGAACCCGATCCCCAAACCGTTGTTGAACCTGACCCCGTTGACCTCGCCCACGTCCACGACCCTGACCGCGCCTTCGACGACGACCCCTAGCGCCCGCCCGAGGTCGGTCCCCACCCTAAGCGCCTTGACGTAGTCATTGCCGCTTCCCACCGGCAAAACCCCCATCACCCGCCTGGTCCCCACGCACGCCGCCGCCACTTCGTGCGCCGTTCCGTCTCCGCCTACCGCCACAACCAGCGCTCCATCCGGCAATCCCGAAACGATCCGCCCCGCGTCTCCCGGTCCCTCCGTCACGTGCCACACAATACTTAATCCCCGCCCCTCCAGGTAGGCGCGGATGCCCTCCCGACGGGCAGCCGCCCGACCCCTGTCTGCGGCAGGGTTCAACACGAGGTGCGCCACTCGCCGCTCATCCCACATGACGTGGAGAATACCAACCCCTAGGGGTTCCCGCTCAAACAAGCTGCAGTCCGCTTCGAGCCTTACCACGACTTCCCGCCGGAGTCGGTGCCCATCGTAACCACCGGGCACGGTTTGTCCCACTCTTGTTAGATAGAACAACGCGTACAATGCTTCTACCGTCCGCCCGAACTGAGACCACCGACGCACGATCTTTTGCCTGCAAAACGCGTGTACGAGAGCTTCTCAGCGGCCCACAGGGTAGCCGCCCTCGGGACTCTGCGCTGCTTCAGCAGTAACGCTGGTGTTCAGGTACAGAGTACCCCGATTCTTCGGATCAGTGTCGCGTTCTGGCCAGAACCGGGTACAATGGGCGGCAATATGGACGGAGTGGCGGAAAAGTGCCTGCATCTGGAGGGCCTCTCCTACGTTTCGAGATCGGGGTTCCGGTGTCCGGTCTGTGGAGTGTGCCTGGATCTGGAAGGTGTCGAGTGGTGGGTGCGGGCGGCTGAGAGGGCTCGCGACGAGGCTTACTCTGTGGTTGAGGGTGACGAGGAATGGGCGAAGATCGTGCTCGAGGAGTGGCAGCGGGAGGTTTACCGGCGCCGAAAGGTGCTGTACGAATTGCGGAACTTCCCGCGCATGGCGGTGGCCCAGCCGGAGATGATTCTGGTCGCTTACGACGCTGCCGAGGACGCTTACGAGTGCAGGATCTTCTACAAAGAACCGCGTCCGTCCTACGGGCTTGAGCGGATCAGTGTCAGCGCTGCTCTCGGCCCCATCCTGGCGCTCCGCTTGCACCCGGACTCCAACGTCCGGCTCGCCTCCGGCAAGGTCGAGGAGTTTCACGCCCTCCGCAAGCGGCTCGTCGAAGAAAACATGCTCGCGCCTTCGAGGCGGGTGTTCTACCAGAATGAGTTTTAGCCGCTGGGCGTCTCCTGGCGACACGTTCGGCTGAAAGATAGAATGTCGGTGGAGCCTCCCCTACGAAAGGCGTAGAGTAGAAGACGTGAGCGGGACCAACTTCATAATGATGGTCATCATGATCCTGATACTGCTCTTTGTCCTCGTGAACATCGGCCCCCTCGTTACCTTTTAGGTTAGCTTCCCCTCCCCCAGGGCAAAGGCTTCGACGGTTCTGTAGACGGCCCCTTCTTCGGTGAGCGTGCTCTCCACCAGCTCGGCGCGCTGGGCGCGGAAACCGAGATTCACGGACGCCCGCGACAGGTCGAAGCTCGCTGGTCGGCCCCGTACGCGACCGAGCGTCAGGTGCGGTACGTAGGGGCGCCCCTCGCGTTCGAAGCCCAAAGGTGCGAAGGCAGCGTCGACGTCCGTAGCCAAAGAGCACAGCCGTTCGGAGCCCGCACCAACGCCAGCCCACAAGATGCGGGCGCGCCGCGCCGACGGGAAGGCCCCGAGTCCTGTCAGCCCAACATCAAAGGGCGCATGGTGCCTGCAGGTTTCTTCGAGGGCGGCGCAAAGGTCGTTCAAGACCTCTTCCCGGATATCTCCAAGGAACTTCAGCGTCAGGTGAACGTTCTCGGGTCTGGTCCACCGCACCTTGTCGCCGGAGCGCCGCACCACTTCGAGCGCCCCGGAGAGCGCCGTCTTCCGGACTTCCAGTGGCGGGAAGACGGTGACGAAGGCGCGCACCTACCCTCGCCTAGCGTTCGGCACCAGGGGTTTGGTCCTCGCTCCGATTGCGGTAGCTTGCGGCGCGGTTGGCTATGAGGGCGGCGGTCGCGCCGGCGCCGGCGCCGTTATCCACGTTGACTACCGAGAGGCCAGGGGAGCAGCTCTGCAGCATGCCGAGGATGGCAGCTGTGCCGTCCCCGCCTAGGCCGTAGCCGGTCGATGTCGGCAGCCCCACGACCGGCACGGCGACGAGGGCCGAGACTACGCTCGGGAGTGCCCCCTCCATGCCCGCGGCGACGATCACGCAATCCGGATCGAAGGCGCGCATCTCTTCGAGAGGCCTGGCGAGGCGGTGGAGGCCCGCAACTCCTACATCGTGGAAACCCTTCACGGCAACGCCCATCTCCCGGGCCACTGCGATGGCCTCCTCCAGAACGGGCAGGTCCGAGGTGCCGGCGCTTACGGCAGCGACGCGCCCGCCGGTCGGCGTGGGCTCCCCCAAGCCGACGACGAGGGCTTTCCCGGCCCTCCGTGCGGGGAAGTTGGGGAGCGTATCGCGCAAGAAGCGTTCCTGTTCGAGGGTGGGGCCGCTGACGATCGCGCGCTCCGAATGCTTCAGGACGGCGGCGCAGATGTCGGCGACCTGTTCGGGGGTCTTGCCTGGGGCGTAGACGATCTCGGGTACGCCCTTGCGGGCCGCGCGGCCCAGGTCGAGGACGGCGAACTCATCGAGGTAGCGAACCTCGCCCTCTCTCAGGCGCCCGGCGGCCTCGGCGGGGGAGAGGTTGCCGCCGGCGACGGCGGTCAGTATCTCTTCCAGGTTGTCCGGAGGTTTCGGCATCGGGCTCTAGTGTAACCGGCTTCGCAAGAGGGTAGATAGTGAGCGCCCCCTGGCCACGACTGTATACGAGGAAAGGCGTTATCGATGATAACGATTATCGAGCTGGTTCTCTCCCTGGCAGCGATCCTGGGGGCCGCCGTCTTGTTCACCAACGCCGTCGAGATGCTCGGTGAGCGGCTGAACCTGGGTTCAGGGGCGGTGGGGAGCTTGCTCGCGGCGGTGGGGACCGCTCTACCGGAGACCATGATCCCGGTGGTCGCCCTTATTGCGGCCGCTCTTGCCGGCGAGAGCGCCGGAGGAGTCGCCAGCGAGATCGGCATCGGGGCGATCCTCGGGGCCCCGTTCCTGCTGACCACGCTCGCGATGTTCGTCGTCGGGGTTTCGATCCTGGGCTTCCGGCGCCGCAGGGAGAACGGGACGGAGCTCATTATAAATCAAAGGGTCGCCCGCAGGGACATCGCGTTCTTCTTCGTTTGCTTCGCCGTGGCCGCCGGAGCGGGCGTCGTGTCGCTGCCGACGTTCGTGAGGGTGATAGTGGGGATACTGCTGGTCGGAGCCTACGCCTTCTACGTGTGGCGGACCATAGTAGCCGGGGGAGAAGGGATAGAGACGCCCGACAACCTCACCATCTGGCCCGAGTCCTCCTGGGGCCGGGCACCGACCTGGGCCGTCGTCGCGCAGCTCATAGCAGCGCTGGCGGTGATGATAGGTGGCGCCCGCTTCTTCGTCCAGGCCGTGGAGCACATGTCGAGTTCGCTCGGGGTACCGGCAGGCTTGATCTCCCTGGTGCTCGCCCCACTGGCCACGGAGCTGCCCGAGAAGTTCAACTCTGTTATCTGGCTGAGGGAAGACAAAGACACCCTAGCCATCGGCAACATAAGCGGAGCCATGGTCTTCCAGAGCACGCTGCCGGTCACTTTGGGACTCCTGTTTACGCAGTGGCAGCTAGGCTTTATCAACACCTTCTCCGTGATCCTGGCCCTCCTCTCTGGCGTGGGCCTCTTCGTACTGCTCCTGCGTAAAGGCCCCATCAAGGCGTGGTACCTGCTAGGCGGAGGGGTCTTTTACGCCGTGTTCTTGGCAGTAGCGGTCTATCAGCTCGTTTACTAGTCGCAAAACGGTACATGCTACGGATCCTCTCCGATGGTTCGGAAGAGGCTGGCGGGAAGAAGTAGCCCTTGCGTTCCTGATAGGATGGAGAGCGTAAAGATTAGAACGTACGCCTCTCGCTTCCCTGCGCCGCCAAATGCGTGCCGGGACTGGAAGCGGTGGAAGGATGCTTTTCGATGGAGTTTTTGAACGGCGAGATACTGGCCCGGTTTTTGGGCGTGCTGGGCGTCGACCTCCTCCTCGCCGGTGACAATGCTGTGGTTATCGCCATGGCCGCCCGCAACCTCGAAGGCTCCAACCGGCGCAAGGCTATCATCTTGGGGGCTGGCGGAGCCGTGGTGCTACGGCTTATCTTCGCGGCCATCATCACTTACCTGCTCTTGATCCCATTTCTTCAGGCGGCGGGCGGCCTTCTGCTGCTCTGGATCGCCTGGAAGCTCGTCAACGAAGATCCGAACGAAGAAGAGAAGGTACAGGCTGGAGAGAGCACATGGGAGGCGGTCAAGATAATCATCCTGGCCGACGTCGTGATGTCGCTGGACAACGTGATCGCCCTCGTCGGCGTCTCGGGAGGCAACTTGCTGCTTCTCGCAGCCGGCATCGCGTTGACGATACCGCTGGTTATCTTCGGCAGCGCGCTGCTAACCTCGCTACTGAGCCGTTTCCCCATACTAGTCTACGCCGGGGCAGGACTCCTAGTGTACATAGCGGTGGAGATGCTCTTCCAGGACGTGTTTCTCCACGACTACCTCGAGCCGTTGGCAAACGTTGAGTGGCTGATAGGACTGGGCACCGCCGCCGTTTTCACCGCCATAGCCTGGCTATGGGTGCGACGCACCAGAAAAGCGGCACAGGCCGAGGAGGAGACCCGAGGATAGCGCGACCCTTCTTAGTTAGGGTTCAGGAGCCGGGCGAGGATGCTTCGATCGCGCAGCCCATCGAGCTCCGCTTTCGGTCTTCGCGAGGTCTTGCTCGATGCCGGCGAAGCGTTCTATGCGCTCCAAACATCAAGCGCTCCTCGGCCGCCCTGAGCTCCAAGTCCTCTTCCATGAGCCGGCGCTCCTCGACGTCCTCCTTGGCCTACTTCTGGAGCCTGAAGTTCGCTGCTCGGATCTCCTTTAGCTGCCCCTTGAGGCATCCGACCTCCTCCCGGATGCGACCCAGTCCCCGCGCGAGCTCCAACGCAGCCTTGCCCGCTCGGTCGCGGACGGTCTTTAGCGGGACGCGACCGTCGGGCGGGCGTATTCCGCGAGCTCCACCTCCTCGCAGACGCCCAGAACGAGCGCCGCTCAGTGGGAGAGAGCGAAGCCTCGTCTACCTACGAGCCCTCGGCCACTTCTTCGGCGCCGGGCGAGGGCTCGAACTCGTACCCGACTTCCCGGACGGCTTCCCCGATCTCCTCGAGCTCCGCCTCCCCGCCCTCGTAGGAGACGGCCACGAGCTCCTTGGCAGGGTCCGCGTTGACCTCCTCGACGAATCCGAGTCGTGCGAGGGCCCGCTGCAGGCGTTCGGACTCCCCGGTCTCCGCGAAGCCGCGGACCACCAGCGTTATATCCGGCATTGTCCTCCCTTCGGTCGGTTTTTCACTCCGCGGGCTGTTCTTGGGGCCGTACCCTTATGCTCAGATCGCCCCTGCCGCGCCGCACGCGCAACTCCGCATCGCGTCCTATGGCCGACCCGTCCAGGAAGTTCAAGAGGTCGTCTGTGGAGCGCACGGGATCACCGTCGAAGCCCACGATCAGGTCCCCCTGCTGCAGTCCCGCCCTGTCGGCCGGACTGTTCGGCGCGACGTTCTCGACCTGCGCACCGCCCGAGGCGTCGTCGCGCGCCTGACGGCTCTGCACCATCACCCCGAGGTAGGCCCGACGTACGCGCCCCTCCGTCACTAGAGCAAAGACCACGCGCCTGAAAGCCGCCGAGATCGGCACGGCGAAGCCTATCCCCTGGGCACCGCCGATGATGGCCGTGTTGATCCCGACGACCCTTCCGGAAGTGTCCGCTAGTGGTCCGCCAGAGTTGCCCGGGTTGATCGCCGCGTCCGTCTGGATGACGTTCTCGAGCAGGCGCCCGTCCTGGCCCCTCAAGGATCTCCCCAACGCGCTCACCACCCCCGCCGTCACCGTGCGCTGGAACCCCAAGGGGCTCCCGATCGCCACGACGAGTTGACCCACGACGAGGTTCTGTGCCTCCCCCAAAGGGGCTACCATGAACTCCCCTTCGGGCGCGAAACGCACCACCCCCAGGTCGCTCGACGGGTCGTCGCCCAAAACCTCGGCGTCCACCATCGAGCCATCGGCGAGCGTCACCCGCATTCTTCCGGACCTACGCACGGCCCGCTGCCTTAAGCCCCGCACGACGTGGCTGTTCGTCACGGCGGTCGCCATCCCCTCGTCCGAGCCGAGGATGACACCGCTCCCACCGCCGCGTCCCGACCGGGTCCCCACGGAGATCACCGCCGGCCCAAGCTGCTCGGTGACCTCGCGGATGGCCCGAGAGTAGGAGTCGAGCTCGTCGGCTTCCAGGCGCGAACTCGCGGACAGATTCTCGAAGATCTCCATGCCGTATTTTTACCGCACGCCAGATATCATCGCACCCGGAAGAACGACTAGGTGCGACGATCACCCGCGAGCCCGAAGGGAAACCGGCGGCTCGCACAGAGATATAATCCTCGCTGATGAGCCCAGTCCTGGACAAGGCGCGCCTCCCGGCGGCGGTGCTGGCGGCTAAGACCGCCCGGATCGCCAGCCGGGCGCTGAAGAGAGGGGGAGGTTCGACGTATCCGGGCATCGTTGCGCGCAGGGTGGATCCGAAGGTCCTCGCGAGGCTCTCGCGGAGGTTGACGCAAGGCTCCGTCGCGATCACGGGCACCAACGGCAAGACGACCACGACCCGGATGGTGAGCGAGATCTTGAGGGCCACCGGCGTCGGCGTCGTGAACAACTCGACGGGCGCGAACCTGGTCACCGGCGTGACCGCCGCGCTGGTCTCCGACGCTTCCCTCTCCGGCCGTCCGGCCTCGGAGATGGGGGTCTTCGAGGTGGACGAGGCTAGCGCACCGGGAGTCGCCGCCGAGGCGGAACTCTTTATCCTCGCCGTCCTGAACCTCTTTCGCGACCAACTCGACCGCTACGGGGAGCTGGCCTACGTTGGCAAGGTCATAGCCTCGGCTTTCGAGGATCTGTCGCCGAACGGCGCCGTCGTCCTGAATGCCGACGACCCTTTGGTCGCGAGCCTAGGAAGGGGCGCGAAGAAGGCGGTCTTCTTCGGGGTCGACGACCCCGCCCTCGGCACCGGCACCCTCCAGCACGTCGCCGACTCGAAGGACTGCCCAGTCTGCGGTGCAGCCTTGTCCTACGACGCCGTCTACTTCGGTCACGTGGGGACTTACCGCTGCCTGAACTGCTCCTTCGCCCGCCCGGAGCCGCTGTACGTGGCGAGAAATGTTCGGATGGACGGGCCCAAGGGGACGGACTTTCTCCTCAAGACGCCCGAGGGGGAGTACGAGGCGCGCATCGGACTGCCGGGGCTCTACAACGTGTACAACGCCCTCTCGGCGGCGGCGGTTTCCGGCGAGGCAGAGGTGAGGTCGGAGGTCGTGGTCCGGGGTTTGAGGGGGTTCAGCGGGGCATTCGGGCGGGTCGAGCGGGTGAAGGCGGGGGAGAAGGAGGTCTTCTTGCTACTCATCAAGAACCCGGTGGGTTTCAACGAGATCCTGCGCACCTTCGTCGCGAGCCCGAACGACAAAGCCAAGGCCGACGCAGCCAGGCACGTCCTGATCGCCATAAACGATAACCACGCCGATGGCCGGGACGTCTCCTGGCTCTGGGACGTGGACTTTGAGATGCTGGCCAGCACTCGGGTGAACGCCTCTCCCCGGTTCTCCGTGAGCGGCATCCGGGCCGAGGACATGGCTGTACGCCTCAAGTACGCAGAGCTCCCGGTGGGCGACATAATCTCCGACCGCAAAGATGCCCTCCTCGCTGCCCTTGACGCCACCCCTCCGGGCGAGACGCTCTACGTCTTGCCGACCTACACGGCGATGCTGGAGCTCCGACAGACCTTGAGCGACCTCGGGTACACCCACCCCTTCTGGGAGGATTAGAGTGAAGCTGACCATACACCACTTGTACGCAGACATGATGAACCTCTACGGCGACCGCGGGAACGTCATAGCCATAAAAAAGCGCGCCGAGTGGCGCGGTATCGCCGTAGAGGTCGTGGACGTGGGGCTCAAGGAGTCCATAAAGCCGACGTCCTCCGCGGACCTCTTCCTCTTCGGCGGGGGTCAGGACCGCGAGCAGGCGCTTTTGGCCGAGGACCTCTCGGGGACGAAGGGCGCGGATCTCCGGGCCATCGTCGAGGATGGGGGAGTCGTCTTGGGTGTATGCGGAGGCTACCAGCTCATGGGGCACCATTACGAGACGTCCGAGGGGGAGAAGCTGCCGGGGGTGGGCATCTTCGACATGCACACCAGGCCGCGCAAGCCGGACGAGACGCGCCTGATCGGGAATGTCCTCGCTCGCGTCCGCGCCCCGGAGGACGACGTTGTCCGCGAGATCGCGGGATTCGAGAACCACGGCGGCCGCACCGAGCTCGGGGACGTGGAGCCTCTGGGTGAGGTGATCGTGGGCTACGGCAACAACGGCCGCGACGGCACCGAGGGCGCGCGGAAACTCAACGCCTACGGCACCTACCTTCACGGCTCGCTGCTACCCAAGAACCCCTGGCTCACCGACCAACTTCTATTGAACGCTTTGCGCCGCGTAGACGAAAACGTCGAGCTCGAGCCCTTGGACGACGCCGCAGAACGCTCCGCTTTCGAATCCGTCGCCGGCCGCCTGACCGGGCGTCAGAGGGACTAGCCGGGGTCCCGGTGCGCCGGCCCTCCGAGCCAGTCTCCGAGTAGCCGGACGTAGCCCTCGAAGTCGTCCCGATGGACGTCGTGCCCGGCGTCGAACGTCTCCGTTGTGCCGCGGCGGAGCGCGGTGGCGACGAGTGCGCGTTCCGTTCCTACCAGCGCGGAATCGTGTTCCTCGCTCCCCAGCACAAGCAACGTTGGAGCCTCGACGGCCTTCGTCAAGGCTACCAGCTCGTAGCGTAATACGGAATCCGCTTAATCACTTACTTATTTCAAACGAGCGGTAAGCGCATAAGCTTGAAGTGTCCGCGGCAGAGCTCTTGGCGTTGCGGGACTATACAGTCGGACAGGGTACGTGACCTCAGAGAGAAGCTTTTATAGATTCGGTAGATCTCACGATCGCCGATGCCCTCGTGGTTCGGGGCCAGTACTACGAGGCCCGGGAGGTGCTCCGAGGTAGCGACGCGCCTCTATCAAAGGCCCGGGCTTCGAGTTCAACCCGTCGTCCGATAACGTCACGATCACCACCATCGCCTCCCCGAACGGTTATACGGCGGAAGGGGAGAGCACCACGCTTAGTGGCTTGCTTATCCCCATTGTACTGGCGCACATCTGCGCACCGGTAAATCTCTTCCGAGCGCTCGCCGCTAAATATCCGTGGGGTGCCGTACACCACCAAGAACGAGGGGTTCCCCGAGCCACACCACTTCTTCTTGAACACGTTCTTAAAAACCCGTTCCTCTGGGTAAGCGGGCACGTTCATTTCTTCCATAGCAAGGTAGGTAATCCTCGTCTGCGTCCAGTGCGAATCGTCTAGGGCCAACACGTACCCCTCTTTCGTGTTTCCGGAGTATAGGTTCGCGGAGAGGTAAGAGTCCCACAGCTCGAAGAAGTTGAGCGCCGGCATGAGAGCAAAGAGGACGAGCACGGTTACTCGAAACATCCCGCTTGGCCTGAGTACCTCCAGGAAAGAAGGCTCGTCCGGTGTCCGCCAGAACATAATGAACCCGAAGGCCACCATCGCTACGTTCCACGGCCAGACCACAGTGTTCCAGTTGCTGCCAAAGGGTCCTATCGAGAAGAGGATAAAGGCGTGCATCAACAGGGCTGCTACCACCGCCGGCGTGCGCAAGCGGCGGGTTAGTAGAAGTCCGAGACCGATGGCCGCCTCTATTGCCGGCACAGCATAAGCGCCCCAAGATAGCGCAGAATCTATGCCCAATGGCAGATACGAGGCCAAGGGCTCGACGATCTCGGGGTAGACGTTTTCGACGAAGCCCGCGTTAGCCTTTTGAAGCCCGCTCCAGAGGTAGGTGCAGGCGACGATCAAGCGGCAGGCATTCAGAGCATCCTCCGTACCGAGACGACCTAACCCATAGAGCCCCACGGCCGCGAGCATAAAAGAGTATTGATAGAACCACGGCTGGAGCCTGGAGACGTCTTCGAGGACAAAAAACACGGCGAGCGCCAAAGCCGCCACCACGAACAACCCTGCTGCGCGGCTTCTGAGGATAGCTACACCGGCGAGAAGGGCCAGAAAAACGCCAAACAGAATGAAGTCTACCGGGTACGGCAGGGGCGGAACCAAGCCGAAGGCGGGGGTCAACGGGTACGCTCGGTCGGATACCCAAAGCTTTGGCGAAAGCAACAGCCCTGCGACTAGACTGGCAACGATCGCCAGTTTAAGCCATAAGAGGCGTCTCTCGGTCTTCTGTTTCGCGTCGTCATTCAAGACCTTTGAAGCATAGTGCCTCCTCCAGGCTTCGCGCCAATGATCGCCAACCGACAGCTAATGAGGGCGAGGAATTAAAAACCGTCCGAAAAGTGCTTTGAGCAGCGCTCCAAGCGTGAACTTGGCCAGCACCAGGAGGGCAAAATGGGGCCATAAATTCATTTTCGGCGACCCGTAGGACTACGCCGCAGGCGCCTTCGAGACTTTTCGCACAGTTTCTAACCCTCCTCGGATCAGCTCCGCGACCGGTCCGGCGTCGCAATTGCGAAGCCCCAGGACGCCGTTGGCGGCGTCTTCTTCGGCCCACGAGGGGTTCTCCGCGATCCACTCCCGCGTCAGGGCGTGGAGGTCCTGGTGTGCCCGGGCCGCGTCGGTCTCTACGCCCCTCGCGACCTCCTCGAAGTCGGTGCTCTCCAGTTCTGGCGGGTCCTCCAGGACAACCCTGCGCACCCTGACGCCGTGAAGCTCGCAGAACTTCAGCGCGGCGAGGGCGCCCAGCGAGTGTCCGAGCAGGACGTCCATCCGTTCGCCGGGCTCGAGCAATTCTGCTACCGTATCATGCACGTCTTTAGCGAGGTCCTCGATCCCCTCGCCGCCGCGTATCCGCGTGCTAGAATCGTGCCCACGCAGGTCGACGGCGACCACGCGCCACCCGTTCTCCGCGAACCACGGCCCGACCCGCCACCAGGTGCGCGACGAGGCCGTAACCCCATGCACGAGCACGGCGAGCGGGTTGCCCTCCTCGCCCCAGCTCTCGAAAGCCAGCCTCAAAACCGCTCCACTGAGGGACGCAGGTCCAGCTCCAATGTCCAGGCGGTCGGGTCCTGGGAGTACAACCGCCAGTAGGTCTCGGCGATGGCGTCGGGGGAGAGCATCGTGTGCTCCTCGCGGTCCGGCGACATCTCGCGCACCCTGGGGGTGTCGATCTGGCCGTCTATGATCACGTGCGCCACGTGTACCCCCCGAGGCCCGAACTCGCGAGCCGTGGACTGGGCCAGAGCCCGGAGGCCGAACTTGCCCGCGGCGAGCGCCGCGAAGTTGGCCGAGCCCCGCAAAGACGCCGTCGCGCCCGTGAGTATGATCGTGCCGCGCCCCTCTTCCACCATCGCCGGCAGAACCTGTTGGGCGCCGTAAAAAGCGCCAGAGCAGTTGGCCCTGAAACAGTCGTCGAACTGCTCCGGCGTTAGCTCCATGATACTCCCCATCTGGAAGGCGCTGGCGTTGTAGACGAAGACCCCCGGGTCGCCGAGCTTGTTCCTCACCCGATCGAAGGCAGCGGCTACGGAAGCGGCGTCCGTCGCGTCGGCCTCCACTGCGAGCGCCGTTCCGCCCGTGCCCTCGACCTCCTCACGCACCCCTGACAGGCTCTCTTTCCGCCGTGCCATCAGGCCCACCGCGAAGCCTTCGCGGGAGAAGCGCCGAGCAATGGCTGCCCCAAGTCCTGGTCCCACGCCCAAGATAGCCGCCACCTTCCCGTCCATCCGAAACCCTCCTTGCTGCGGAAGCCGTCGTCCCGATACGAACTCTACCCCGGCGGGCTGTAGTCCCGCCACAGGGGCGTGAGTGTGAAGCGGATGTGGAAGAAAAGTCTCTTCTTTGTGGGTACCGTTGGCGGGTCACGGACCGAGGACGGAGAGGAGGCTACATTGGGCGAGGATCGCCGCGAAGGGAGGCCTTCCTCTCCCAGGCGCGAACAAGGCATGCAGGGGAGAAGAAGCCGTGTAACGCGCCGCCGTCCGCCTCGAAGAGGGAACTTTTTTAGGGTGCCTGCCGCACCACCTCATCCCCTTCGCCGGTTCCTCCTACTGGCAAGAGAGCGTCTTCTACCTTGCGGAGGACGCGACGCTCATTGTCGGGGACGCCTACTCCGGAGGGCACGTGGCGCACGGGGAGTGCTTCGCCTTCGACCGTCTCTACAGCAGGACGCGCATCTTGAGGGAGAACGTCCCGCAGGCCGTGGACGGCTTAGATCTCCCCGGCGGCGGCGAACCTTTCGGCGGCTACTCGTACCTGGGGGCACTTTACGTCCTGGCCCCAGAGAGCTCTCGCCGCTGGCCGAAGAGCTACACGCCTCCTTAAGCTCTTTGTCCTGCGTCCTCGCGTCCGCCAGCAGCCCCGGTCCGCACCTCTGCGCGGCGCGAGTCATTACCCGAAGTGCCAGCGCCCCGTATCGGACGCTGAACGAATACCGAACGGTGGCGCGAGCATATCTGGAGCTGCCACCCGCTGCGCGGGAGGTATGGTAGCGTAGAGGAGCCTTTTACTTACGCAGAAGACGGGGGTTCGAGGGAATGCAACTCTTCGAAAAGCTCATAGATCACCCCGAGGCCGAGAGGCTGGTACTAAAGAACACGCCCCGCCTGCCGGTCGCGTGGACGCCGCTTGAGGAAGCCCAAGGGCTCGCCTTGGCCGAGGACGTACGAGCGAAATTCGATAGTCCGCCTTTCGACAGCTCGGCGGTGGATGGGTACGCCGTAAGGAGCGTGGACACCGAGGTCGGGCGAATCTTCCCGGTAGTGGACGAGGCTCCGGCGGGGCGTCCGGCACAAAAAGAGGTGGGTGAGGGGGAGGCGATCAAGATCTTCACAGGTGGCGTTATCCCCGAAGGTGCCGACGCCACAGTCATGGTAGAGAACACCTCCGGCTGGGGAGCGGAGTTCGAGCTAAAGAAGGCCGCTTCTCCGGGACAGAACGTACGCCGTGCCGGGGAGGATGTGCAGAAGGGGGAGGTGATCCTGCGCGCGGGCATCGAGATAGGGCCGCCCGAGATCGCCCTCGCCGCGACTCAGGGCTACGGAGAGTTGCCGGTCTACAGAAAGCCGAAGGTCGCTATCTTTTCGACGGGTAGCGAGCTCGTTGAGCCGGGGGCGCGCGAGCTTTCGCCCGGCGAGATCTACGACTCCAACTCCTTCGCCTTGCTCGCCCAAGCTCGCGAAGCCGGCGCAGATGTCCACCGCATCGCCGCCACCACCGACGACGCCGATGCCTTGCACGCCGCGATGGAGGAGGCCTTGAGCAGCGCGGACGTCGTCGTCACGAGCGGCGGGGTCTCGGTGGGGGAGAAGGACCTAGTCAAGAGCACGCTCCTGGAGCTCGGGGTGAACCAGGTCTTCTGGGGCGTGAAGCTCAAGCCTGGCAAGCCGGTCTTCTTCGGCACGCGCGAGGATGCGCTCCTCTTCGGCTTACCCGGCAATCCCGTCTCCGCGATGATTTGCTTCGAGCTCTTCGTCCGGCCCGCTATCATGCGGATGACGGGCCGCGAGGACAAGCACCGCGCGCGTGCGGAGGTGTACTTCGACGAGGACGTCGAGAACCGCTTCGGCAGGATGCACGCGATGCGGGTGAACTTGGAGTGGACGGAGAAGGGCTGGAAGGCTGAGTCCGTCGGCGCCCAGGGCTCGGGGCTCGTCAGCTCCCTCACCAAAGCGGACGCCCTCGCGCTCATCGGTCCCGAATCGGAAGGGGTGCGGGCAGGCGAGCCGGTCGAGGCCATAGTGCTGCGAGAAGAAGTGATTATCAGACCGGTCAGCAAGGGATCTGAGATGCCGATAAGCGGAGGCGCCGACGAGCCGAAATGCTAAAATTTAGTACTCATGTTTGAGTCAGATCTCGAAGACAACATCTTCCGGCGTCGTCTAATGAAGGAGGTTGCGCCGGGGGTTCCGGTGCACTTTTCGTTCTATTCGCCTTCGGTGAAGGTCCAGGTCCAGGCCCACGCCGAGCACTTGCCGGGGGCGAACGGCCGTTACGTCGGGGACGCGGTGACCATCGAGTTTGTACCCGAGGACGCGGCGGCGGTCGAGCGGGTGCGGGAGTTCGTGTGGCGCTGGGAGGAGCACAACGCGTTCACGGCGGTGCGCAAGATCAACCATCTGAGGCGCGGCGTGGACCCCGAGAGCGTCGAGGGCATCCTGGAGCTGGTGCGTGGCGTGGACCGGCGGGCCGCCGCCAAGGCCGCCGAAGCCGTATGTCCCGACGAGCTCGAGGAGATGATAGAGGCGGAAGACGCGAAGGCTTTGGCGCGCCTGCCCGGCCTCGGGGAGAAGCGGGCGTACGCGGTGGTCGAGTTCTACAGGAACGAGCGGAGCGATCGCCGCTTCCTGTACACCGCCAACCGCAACGACCGCTTCCGGGGGGCGGCGGTCTTCACGGAGCTGTACCTTTCAGACGACCTCGAGGAGCAGGTCTTCGAGCACGCCACCCGGGCTCAAGCCCTGGGCGACCCTGACCCTCTCAGCCCGAACGAGCCGCCGGGACACACCACGGTCCGCAACGCGAATCTTCTGCACCCTTTGCCGATGATGCCTTCCCTCATGGGCCGGAGCATCTACTACCCAGAGCAGGTCGCGCTCTTCGCCGATACTTTGAGACGTGTGCTTGTTGAGGGCGAGAGGCTCGCGGGGATGGAGGCCTTACGGGTACAGCGCGGCAAGCTCTTCCACGTCCACAGGCTTCCGGGCATCGGCATGAAGACGCGAGCCCGGGTTCTGGCGAGCGGCCTGCTCGACTCCGAGTACACCTACGAGAACCTCGTCGGCATCACCGGCGTCACCGAGACCCAGGCAAGAACCATCGCCGAGGCGGCGAGACGCTACACCCCGGCTTGGACAGAGGTACGTGTCCCCTAGCCTCTACGGCTTTGTGAAGGGCCGCGAGCCCGTAACCTCCGAGGAGGTCGTTCGAGAGTTCCTCTCCTTACCACGGCTCAACGGTGATGCCCGCGCTCGCGTCGAGAAGTTGGTAGCGGATGACCCGCGCTTTCTCTGGGAGGGGAACGCTTTGCGCACCGTTGATGCGGCCTCACTGGCTCTCAACGACGCGTCGTACGTCGTATTCGACGTCGAGACTACGGGCTCGTCGGCGAAAGAGGGGGCCATCACCGAGATCGGGGCGCTAAAAGTCGTGCGCGGTCGGGTCGTGGACGAGTTCGCGACGCTCGTCAACCCGGGGCGTAGGATAGAGCCGTTCGTCGTCAGGCTAACCGGGATCACCGACCGCATGGTCGCGGACGCACGGAGCATGGTAGAGGTCTTGCCGCTCTTTGAGGAGTTTGTCGAGGGGAGCGTACTCGTCGGGCACAACGTGCGCTTCGATTTCGCCTTCGTAGCGGCCGCTCGCCACGGCGTTCCGCTCCCGAACCCCGTGCTCGACACCCTGAAGCTCGCCCGAACGCTCGTGCCGGGCCTAAGGCGCTACCGGCTCGCGTCGCTCGTCTCGCACTTCGGGGTACGCGCGGCCCCTAACCACCGCGCTTTGGCCGACGCCGCCGCTACGACCGGGGTTTTCCTAAAGCTCGTAAGGCTTCTGGGCTCGGCCGGGGTGCGAAGCGTCGGGGAGGCGGCCACGCTCACGTCGAACGGGCGGATCAAGCCGCAAAAAAGCCACCTCGCCGACGGCTTGCCCCGGACACCGGGCGTCTACTACTTCGTAGACAAGCACGGCCACGTGCTGTACGTCGGCAAGGCCAAGGACCTCAAGAGCCGCGTCAGGACCTATTTTAACGGCGGGGACGGGCGGCGCAAGATCGAGCACCTGGTGAGGGAGGCCGCCGAGGTGCGCTACAAAGAGAGCTCCTCGGAGCTACACGCCCTCATCCTCGAGGCCCGTGAGATAAAGCGCCTCCTCCCGCGTTACAACTCTGCCGGACGAGACGAGAAGGCGAGCTGGTTCATCAAGCTCGATACGAACGAGCCCTACCCCGTCCCGGAGCGGGTGCCGGGCAAAAAAGCGCAGAGCGGGATAACTTACTTGGGCCCTTTCCGGAGCGCGAGCGTCCTGGATACTTGCATCGAGGCTTTAGGCAGAATCTTCCCCTTGAGGCGCTGCCCCGGGGATTCCGAAGATGGCGTCTGCTTCTACGGTCAGATGGGTCGCTGCGCCCCGTGCCAGGGCATGAGCAAGGAGGAGTACCGGGCGGAGGTGATCGGTGGTCTCGTGGACCTGCTGCGCGGCGAGGGCGGCGAGGAACACCTCGAGGCCCTGATAAGGGTACGAGACAGACTCGCGGACGAACTCGAGTTCGAGGCGGCCGCCCGCCTCCGGGAGCTCATCGCTGGCATCGAGCGCGTCCGCCTGGCGCGTGCCGTTATGAACTTCGAGGGCGTCTCGGCGCTCGTCACCCCCTCGATCGAGCCCGGCCTCGTCGAGGTCTTCGCCTTGTCCGGGGGCAGTCTCGTCGCCCACAAGGGCTTCGAACCTTTGGATGCCGCCGGTCTCGCCCTGTTCGCCGAAGAAGTCCTGACCGGCCACGACGCAGCCGTCTCTCCCAGCGGGGAGGGCGCGTACGAGGCCCGGGTCGTCGCCGCGTACCTCAAGAGGCACCGGGCGGACGTCGAGGCGGTTCGCCTGTCCTCTCCCGCGGACCTCGTGGACGCCGCGCGGAGGTTGGCCGAGGGGGATCTGGAGCATGAGGACATGATAAAATAAGCGGCAAAGTGTTTAGAACTTCCGGGCTAGCCATAGAGGGCGGTTAGTTATGGCGCAGGGCGTACAGGGAACAACGCGCAGGATACTCTTGGTGGACGACGAGCCGTCAATCCAGAAGATGCTCACGCACGCTCTGGAGCGGGAAGGTTTCCAGGTGTACACCGTGGGCGACGGTGAGGCGGCGCTCGAGGTGATCGAGACTTACGAGCCGCACCTGATCATCCTGGACATCATGCTGCCGAAGATAGATGGCACGGAGGTCATCCGGCGGGTAAGGTGGGGGAGCGACGTGCCAGTTATCATGCTCACGGCGAAGGACGACGAGATCGACCGGGTCGTGGGCCTGGAGCTCGGGGCCGACGACTACGTCACCAAGCCGTTCGCTGTCCGGGAGCTCGTGGCCAGGGTGCGCGCGATCATGCGCCGGGCGTCGGCGATCACGGAGCAGCGTCAGGACGAGCTCTCCTACGACGGGCTGAGGATCCACCTGCCCAGCCGCAGGGTCGCCGTGGGCGGCGAAGACGTCGACCTAACCTACACGGAATTCGAGCTTCTAGTGACGCTCGCCTCCAACCCGGGCCGGGTGTTCTCGCGGAGCACGCTCCTCACGAGGGTGTGGGGCGACGAGTTCCGCGACGAGCGCACGGTCGACGTGCACATCCGTCACCTGCGCGAGAAGATAGAGCGCGACCCCCGGAACCCCGAGTTTATCCACACCGCCCGGGGCGTCGGGTATGTCTTCCGTTAAAGAGAGGCTATTACTCCCTAAGCGCAAGGGCCGGCGCCCTAAGAAAGCCCTCCCGAAGGGCGGGCGCGTCCTCCCGTCGTGGTTATCGACCCGGCGGCTCTTGTCCGGTTGGCGTGGCGTCGATCTCCGGTCTCGCGTCAGCATTCGGGTGTGGCTTACGGTGCTGTTCTTGTTGGTGACTGCGTTCGCCGGGGCAATGGCGTACTCTATAGTCTCCCCGGTCCTCGGGGAAACCCTGGAACAATCGGCGAAGGCGAGCTTCGGACAGACGTTCGACCCGTTTGAGGAGCAGCTCCAGCGCAGCCCCCGGATCACTGAGCAGTACATAACTGCCTACGCGACCCTCCGCGGTGTACAGTGGGGCATAGTACACGTCGATAGCGGCGAGGTTCTGCGGGGCGATCCCGGCGAATACGACGCTCAAGCGGTGCAGACGGCGGCCGAGCAGCGGGAGCCCTACACAGAGCTAGTGCTGGTCGAAAGTGGTGACCGCGAGGGACAGACGCTCGCGACCTACGCCTCCCCCATAGAAGTCCCCGGCGAGTCCGGAACGGCGCTCGTCTTTACCCGTTACTACACCGCGAACGAACTCCAGAGTGCGTCCGAAGCTATGGAGGGTATCAGGCAGAGGGTGTTCCTTGCCGGGGCTCTAGCGCTCTTGATCGTGGGCTTCTGGGGGTACGTGGCGGCGAACTTGATCTCGCGTCGCCTCAACAGGCTCGATACGGCCGCCCGCCGGCTGGCCGCCGGCAACTTCGACGAGCGTATCACCACCCGCATCGAGGACGAGATGGGCCAGCTCGGCGAGACGTTCAACGCGATGGCCTCTTCGCTCAAAGGCGCCTTCCGGCAGGTCGAGCAGGAGAAAGCGCGCGGCCAAGCCATCCTCGACGGCATGACCGACGCGGTTGTCGGCGTGGACAAGGACCTGAACCCCACCTTCCTCAACCCTCGGGCACGCGAGCTTTTGGAGGGCTCCGACCTCGCCTTCCACGGCCGTTTGCAGGAGGTCCTCGCCAAGAGCCGCTTCTCCGGTCCGGTCACCGAGCCGGAGGCCCAAGCAGGGGACAGGATCATAGAGATACGGGCCGCCCCTTTGGAGGATGGGGCTCTGGCTATTCTGCGCGACGTCACCGAACAGCGCCAGATCGAACACGCCAAGGCCGAGTTCATCGCCAACGCTTCCCACGAACTCAAAACACCCCTCTTCGCCCTCTCCGGCTACCTGGAGATTCTCGAGGACGAGAGCGACGAGGAGGTCCGTAAGGCCTTTCTCAAGGACATGCAGGCCCAGACCGAACGCTTGCAGGGCCTCACCCGCACCCTCCTCGATCTCTCCCGCCTAGACGCGAACGCGGTAACCTTCAGGCTCGAAGAGGTGGACCTGGAGGAGCTCTTGCACGAGCTCAGGCGGGACTTCACCTACACGGGGCGCGAGATCCGGATCCACGCCGAAAAAGACGTTCCGCCGGTGAGAACCGACCCTACGCAGCTTAACCGCATGCTAGCAATACTCCTGGACAACGCGCTCAAGTACTCGGGCGGTGCCGAAGGCGACAGGCCCGTGGACCTGAACCTCCACCGCGAGGACGGCCGCGCCGTCGTCAGCGTCGCCGATCGTGGGTGCGGCATCCCCGAAGCGGAGCTCCCGCACATCTTCGACCGCTTCTACCGTGCCCAAGGCTCCTCCCGAGCCGACGGCACGGGCTTGGGGCTCGCCCTCGCGGGCGAGATCTCCGACCACCTCGGCGGTGAGATCCTCGTCGAGAGCCAACCCGACTTCGGCAGCACCTTCTCCGTCTTCTTGCCCCTCGCGGACGGCCCCGACGAATGAACAAATTCCAATATTTTCTTAGTTTTTGTTAAGGTTTACTCTACCGCTACCAAACCTTCGTCTGTAGAATAGTCCCTGGGGCAGTGTACGGTTCGCGGATTCTCCCCCCTCCCCGCGGACTGGAAGCTGCCCCTTTTGCTTGTCTCGGTAGTCTACCGAGGGGGTATCGACGGTATCCCGAACAGGTCGAAGAGCGGTCCGATCAGGGCGAGCACGAAGCCCAAGGGTGAGATCCCCGGTAGGAAGATAGAGATGAGCAAGAGGCCGAGCAGGATCATAGGCCCGTACTGGTACATGAAGCTCACGAAACCGTCCAGAGAGCGCGGCAGGAACGGGTAGAGAATCGACGCACCGTCGAGCGGCGGGATCGGTATGAGGTTGAGGATAAAGAGCAGTCCGTTTGCCAAAGCCAAAAACCAGACCACGATGGACCAGTACCCGCCCTCGAACGGCGGCAGCTTGAGGAGCACTGCACAGAGGGCGACGATGAGGAGGTTCGAGACCGGGCCAGCGGCGGCGACGGCTACCTGTCCCCACACGCCGCCTCTAAGTTTGGAGGGCGTAACCGGGGTCCTCCCCCAGCCCACACCTACCAGGAAGATCATCAGGACGCTCAACAGCTCCAGGTGCGCCGTCGGGTTCAGCGTCAGCCGACCATCGCGGTAGGCCGTGTCGTCGCCTAAAGAGTAGGCCGACGAGGCATGCGACGCCTCGTGCACCACGATGCCCGCCAGAATACCCGCGACGAACGCCACTGCGGCGACCGGATTCTGTTCGAACAAGGAGAGGAACATCGCACCCTTACATTATACGCTGGTAGACGCGGCGGGCGGAGGTTCCGTCAATCGACCTCCAGGGCCGAGACCGTGACATGGTTACCGGCGTCGGAGGTGTAAGAGGCAAGCTGTGGTTTGAGGACCTTGCTTGAGTCGGCCACGCTTCCGAGTTCGGTTATCCCGGCTGTGACGGGAGACTTGGGGCCTACACTGCTACCTATCTCCTGCACCAAAGAGACGTAGACCCTGATCTCCGGATTGTCGGCGGGCTTTATCTCCACGACGTTGGCGCCTTCTTGCAGCACGGGGTCCGGACGTATCGCCGTCACGGTCCCGGTCACCGGCGAGTAGACCTCCGTTCCCGCCTCGGCCCCAACGTCTAAAGCGCCCGTGCGTGGGCCCTGCCTGCTGGCCGGGCTCATGACGTAGTACTGGATCTTCTCGGGCGTGGAGCCGTTCGCGAGCAGCCCGAACACGGGGTTCCCCGAGAGGTTCTTCCCCCGCGGCGACATCTCGATAAGGCTCTCGCCCTCCGGATGGTATCCGAGCCCCGTAACGTCTTCGGGCCGAATCGGGCTGAAGATGCTAACGCCGGCGACCCCGGCCAGCACCGCGTCCGGGCCCGCCTTGTTCGGGTCTATGGGGAGCGCCTGGTCTCTCGCCCCCGAGGTCTGGACGAACGCTGCGAGGACGAGCGCCAGAATGCCTAGCAGAACCACGGAGACGGCGAGCGTCCGCCGCCGCCAGTACATGCTGGCTCCCTTCGGACTACGAGCATCCCGATACCTTGCAGGCCACCTAACAACGGCGTCGTCACGTCGGAGCGCCGGCCTCCGCCGGTTCGGCATCGCGTTCGTCCTGCTGTGGCGTCCGGCCTCAACATGTTGGGTCCGTTGTGCGCTACCCCCTCGCATACTGGGGTGGCATTATACATAAGGGGCAACAGAAGTAAAATGCAGATAACAGAAGTAAACGGAGGTAACAGAAGTGAAACATGTCCAACCGCGACTCGAGAGACTGGTATATTCTTATTTGGCATAGAGACTGGTATATTCTTATTTGGCATATAGACAAGAGCGCCGCCACTGAAGTCAGCGTCGGAGAGAGTGTGTGTCCGCCAAGAAGCTGGTCGTCTCGACCTACCTGCAATACGTACTCATCGCCCTCGGCGCTCTGCTCCTGTTCGCGTTCGTCCGGCAGCTGGGCGGCGTCTTACTCACGTTTTTGCTGGCGGCGATCCTGGCCTACGTGCTGAACCCGCTGGTCCGGCTGCTCGAAGGGTGGCGCATCCCCAGGGTTGTCGCGGTGATCGGGGTGTTCGTAGCGCTCGTCGCGGCGGTTTCGGCCGCGCTGCTGGTCCTCGTTATCCCTGCCGCACGCCAGGTACATGACCTCGTACAGAACCCGGAGGTCCTGGCAGAAGGGGCCACGAGGCTCTTGAACCGGGCGCAGGAACTTCCCTATGTAGGGGAGCAGATCGCTACCACCGACCAGGCCGAGCTAGAGCAGTTTGTGCAGAGCAACGCGCCCTCGGCCGGGCAGGTCTTTAGCGGTGCTATGGGTTTCATCGGTGGGGTCTTCGGCATCTTCGGCGCGATACTCAACCTCGTGCTCATGCTCATCATCTCTATCTACCTTCTGCTCGACAGGGAGAGGATCGCGCGCGCCACGCTCCGCGCGGTGCCGGCGACGATCCGGAACCAGACCGTCGAGCTCTTCCACGCCGTCGAAGAGGCCCTCGTCAAGTACGTCAAGGCACAGCTTCTGCTTTGCGCTATCATGGGTGTCATAGGCTGGGTCATAGCCTTCTTCACCTTCGGCAGTTACGCCGTCCTGATCGGCCTCTGGGTCGGCTTCACGGAGATCATCCCCGTGCTCGGCCCTTTTCTCGGAGCGATCCCAGCGGTCGTGATAGCGCTCTTTGACGGCGGCGTCACCCTGGCCCTCTTGGTCGCCGCGCTCTTTCTCGTCGCCCAGCAACTGGAAGGCAACGTCCTGCAGCCGAGGATTATGGGCGGCTCCGTCGGCGTGCACCCTTTGTGGGTGCTCTTCGCCACCCTGGCCGCGACGGCTCTTTACGGTGTCGTTGGCGCCGCCTTCGCCGTCCCCATCGTCGCTATAATCGCGGCCGCCTCCCGATACATGCGCGAAACACTCCTCTTCGAGCGCTGGCGAAAGGCCCCCGTCACAGAGATTGTCTTCGAAGAGGGACAACCGCAAGCCGTGGCCACCGGCGGAGAGCCAGCGAGCCTGCGGGGCTCCGCGGAGAGAAAGCGGTAGGCCGCGGTGGGGTTGCCGCACCAAGAGCCGCGCCGACCGTTCTCCCACAAGGAGGCCTTCCGGCAGCTGATACGCCCTCTGGTCCGCTTCCTCTCGGCGATGCGGGTCCGCCCGGACTCTTTGACCGCCACGGGATGGGTCCTCTCGGTCGTCGCCGCTACCCTGTTCGCCCTCGGCTACACCAAAACGGGCGGTGCCGTGATGCTCTTCGCGGGCCTCTTCGACGCCCTGGACGGCGCGGTCGCCCGTGAGTCTAATAAGATGAGCGACTTCGGCGCCTTCCTGGACTCGACGCTCGACAGGCTCTCCGAGTCGGCGATCTTCGTCGGTGTGATCTTTTTCTACGCGGCCTCTTCTATGCCCTACGAAGCCTTGCTCGCCGGCGCCGCGATGACCTTTTCGCTCATGACCTCCTACTCCCGCGCCCGGGCCGAAGGTTTGGGTCTCGAGTGCGAGGTCGGCCTGCTGGAACGCGCGGGTCGCGTCGTGATCCTCTCGCTCTTCTCCTTGGCGGGCTTCTTGACCCTCGGCGTCGGTCTCGTCGCCGCCGGCGCCCTCGTAACCACCGCCCAGCGCCTCCTCCACGTACGCCACCTGACGAGAACCCCCTAAAGACCCATGCCCGAGAGCTTTTCCCTACCTCCCGTCACGAGCGACTACGAGGCGAAGACCTCCTACGAGACAGCCCGTCTGGCCCGCCATAAGGAACGCGCCGGGCTAGAACCCTTCGGCGATCCCCTATCCGGCGTCGTACTCGTCGCGGAGAGCGCCCCGGAAGGGGCGGCGAACTCCCGAATAGTGGAGGCCCTACGCCGCAGCCTCGTCGCCGTAGGGCTAGAGAGGGCCTACGTCACCTGGGCCCGCCCGAACTTACTCGAAGAGGTACTCTCCCTCGAGCCCACCATCCTCGTAGCGGTAGGACCCACCGCCGCCCGCGCCATAGACTCTCTCGACTACCCCCTCGCCGAAGCAGGGTTCTCAGAAGCCCCCGAAGGCTCGTGGTTCGCCTGGACTAAAGGCACCTTCGGGCTCAAGCTCCCCGCCCTCACCCCGGCCCTGAGCGACGACAGAGCCAAGCGCCACTTCTGGAAGGCCTTCCTCGCCCTCCGCGCCCTCGCCCCCGGAGGGGGCCTGGATCCAGGCCCTTAACCCCCCGCCCGTAGGAAGGCAGAGGTACTTATCAGGCGATAAACGAGAAATAAATCCCTGATCAAACAGAATAGCTCCCGAAGAACACCCTTTGCCGACTTGCGCAAAACTTGCGAATATTAAGTTTTATTAAAAAAGCATTTCGTCCGGAAAACAGGGATTCCCTTTATTTAAGCTGTATTCCTGCTACAGGAGGATTGTTTCTAAACGAAGAGGGTGTTGCAAGAGTTCAACGGCTTCTCTAGAGTGCCGGATCTAGGAGGGGGGATTCGGACGATCCCCTGCCAAAAGTTCATATAAACGGCGGGAAGGAGCCCGGACACCATGCCTCGAAGGGTCAACCTTGTAATACTTCTCGGTCTTATTATTAGTGCTGTTTTTTCGTTCGGGCTTTCGGCGGGTGCTCAGGAGCCGGACGCAACGGACCCTACGGAGGTCGAGATCGAGGTGGCCCAGGCAGAGCTCACAGAGCTGCGGACGCAGGCGGAGGTGGCGGCCGAGGAGTACAACAGCGCCGCCTTCCGGGCAGAGCTACTAAACGGCGAGATAGCTGATACGACGAGGGCTCTGGAGGAGGCTGAGGGACGTCTCATCACGGCCCAGGAGGATCTTGATGGCCAAGCGGCGCAGATGTACAAGAGCGGCAACGTCGCCTTCTTAGACGTTCTGTTCGGAGCGAATGACTTCAACGATTTCGCGACTCGGTTGGATCTTTGGTTAAGGCTCCTCGTCGACCAGCAGAACGAGGTCGAAGAGCTCCGCGCTGCCAGGGACGATATCAAGACGCAGAGCGAGGAGCGTGCGCTGCAGGTCGAGAATCAAGAGCAGACCCTCGCCGACATGCAAGCCCGGTGGGAGTGGGCTAATGCTCTTCAGGCTGATGCCGAGGCGTACCTCAACTCGCTCAACGAGGAGCTCCGCGCGGAGATCGAGGCCGCGCAGGAGGCTGCGGCAGCAGAAGCCGCCGCCGCGGCCGCAGAAGCCGCAGAAGAGGCCCAAAGGAACCTTGAGCAGCAGGAAGAGGCCCAAAGGAACCTTGAGCAGGCCCCTGTAGAGGCGGCGCCTGTCGCTCAGACAACCCAGACCCCGGACCCCGCGGCTGAGCAGGCCTTGGCGGCAGCGGACGAGCAGGCAAAGCTCGCGGCGGAGCAGAGGGAAGCCCAGCGGCAGGCCGAGGAAAACGCCGCGAAGGAGGCCGCAGCTGTCGAGCAGGCCAGGCAGGCACTGAAGGATGCCCAGAATGAGGCAGAGCGGAAGAAAGCCCAGGAGGAGGCGGCAGCGGCCGAGAAGAGGGCAAGAGATGAGGCGAACCGGGCCGCAGAGGCCGAGCTGGCTAAAAAGAACGCGGAGCAGGCCCTGGCCGATGAGCGGAAGAAGGCCCAGGCCGCGACGCCCTCTGATCCGATCCTTCTTCCGAAAGACAAAGACCAGCCCAAGACTGCTTCTGATCCGGATGCTGATCCGAAAGGCAACGGCCAGCCGAAAGGCAAAGACCAGCCCAAGACTGCTTCTGATCCGGAGTCTGACCCGGTCTTTCTTCCGAAAGATCAAGACCAGCCCAAGACTGCTTCTGACCCGGATTCTGATCCGAAAAGCAAAGACCTGCCGAAAGGCGAAGGCCAGCCCAAGGCTGCGCCCAAGGCTGCGTCGGGCGGCGGGGGCGCGCCGATCGCCGAGGCACGGAGCGTGCTGGGCGCGCCCTACGTGTTGGGCGGGGAGGACCCCAGTGGTTTTGACTGCTCAGGCCTCGTCAAGTGGTCCTACCGGGGCATCAGGGACCTGCCGCACTCCGTGGATGGGATAGGCTCCTCGGGAACCCAGATTAGCGTCGCTGAGGCCGGACCGGGTGATGTCCTCGTCTGGCCCGGGTATCACGTCGCCATGGTCACGGACCCCGGCATGATGATCCACGCCTCGAACTATCATATGCAGGTTATCGAAGTTTCCCAAGGGGCTATGGAACCTCCCTCGTACGCGGTAAGGCTGTAAGGTTGGGCTAAGCTCTAGCAAGTCCTGGAGTAACGTTTAAGGGGAGGCCCCACTCGGGGCCTCCCCTTTTTGGTGCTCATAGGGTACCGCGCCGGTGGTACAATCCGGTTGTGTTGTGGTGATACTGAGTGTCCCATCGGGACACCATAACCGCAGTAAAATCCTACTCAAGGAGCCTAGGGGTGAGCTTAGGGTTATTGCAGGTAGCCGGTTTCGGCTTTTTGGTCGTCGCGTTCGTGGCGGTGTTGTTTATTATCTTCATCTTGGCGAGCGCGGTGCGCATCGTCAACGAGTACGAGCGGGGTGTGATCTTCTCCTTAGGTAGGGTGCGGGGGCCTGCTCGTGGGCCCGGGCTCTTCTTCCTCGTCCCTATCCGCGACCGGATGGTCAAGGTGGACCTGAGGACCGTCACAATGGACGTGCCGCCGCAGGACGTGATCACGCGCGACA
>JALYGT010000085.1 GCA_030776965.1 Actinomycetota bacterium
TTCGTCAGCTTCAACTTCTCCCTTTACGGCCTGGAGGGCGCGGAAGGGTTCACGGTGAACTGCCGGCTCTCGCCGGGGTTCCCACTCTCTAATGCTAGCGGGGCGAGCGACGTTACTTACTTCGAGGTCTCGAATGCGGAATCCCTGGCCTTCTTCTACTCTAAAGCCACCGCGAGGGGATTGCGCGAACGGTTTGCCGGTCCAGAGGGAGGAAGCTCGCGGTGAACCTGCTCCGGACGATACTTGTGTTAGTGATATTCGTTATCCTGGTTCACATGGGGCTCGTCTACTCGGGCATAGAAGAGGACCTGAACGGCCTCACGCGCAGCATCTACGGCCTCGCCGAGCTACTCGAGATCCCGGCCCGAGCAGTCATCGACGCTCTGCCCGCCTCTACCGAGCAGCGCCAGAACATCCAGGCCAGCGGCATCTACTTCGTCGGCTTCGCCGCCATCGTCGGCTACTTTATCCTTTTCTTGCTCCTCGGCGTCGGGCGTAGGTAGGTCTTGGCTGTCGGGTGTTAGGTTTTAGCTTTTGCTCTTGCTGCGGACCCAGCATTAGCGACGGCTAGCTTTCGTCGAAAGTCCAGCGGGCCGCGATTCTGGGGAAATCGCTCTCCAGCCACGCGTACGTCAAGTGAGGCCACAGAGCGTAGACCAGCACGGCGTGAGAACGGCCGTCCGGCTGCATCGTCACTACCCAGTAGTCGCGAGCACCTGATATCCGCTCCCCCACGTGACCCCACGGGAGCATCCCCTCGACGCTCTCGGGGATGCTGTATCCTTTCTATATTCGGGGGCGGCCAGGTCTGGGTTCGGCGCGTCCGCCTCCTTGCTCCGACAAGCAACACCCTCCTACGTTTCCGTCGTACAATCGGAGTGTATCCGTCGGCGATTGTCGCACATTGCGGTTTAGCATAGAGTAGGAAGACCCCGAGGACGTGGCCGAGGACTTCCTCAGGGAGCAGGGTCTGATCTAAACTGGGAGGCATGACGGCCCTCGTCCGCATAAGGCCTGAGCTCATAACCGAGCACCGGATGCGCATGGAGATGATGGACCTCGAGGACGAGGACATCGAGAACACCGTCCGCATGAAGGGCTGGGCGTGGGTGCGCGCTCGTAGCAGCTGGGTCTACGCCGGCGAGCCGGACTTCATCTACCGCCAGATCCGCGAGGTCGTAATCGGCCTCCCGGATATCACCTTCGACCCAGCGGGCATCGAGGAGAGCATAAGGAGCGTCGAGTCCAAGGCCCGCTCCGAAGAGGAGCGCGAAGAGGGACGCGCGCTCCTTTGTCAAGCCTTCGAGAAAACAGGACAACTGGAAAAAGCCGAGAGATTCTTGCGAAATGGCTGACCAGAATCGGGGCGTACCCGGCGAACAGGTTTGGATTCTAGCCTCTACTTAGGTCGCAAAACGACAGAATAGTACAAAGAGGATCTCGCGTACATCAACGACGTGCGTTATGGTGACTTGGCCCTCCGATCCGCCCCGGCATATTGAAGAACCTGAATCGAAGCAAGATGCGGGAAGGCCTGGTGGTGGACCTGGGCTGCGGAAGCGGGTTATGGGCGAAAGAGCTTACGGACGCCCACATCGTGTTCTCGGGAGAGACATCTCCGGGTCTATGATCGATATCCTACGCAGAAGGGTGCAGGAAGCCGAGTTCCAGATCGGGTCGTTGTTCGAGGCAGATGTCCCGTCGTGCGAGGCCGTTACGTTGCTCGGAGAGTGCCTCAACTACCTGTTCCATGCGGAGAACGATCTCCGAGCGCTGGTTCGACTCTTCCGCCGCGTGTACGACGCGTTAGCCCCTGGTGCCGTCTTCGTCTTCGACTTCGCGGAACCGGGGCAGGTCGCACGGGGAACCACAATCATGGGATTCTCCGAAGGAGAGGATTGGGTAGTACTGCTCGAAAAGAGGAGGATCGAGCGCGGGGAACGTTGACCCGCCGGATCACGAGCTTTCGGAAGTCGGGGGACCACTACAGTGGGCCGACGAAGTGCGCCACCTGCTGTTGTACGAGTCGGGAGAAGTTGCGAGATAGCTCCGTCGGACAGGCTTCCGGGCTCGAACGATGCGCAGCTACGGCCAGTACCGTCTGCCCGAAGCCCACGCGGCGTTCGTCCCACGCAAGCCGGCATGAGACGGTGACTACGCCTAGCCGTCGCGCAAAAACGGCAGGGCGTTAAGTACGCCAGCAACAAACGCGCCCACGCTCACTAAGGTAGTCGTAAAATAGAAGGGATGCTGCAAAGCCGATAGAAAGGTAGAGTTCGCATCACCTACAGATTCGACGAGCCTGACAGCGCGGCCCGTGA
>JALYGT010000086.1 GCA_030776965.1 Actinomycetota bacterium
TCTGTTGCGAGGTTTTCATGCCCGAAGCTGCTTGGTCCTGGCTTGAGGCCGACCAACCTCGGGAAGGAGGTGTGAGAAGAACCTTTCGGCGTCGCGCCGGAAAGAGTGCAACGACTCGATGCCCCGCAGCTACTGTAACGGTCCAGGGTCAAGATCTCCGAGCGAGAGCCGCTGGAGGGACTTGTAGCGCTCACCGCGGGGGCCAAGGGTGGCGTAGGCGTCGTCCCCCTCCACTAGGCAGAGCAAGACGGTGATCGCCTCTTTCGGACTGTCGGCCCTGGGGTAGTGTGTGCGTGAGCCATCCGAGGTTCCTTTCGCCGAGGGTTCGGATGGCTCCCCTTCTACACCGCCAAACCTCGCAACAGAGACCTAGCTACGCGAACAAAGATGTTTGTTAACCTCGCTCAACCATGGAAGCATTGTTTGGTCTACTATTGATTTTAGTTGACCAAAATCAAAGGAAGGACACGGGTCGGTAAGCACTTACATCTCAACCGTTCAGGCCGAGCGATGAACAACCCGTTGTTCAAACAGGTTGAGTCCGCGCGAATTTTGTTGAGCGCTACGATCCTTCTGGGACTGCTGGTGGCCGTTGCCACGATCGTGCAGATGGTGCTGCTGAGCAGGATCGTGGATCGGGTGTTTATGGGCGGTGAAAGTTTAGCGGGCGTGAGCACCTCGATCTTCCTGCTACTGGGCGCCGTGGTCGTAAGGGCGGGGCTGCTATGGGTCCGGGAGGTGACGGCCCAGCGAGGAGCGGTGCGGATAAAGTCCGAGTTGCGGAAGCGGCTGTTCACACACATCTTGAATTTGGGGCCGGCTTACGCGAGCGGCGAGCGCAGCGGCGAGCTCACGACTACGGCGACCGAGGGCATCGAGAGGTTGGAGCCGTACTTCGCCCGCTACCTCCCGCAGGCAGCTTTGAGCGCGTTCGTTCCTTTGCTCATTGCCTTCTATGTCTTCCCGCGGGACTGGTCGAGCGCGGTGCTGCTGCTCATTACGGCGCCGGTGATACCGGTGATGATGATCCTGGTCGGTTCCTACGCCGAGGAGCATGTGCGGCGCCAGTGGCTGGCGCTCTCTCGCCTGGGGGCGCATTTTTTGGACGCCCTACAGGGCTTACCGACGCTCAAGGTCTTCGGACGGGCCGCCGCGGAGGAAGAAAGGGTGGCCCGGGTAAGCGACGAGTTCCGGGAGCGCACGCTCAAGGTGCTGCGCTTCGCATTCCTCTCCGGGCTGGTGCTGGAGTTCATGACCGCCGTCGCCATCGCGCTGGTCGCCGTCGCGCTTGGGGTGCGGCTGGTGAACGGCGCCATCTCCTTCGAGCAAGCATTTCTGGTGCTGCTACTGGCGCCCGAGTTCTACAAGCCACTGCGTGAGCTCGGCGTCCACCGTCACGCCGGAATGGAGGGCAAAGCGGCAGCCGAGCGGATCTTCGAGATCCTGAACACCCCCGCGCCGTCGGAACGAGGCGCGGAGACCCCGGGTCAGCTCTCGGGCAGGCTGACCGTCGCGTTCTCCAACGTGGAATTCACCTACCCGGCAAGCGAGACCCCCGCGCTCTCCGGCGTGAGCCTGACCTTGCCGTCCGACACCCGAACCGCGCTCGTGGGGCGTAGCGGCTCCGGGAAGAGCACGCTGGTCAACCTGCTCCTGCGGTTCGTGGATCCGAAGGGCGGAGCCATCACCGCCAACGGCGTCCCGATAGCGGAGCTGCCGGTAGAGGCCTGGCGGGAGCACGTGGCACTGGTGCCGCAGCGGCCCCATCTTTTCTACGGGAGCGTGCTGGAGAACCTCCAGCTCGCCCGGCCCGATGCCAGCCGTGGAGAGGTCGAGCGGGCGGCGGAGCTGGCGGGGGCCGCGGAGTTCATCCAACGGCTGCCGCGGGGCTACGACGCCCAGATCGGTGAGCGGGGTTTGCGCCTGAGCGGGGGCGAGGCTCAGAGGCTGGCCATAGCCCGCGCCTTCCTGAAGGATGCCCCGCTGCTCATCATGGACGAGCCGACCTCGGCTCTGGACCCCGAGAGCGAGATAATCATCGGGTCCGCGATGCAGCGACTCGCGAAGGGCCGCACCACCCTTATCGTGGCCCACCGGCTGAACACCGTCTACAGCGCGGACTGGATCGTCGTCCTGGAGGACGGCCGGGTGGCGGAGACCGGGACCCATCAAGGGCTGCTGGCGTGCAAAGGTACGTACGCTCGCCTCGTCGGCGCGTACGGGGAGGTGCTCACGTGAGGTCGTTTTTGCGCCTGCTCGGGTTCCTGAGGCGTCACCGCCTTCGGGTGGCACTGGGGATCCTACTCGGCGTTGCAACCGTGGTGAGCAACGTGGGCTTGCTGGCGACCGCGGCATACGTGATCTCCGCCGCAGCCGTAGTGCCCTACCTGTCCCTGCTCGCGATCCCGGTCTACCTCGTCCGCCTCTTCAGCGTCTCCAGGGCGATCTCACGCTACGCCGAAAGGATGGTCTCGCACGACGTAACCTTCAGGCTATTGACTGGCCTGAGGACCTGGTTTTATGCTCGCCTCGAGCCCCTCGCACCCGCCCGCCTGCTCGAGTACCGCAGCGGGGACCTTCTCTCCCGCATCGTTAAGGACGTCGAGGAGCTCGAGAACGTCTACCTGCGGGTCGTCTCACCGGTGGCCGTCGCGGTGATCGTCTCCCTGCTCACCTTCCTGCTCCTCTACGCCTTCGACGCGCCGATCGCCTTCGTCGCTCTGGCGTTCCTGGGGGCGACCGGCGCCGGCGTGCCGCTCTTGGTCAGGCGCCTCGCCCGAGGCCAGGGGCGGCGGCAGTTAGAGTTGCGGGCCGAGCTGAACGCCCGCATTGTGGACGACTGTCAGGGGGTGCAGGACCTACTCGCGTTCGGCCGGGAAGAAGGGGAGCGGCGCGAGATCTCCGCGCTGAACCGCAAGCTGGAACAGGTGCAGAAGCGGGTGGCCTTCATCACCGGGCTCCAACGCGCTCTCGGCGACCTCATGATGAACCTGGCGCTGGTGGCGGTTCTGATCCTCGCCGTACCCCTCGTGGCGAGGGGGGAGATAAACGGAGTTTACCTAGCTTTTCTCGCTGTCGTGATGCTCGGTAGCTTCGAGGCCATAACGCCACTCGGGACCGCCTTCCAGTTCCTCGGGCGCTCTTTGGGCGCCGGGGAGCGGCTCTTCGAGATCATAGATGCGAAGCCGCAGGTCACCGACCCGGCGGAACCCCTCTCGCCGCCCTCGAACGACGCCCTGGAGTTCGACCGGGTGAGCTTCCGCTACGAAGAGGACGGCGTGTTGGTTCTCGAGGACGTCACCTTCGCCCTGAAACCCGGCAGCCGGGTCGCGGTGGTCGGTCCCAGCAGCTCGGGCAAGAGCACGCTGGTGAACCTGGCGTTGCGGTTCTGGGACCCGGACGGCGGCGAGGTGCGCCTCGGCGGCCACGCCGTTCGCGACTACGCCCAGGAGGATCTGCGCCACCGGATCGGGGTCGTCTCCCAGAACACCCACGTCTTTAACGGTACGCTTCGCAGAAACCTGCTACTGGCGAACCCCGAGTCCGACGACGCTGCGTTGGAGCATATCCTCGCCCGGGCCCAACTCACCGAGCTCTTGAAGCGCCTCCCACAAGGAATGGACAGCTACATCGGAGAACAGGGCTCGCGACTCTCCGGCGGCGAGCGGCAACTGCTTGCTGTAGCCCGGACGCTTCTCAAGGACGCTCCGTTGCTCGTGCTGGACGAACCCACCGCCAATCTCGACCCTATAACGGAGCGGGAAGTTTCAGCGTCCATCCGAGAGTTGATGCGGGGGCGGACTACGCTCGTGATCACCCACCGCCTCGTCGAAATGGAGGGGATGGACGAGATCCTGGTCCTCGATAGGGGCCGCATAGTCGAACGCGGAACCCACGAGGAGCTGGCTAAGGCGGGCGGCCTCTACCGTCGGATGCTCGACGTGCAACACAGCATGCTGGCGATCTCCTGAACGCCACCCCAGGTTCTCAAATAACCAAAAAATGGCCTGTACAGGCAGCTCTCGAGCCTGTACTCTGAACGCGAACAAAAGGCGCGCAGGGGTGGGGGGCTACAGGAGGTGGGCTTTGGAAGACGCGTTGCTGATGTCTCGCTTGCAGTTCGCTTTTACGATAACCTACCATTACCTCTTCCCCATGCTCACCATGGGTCTTGCGTTTCTCATCTTCGTCTTAAAAAGCATCTACATGAGAGGCGGCAACGAGCTCTACAACAAGGCGGCGCGGTTCTGGGGCAAGATCTTCGCCGTCACCTTCGTCATGGGGGTGGTTACCGGCATCCCCATGGAGTTCCAGTTCGGGACCAACTGGGCTGCCTTCTCCGCCTTCACCGGGGACATAATCGCCCAGACCCTGGCCATGGAGGGGGCGTTCGCCTTCTTCCTGGAGTCGGCCTTCGTGGGGCTGTTCCTCTTCGGGGAGCAGAGGTTCGGGCAGAGGCTGCACTGGTTCTCGTCGCTCATGGTCTTCCTCGGGACCTGGGCTTCAGCCTACTTCATCATCACGACCAACGCCTGGATGCAGAACCCCGTGGGCTACAGGGTGCTCGAGAACGGCAATATACAGCTAAGCGACTACTGGGCGGTCCTGCTCAATCCCTGGATGTTCGCGCAGTTCGCGCACAATATGGGTGGGACTGTAGTCTGCGCGGCTTTCGTGATGGCGGGCTTGGGGGCCTTCTACCTGCTTGCCCGCCGGCATGAGGACTATGCCAGGATCTTCCTCAAGGTGGGCGTCATAGCGGGCGTGATCTCCAGCGCCTGGATGCTCTTTCCCAGCGGCCATTTCTCGAGCGAGCAGGTAGCCGAGCATCAGCCTGTTGCACTCGCTGCCATGGAGGGGCACTTCCGTACGGAGGAGCAGGCCCCCTTGGTTTTCATCGGGCAACCCGACATGGAAGACCTCGAGATAGATAACCCTATCATCCTGCCCGGTGCCCTCAGCTACCTGATCTACCAAAACTGGAACGCCGAGGTGGCAGGGCTCGAAGAGTTCCCGCGCGAAGACTGGCCGGACAACATTCCGCTCCTCTACTACAGCTATCACGTCATGGTCGGCTTGGGGAGCATCTTCACAGGCATCATGGGCTTGGCGGCACTTCTGTTGTGGCGGGGCCGGTTGTACAGATTCCGCCCTATGCTCTGGGTTCTAATGCTCGCCTTACCCTTCCCGTTCATCGCTAACACCGCCGGATGGTTCACGGCGGAGCTTGGGCGTCAGCCCTGGCTCGCCTATGGCCTCTTCCGAACCTCGGAAGGCGTATCGCCCCTGGTCTCCTCGGGTAACGTGCTCTTCACCATAATAGGGTTCGCGGGGATGTACCTGGTCATGGGCCTCCTGTACTTCGTGCTCATGGTGCGCGAGGTAGCCCATGGCCCTGAGGCCGAAGAGGAGACGCTCGAGAATACCGAAAGCATGACGGCCTAGAGAACGGGGGTAGAGGGCGGTGGAGACGGTCTGGTTTATCTGCATAGCGTTTATGATCACCGTGTACGTCCTGCTGGACGGCTTCGACTTGGGCGCAGGCGCCATACATCTGTTCGCCGCCAAGAACAACGACGAACGCCGGATGATCCTGCAGGCCCTCGGTCCCATATGGGACGGGAACGAGGTATGGCTTATCGCTGCCGGGGGTACCCTGTTCTTCGCCTTCCCGATCCTCTACGCTTCCAGTTTCTCCGGGTTCTACCTGCCGCTCATCATGGTGCTGTGGCTGTTGATGATCCGGGGCCTCGCCATAGAGCTGCGCGCCCACATAAACAGCCCGGTGTGGGCGTCGTTCTGGGACGGCATGTTCTTTATCGGGAGCGCTCTTCTGGCGATCTTCTTCGGAGCGGCCATCGGCAACGTTGTGCGTGGCGTCCCCCTGAACGAGGACGGCAACTTCTTCGAGCCGCTATGGACGAACTTTAGCCCCTTTAATCAGAATCCCGGCATCCTGGACTGGTACACGGTGCTGATGGGGTTTCTGGCCCTCACGACGTTGATCGTTCACGGGGCAAATTTCATAGCCGTAAAGACCGAGAACGAGCTGAACGCCCGCTCCCGCAGGATCGCCCGTGCCTTTTGGATAGTGCTCGTCGTGCTCACTATTCTCGGTACCACCGCCACCTTCTGGGTGAGCCCCTGGATGCTGGAGAGCTTAAACGAACGGCCTTACGGGTACGTCCTGCCGGTCGTCGCCGTCGCAGGACTCGCCGGCATCGGCTACTTCAACTTCAAGGAGCGAGACAGAGCAGCGTTTCTCTCCTCCAGCGCCTACATAATCGGGATGCTGACCAGTACCGTCTTCGCCGTCTACCCCAACGTCCTGCCCGCCGTGAACCCGGAGAACAGCCTCACCATCTACAACGCAGCAGCCTCCGATTACGGCCAGACCGTGGGGATCATCTGGTGGAGCATCGGGATGGTGCTCGCCGCCATATATTTCGTCGTCATCTACCGCCTCTTCCGCGGCAAGGTGCGCCTGAACGACGAGGGCTATTAGATAAGTGTTTACTGTTAAGAGATGCCGGTGCGAACACCGATATCCCTAATCGCTCCTGTTTTTCCTGCAAATCGGCAACTATAGAAGTGGCGGGACCCGGACTCGAACCGGGGACACCATGATTTTCAGTCATGCGCGGTGTGTTTCTGGTCGTTGCTGGTGGTTGCAGAATCCGCATATATAAGCGGAATCTCCGCCTAGCTCGTTGCCCAGTGTTTCACATCGTTGCGTTGGGTTAGTGTCAAAATTAGTGTCAAATACTGTTCCGCTGCCAAGCGCCTCGACCTAACGCCGAGCCTTCACTTTAGTTCTGCGTTTATCGCACAAGTGCGAACAAAAGTGTAAAGTGCCGACGAGCGGACTCGAACCGCTGACATGCTCATTACGGGTGTTCTCCGACAGTGCCCACGATACCTTGACTTAAAATCAAGCTTAAAGTGCCATAGACTTTTTCTTTTCAAGGTACTCTTTTATTGGCTCAACGATATATCTGCGTACAACCTCGCTTGAGTCCTGATTTGCGGAGAAATTGTTAAACGGAACTTGAAATGAGAAGAATTCTACTGGGGATTTGCCATTTATCTTTCCCGACAATTACCCCATAGCGTTCCAGTGGCATGGAGCTACTGGGCTCTTTCGAGGGCCTCGACATCGGCGTCGTAAGCGACGACTTCGTGCCCGGTCTGGGCGGCGAGCTGGACGATGCCGGCACCAATCGTGCCGACGCCGAGGACGCTGTTAGTATGGACGCCGTCAGGGCCCACTAGAGGTCGCCCTTTTCCGCGAGGGCGTTGGCGTGGAGGATGAGGTTGCGGACCCGCTCGTTGAAGTTGGCGAAGCGTTCGTCTTTGGTTTGGCCCTTGTGCCAGCGGGCGTAGATCTGCTGCAGGATCACAGCGAGCTTGAAGTAGCCAAAGACCATGTACCAGTGCATCCGCGAAAGGTCTCGCCCGCTCTTTTCGGCGTAGTAGTCTATGAACTCCTTGCGGGTAATGAAGCCTGGGGTGTCCGTCACCGTCGGCAGCACCTCTTTTAGCTCCTGGGGATCGTCGGGCTCGACCCAGTAGGAGAGGGAGACTGCCAGATCGAACAAGGGGTCGCCGATGGTCGTCATCTCCCAATCCAGGACGGCGCGGACCTCGGTGAGGTCGTCGGGGTTGAGGACCAAGTTGTTGAGCTTATAGTCGTTGTGGACGATGGTGGGGTCGGGGCTCTCGGGGATGTCTTTTGTAAGCCAGTCGGTCAGGGGACCAACCTCCTCTATCTCCTCGGTCTTAGCCTCGGCGTAGCGTCCGATCCAACCCTTCACCTGCCGCTGCAGGAAGCCTTCCGGCCTCCCGAGGTCCTCTAGGCCCGCCTCCCGCCAATCCACAGCGTGCAGCTCCACCAAAGTGTCCGCGACCATCCGGGACATCCCGTGACACAGCTCCTCGGTGGGCTCGACCCCTTCGGGGAACTCGTCGTCCACTATCACGCCTTTGCGCCGCTCCATCACGTAAAACTGGGTGCCGATAATGGATTCGTCGTCGGTGAAGAAGTAGGGCTTGGGAGCGAGCGTAAAGGCCTCGTGGATCTTCATCAGGAGCTTCGACTCGCGTTCCATGTCGTGCGCCTTGGGCGGCACCGGCCCTAGAGGAGGTCGCCTCAGGACGCCCTCCCAGTCCCCGATCTTCACCAGATACGTAAGGTTAGAGGCGCCGGAAGGGAACTGCCAAACTTCCAGCTTGCCTTCGGGCAAACCCTCTATGTGCTCCCTCATGTACCGCTCGGCGGCATCGCGGTCGAAATCCTCGTCTTCACGGACCCGTATCGTCTCAGCCATTTGCCTCCCTTCGGTCGGCGGCTATCAGCTTTCAGCGTTCAGCTTTTTACTCAATTCGCGTCCTGTCGCGGTGCGGAGCTTGCCGTCCACGACTTCCGGTACGAGATCGCTCGCGCCCACGTCCCCGACAAACTCCAACTCCTCTTCCCGATCGTTCTCCAAAAACCAGTGCCCCGCCCGGCCCTCTTTAAGCACCTTCGACTCCATGCCTTCGTACCGTTTGGCGAAGTCGAACGCCATCCAGGCGGCGTCGTTCTGACGCCAGTCTTCGAGATATCCGTTCTTACCCAAACACGAGAGGATAGTCGAGGCACCGAGGAAGTCCTCGACGGTAAAGCGGCCTGCGGAACCCGCGCAGACCACGTAGACCGACTCTGTACCCGACGCTTCCAGGTAGCGGGCGACCGCCGGGGCGTTGCGCATGCAGCCGATGAGTAGCTCTCTGGCGTTCGCGGCGGCGGCGATTGCCTGGGTGCCGTTGGTGGTCACGAAGACAACGTCTTTCCCGTCCACCACCTCCGGCGCGTACTCCTTGGGATACGGGCCGAGGTCGTAGCCTTCTATCCTCTCCGCGTCCTGCTCGCCGCCGCGCAAGAGGTGCGCGCCGTCAAGTCTCTCGCCCACCTCCTCGGCCTCCTCCAGAGTCGCGACCGGGAAGACGTTTCGGGCGCCGTTCTCGTGGATGGTAAGCAAGGTCGTCGTCGCCAGGAAAACGTCCACGACGACCACGGTAGCGTCGGGAAGCTTCTCCGGCTCGATCTCCTGCCGCGTCATCAAGACCCGTAGCCTCTTCAAAAGAGTAAGCCCTCTCTTCTCTAGCCAAATCATTCTACAAAACTACCCATCCTCATCCTAAGGCGCTTCGGACAGAGCTTGCTTCACTCTTTGCAAAGCTAGAGTAGGCGGCGAGAAGACCGTGGCGAAAAGGCCGGAAGGAGGCGCACATCGTGCAGGATATGACCCCGGACGAGTACGAGAGCTTCCTGCTCGACCCTCCCCGAACGGCAAAGCTCGCGACGATACGAGAGGACGGGCGGCCGCACATCGTCACCGTGGGGTTCGACCTCGACAGCGACGGCTTCATCTTCACCCACCTGGCACGAGACGATCAAGGCCGACCTCCAGCGCGACGGGCGCGTGAGCTTCTGCGTGGACAATGAGGCGCCCCCGTTCGCCTTCGTCCTCGTCGAAGGCACGGCGGAGGTAGCGGACGGTGCCGAGGATCTGCTCTACTGGGCCCCGCGCATCGCGGGGCGCTACATGGGTGCGAACCGGGCCGAGGAGTACGGGAGGCGTAACGGTGTGCCGGGCGAACTCCTGGTGCACGTCGTTACGGCGAAGGTCGTCGCCAAAAAGAACGTCTCCGACTAGAACTCCGCCGGCTATTGGCCAATGTTGGTGGTCTTCTCGCCCTCGTTCTTGCCTTCGGGGATGTGCTCCTCTATGACCTGGTTCATCTCCGCGCCGACGAGCATGATGAACGCCGAGTAGTAGATGTAGAGCAAGAGGAGGATGATGCCCGCGAGCGTGCCGTAGGTCTCGTTGTAGGAGCCGAAGTTGTTGACGTAGAGCGAGAAGGCGAGCGAGAAAGCGAGCCACAACACGACGGCCATTATCGAACCAGGGCTGATCCAGCGGAAGTGCTGCTCGACGTCGGGGGCGTAATAGTAGATGAGGGCGATGGCGAAGACGACGAAGAAGAGGAGGATCGGCCACTGGGCGATGGCCCACACCCACTCGAAGACGGAGCCCAGCCCCACGGCGTCGGCGACGGCGTCCGCCAGCGGGACACCGAAGACCACGAGTCCCAGAGCGGTGAGCAAGAGGACGGCGACACCCAGAGAGAGGAAGACGGAGATCAGCGCCTGCTTCCAGAACGGGCGGCCCTCCTCGATCTCGTACATGACGTTCATGGCCTCCATGACTGACCGAAACGCCCCCGAGATGCCCCAGAGTGCGAGGAGGATAGAGAATACCGCCCCGGCGGTGAACGCCCCCTGAGCCCTGCTCTGGGCTATGGTCAAGAGCTGGTCCTCGACGAAGCTAAACGCCCCCTGCGGTAGCACGGCTTCGGCCTCTTCGAGGAGGTTGTTGACGAGGTCTGGGGCCCCGAAGAGGCCGAGCAGCGAGAGCAAAAATATGAAGAACGGGAAGAGCGCGAAGAACGCCTTGTAGGTCAGGTTGCCCGCGAAGGCCGCGAGGTGATCCTCGCTCACCTCCTTGAACGTCCGCTTCAACAACTCTACCAGCCCGAGCTTTCTTCGCGTCATCGGCACCGCGACCTGGTTGCCGGTTTTTTCGGCCTTCTCGACCACCTTCTTGCCCGGGATCTTCTCCACGCATCCTCCCAGAGAACGTCTACCACGCCTTCGGGGCTTCTTATACCCCATATCGTCGAAGAGCCCCAACTAACTTCGCCGCTCGCTCCGGGCGGCCTGGTTGAGAACCGCGTTTGCCGGGAACCTAATCCTGGTCGTGCGGTCCGCAGAGGGAGGCGTGTTGGCGGCGGTAAGCGTGTTGATCCCGACCTACGAGCGGGCGGAATCCCTGGTCATGACGCTCTCCGGGGTCGCGGCGCAGACCGTGACGGACCTGCAGGTTGTGGTGTCGAGCCAGGGCCGGCACGAGGCGCAAGGCTCGGCGGTGGCGCGGGCTTTGGAGCGCGTGATCGAGGCCCGCGGCGGCTCCGTCGAGTGGCACCACCGCGAACCGCGCGGCATCGCCGAGCAGCGACACTTCCTCCTCGGACGTGCGAAGGCCGAGCCCGTCCTATTCCTCGACGACGACGTCTTCATGGAGCCTTTCGTGGTCGAACGCCTCTCGTATGTGCTCGAAGCCGAAAGGTGCGGCTTCGTCGGCGCCTTCCCGGCTGGCCTCACGTTCGTCGAAGACGTGCGCCCGAAGCAGCAAGAGATCGAGCCCTGGAAAGGACCCGTACGACCTGAGATCGTCGAGCCCGAGGGTGAAGGCTGGGAGCGGTGGCAGCTCCACCGCGCGGCGAATCTCTACCACGTGACCCAAAACCTCGCCCTCCCGCCCGGGGAGTTCCTACCCTACAAGGTCGCCTGGGTCGCTTCTTGCGTCCTCTACAGCCGGGAGAAGCTCTACGAGGTAGGAGGCTTCTCGTTCTGGGAGAGGCTACCACGCTACCACAAGGGCGAGGACGTCGTCGTCCAGAACCTCCTCCTGCGCCGCTTCGGCGGTTGCGGCATCGTGCCCTCGGGTACCTACCACGCCGAGATCGAGACGACCACCTTCTCCCCCGAAGGTACCGTCGAAGCCGACGCCCTCGACCTCTTGCCTGAGCTCGTCGAACGTTACGCACCGCGACGCTAGCTAGTCAGCTTGTCAGCCGGTCGGCTTGTCGGCAAAAGTGAGCGAACCGGACCGCACAACGGGCGCAAACCTCACCGTCAACAATACTTGCCCGCCGCTGGAGCAACGTCGGCAGGAAAGACCGTTCCGGGCGTTGCTAGTGCGGGCCTGGTACCCTAAAGGATGAGCGGCAGCCCCTCCAAACCGCGCAGGAACACCCCCCGGCGCCAGCGCAGCGACTCGGGCGGCACCGCCAGACACGCTTCCGGGAACCGCCGCAAGAGCGCGTTTATGGCGATCTGACCCTCCATCCGGGCGAGCGGCGCCCCCAGGCAGTGGTGCACGCCGCCCCGCCCGAAGGCGAGGTGCCTGTTCGGGTCCCGGGCGAGGTCGAGGGCGTGGGGGTCCTCGAAGTGCCGCTCGTCGTGGTTGGCCGAGCCGAGGACCGCCAGAACGAGCTCGCCGCGGGGCACGATCGTACCCGAGATCTCTACGTCCTCGCGCGCGTAGCGCTCGGTCGCCACCTCCACGGGAGAGGTGTAACGCAACAGCTCCTCGACAGCCGCCTTAATTAGCGAAGGGTCGCGCCTCAGCGCCTCTGCCTGCTCCGGGTGCTCGAGGAGGGCGAGCATGCCGCCCGAGATCAAGTTCACGGTCGTCTCGTGGCCGGCGACCAGGAGCAGGAACCCCATGGCCAGAAGCTCGTCCTCGCTCAGCTTGTCGCCCGCTTCCTCCGCCCGGACCAGCGCCGTCATCAGATCGTCCTTGGGCTCGACGCGCCGCCGCTCGAACATCTTGGTCAGGTAACGCACGAAGGCCAGGGCCGCGGGGAGCGCCCGCAGCATGTCGCGCTTCGAGGAGACCGATACCATCCTGCTCGACCACCGGTGGAACTTGCGCCGGTCCTCCGCGGGAACACCCAAGAGCTCGGCGATCACGGTGGCCGGCAGGGGCAGCGCGTAGTCGGCGACCAGCTCCGCCCTGCCCTTGCGCTCCACGGCGTCCAGCAGCTCTTCGCAGAGCGACTCGATCTGCCCCCGCAGCCGCTCGACGAGGCGTGGGGTAAACGCCTTGCTCACGAGCGCGCGCAGCCGCGCGTGGTCTGGGTCATCCAGATCGAGCATGTTGCGTTCGAGCGGTTTGAGGAAGCCCGGGACCCACGGCGTCTTTGCCCGCTGCTCCGGGTCAAGCGCGTTGAGCCGGTCCTTGGCCAGCCTGCCGTCCTTCAGCACCCCAGCTACGTCCTCGTAGCGGGTCACTAACCACGCCGCCCGCTTGTCGGGCAGCTTCGTGCGCCATACAGGGGCTTCCACGCGCAGGCGCGCGTAGAAAGGGTAGGGGTTCGCCTTGAACCGTGGGCTGGCGAGGTCGAGCATGACGATCTCGCTCGAGCTCTTACTCATCCTGATCTCCTTAGTCCGCGTCGAGGCCGTATAGGACGAGCTCGGCGAGGACGTCGGGGACGTCGTCCCACCGCGCCCTGATCTCCTCGTCGCCCAAGAGCCCCAAGACCAGGACGCCGATTACGGTCCCGGCGAGGACCCGCACCACCAGGGACGCGTCCGTCGCCCGCACCTCCCCCCGCTCCGCCCTCGACCGGAGGTTCTCCTCGGCGATCCCCATGGTCGGCGCCACCACCCGCTGGAGGTAGAGCTCGCGCAGCTCAGCGTTCACTAGCATCTCGGACAGGACGACCCGAAAGACGTCGCGGTTCTGCCAGATCAACGACATACGCCGATGCAGGTACTCCTCTAGGAACCCCCGGAAGTCGCCGGCCATCCCCTCCTCGAAATCCTCCGCCCGCCGCTCCGTCTCGTTTAGCCGGTCGAGGATAGCCATCAAGAGGGCGTCCTTGTCCTCAAAGTAGTTGTAGATGGTCCCCTCCGAGACGCCCGCAGCCCGCGCCACCTCCCTGGTGGTAGCGCGACGGAACCCCCTCTCCGCGAAAACCCGCGTGGCCGCCTTGAGGATCTGCTCGCGTCGGGCGGCGACGACCAGATCTCGCACCTCGTCTTTACGCGATCTCGACCCCACAAGCTTCCTTTGAGTGTCCACTCATTAATTTGAGTATATGCTCATACTACGCCCACGGCGACGTTCGTCAAGGCATCGGAGGTCTTTGAGCATAGATCGCTCTTGGTCGAATTTGCTTGAGATGTTCAGCAATGTACGGCTGCCG
>JALYGT010000087.1 GCA_030776965.1 Actinomycetota bacterium
CTCTTCGCCCGCTTTAGGCCCCTCACGCCTAACCTCCTTCGTGCCCGTCACTGAACTTTCTTCGACCACCATGGTACTACGCCCTCCGAGCCCAATGAGTTTGCGAGGGCTTCATCTATGGCATCGAAGGTACTCGGCAGACCGTTCCACACGGTAGAGTACGAGGAATGAGGGGACCCAAAGAGACGCCCGCAGCCCCCGAGCAAGAAACTCTGCTGACCCGCCCGGTGATCCTGCTGGCCCTCATCGCCTTCGCTACCTTCTTCGGCTTTCAGCTGCTGCTCTCGGTCGTCCCGCTCTACGCGGACGGGGCCGGGGGCGGGAGCTCGGGCGCGGGGCTCACGACGGCCGCGTTCATGCTCTCCACGGTATTCGCGCAAGTCCAGATGCCCCGGGTCTTGGACCGCTTCGGTTACCGAGCGGTGCTCACCGTCGGGCTCCTGTTCCTGGGACTTCCCGCGTTTTTCTATGCGGCCGCCCAAACGATGGTGTCCATACTGGCCGTCACGCTGCTGCGAGGGGTGGGATTTGGGATCGCGACCGTGCTCTTCGCTGCCCTGATGGTGGAGCTCACCTCACCCGGGCGTCGGGGGGAAGCACTCGGGCTGCTCGGCGTCGCCATCGCGCTGCCCGCCATCTTCTGTAACGCGCTGGGACTCTGGCTCGTGGAGCGGTTCGGTTACGGAACCGTTTTCCTGCTCGGGGCCATTGCCCCTCTCTTGGGGATCGCGGCGATCCTCGGCATCCGTGTCGTCCCGACGCCCGGGCGAGAAGGGGCAGAGAGAACCGCCGGCTTCTTCGCCGGCCTCAGGCGGGGTCCCCTCCTGCGCGTCTTCCTCGTCTTCGCTGCTACCACCACGGCGGCGGGGGTGATCGTCACCTTCCTCCCCTTGGCCGTCATCCCGGGGACGGGGTTGTTCTCCGCGGCGGGCGCGCTCCTCGTCGTGGGAGTCGCCTCTGCCGCCGGTCGCTGGTGGGCGGGGCGTTTCGCCGATCGCCGCGACCCGCGCATCCTCCTCCCCCCGGGGCTCCTCGCCGCCGCGCTGGGGATGGTCGTCCTCCCGTGGGGAGGCACGTTCCTGGTTGGCGGGGCGGCGCTCTTCGGGGTCGGTTTCGGGCTGCTCCAGAACACTACCCTAGTTCTGATGATGGGGCGTGTTTCAGAGAGCGAATATGGGTTGGGGAGCACGCTCTGGAACGTCGCCTTCGACGCCGGGACCGGGCTCGGAGCGTTCCTCTTCGGGTTCGTCATCGCGGCGGTCGGGTTCTCCTGGGCCTTTCTTCTCTGCGCCGGGCTGGTGGCGTCGGCCCTCATCCTCGTGCGCCTCGACCACCCCGCGCCGGTCGCACCCCGCTCTACCAAAGGCGGAGGTTGACGACCCTGCCGCGGTCGCCCGGTTAGCCAGCTTTCATCTACCCAGAGGACGCAAAAAAGTTCCGCCGCAACCTCCTCCTAAGCACGGCGGAAAGAATCAAGGTGGCCCGACTCAGCGGCGCCGCAGCGGATGGTTCTCGGGCACCTCGACGATCACGATGCCCAGCCCGGCGGGGTTTCGTACCGTCATCTCCCGCAAGTCCCACGGTTTGTCGGTGGGAGCTTCGACTATCTCTGCCCCGGCTCCTTCGAGTTCGCGGCCGACGAAGTCGACGTCGCGCACCTGCACCCATAAGCCGACGTGCTCGCTCGTGGGCGTGGGCAAGGCCACCGAGAGCTCGAGGAACCCTCCACCGATGAAGAACACCACGCCTCGGCCGGCTCCGTTACCCCACTCCCGATAGACGTGCAGGCCGAGTACCTCAGAGTAAAACCGCAACGAACGCTCGAAGTCCGTAGAATGCAGCAACGCCCGGCTCGAACGCACCCCCATACCCGCGTTCCTCCCTGTTGACAACAGAACGTCGGTAAAGTCTCGGTAAGCTTACCCTACTCCTCCTAAGCTTACCCTACTCCTCCATGCCCGAGAGGTCGACCGAGCGTTAATTTCAAAGACCGGAAGCGTGACGACCTCCGGGAAGCTGAGCGGCGATCGCCCGGTAGGAGAAAGTTCTCCATGAAGTCGAGCATGACGTAGGTAGGTATGATCATCTCTGACTCGTGTAGAATCGTCAAGGGTGGAAGAGAAGAAGAGCGGATCGGCGCCTCTACTGCTCAAGGCGGCACTCTCCTACGCCAAGCGTGGCATACCCGTGTTCCCCTGCGAGCCGAGGGGCAAGCGGCCTCTTACCTACAGCGGTTTCTGGGACGCCACCACAGACGCACGCCGCATAAGGTCTTGGTGGAGCCGCTGGCCCTCGGCTAATATCGGCACCCCCACCGGACAGCGTAGTAACCTGCTAGTGTTGGACATTGACTCTAGAAGCGGTGGACCGGAGAGCTTGGCCGCGCTAGTGCGCCAGAAAGGCGCGGTCCCCGCGACGGCGAAGGCGCGCACCGGAAGCGGAGGAGTGCACCTCTTCTTCAAGCACCCGGTCCGGGAGGAGGTGCGCAATAACGCCGGACTCTTGGGACCGGGGCTGGACGTGGGGGGCGAGGGTGGCTACGTGGTGGTGGCGCCGAGCCGCACGCAAGGCGCTTACGAGTGGATCGACCGCACGCCCCCCGCCGAGGCGTCATGGTTGCTTAAGCTCCTAAGCAAAGAAGACGAGGCGACGCTGTTCTGAACGATCCTCGTTTGCTGTAGACCTCCAGGAGTGTGGCAGTATGAACATCGGTTTTGGACTACGCCCTTCAGTCCAGTAGGCTGGGAGCAGACTTCCTCAACGCTGGCTAAGAGCTTGCGCCAATAGGCGAGTAGCTTATGCGTCAAGGAACGATGCGAAGGTTGAGCAATCGTTTCGAGAGCCGCCAAGGGCGAAAAGGTTCCTGCCTATTGGCGCGGCCTCTTAATACTTTCAAGCTGCAGGGCCGGGCTGCGGTGCCCAAGGGGGCGATCGGGAGGGCGCAAGCGCTCAAGCGCTCAAGGCAGCTCCTACAAGACGCCGCTACGGGGCG
>JALYGT010000088.1 GCA_030776965.1 Actinomycetota bacterium
GGACCTGCTCGAGCAGCATGCTCGCGGCGGCCATGCTGATGGTGCAGCCTTCGCCCTCGTAGGAGACGCCCTCTATGCGCTCGTGGTCCCCGGCCCCCTTGAGGTACACCGTCACCACATCCCCGCAGCCGGGGTTCCCGCCCGGCATCTGCACGTCGGCGTCTACAAGGGCGCCACGGTGCCGCGGCCTCTGGTAGTGATCGAGCAGAAACTGTATCTGCAACTGCCTGTCCAACGAGTTGCCTCTCCATCATCTTGCATTTGCTCGCTCTCGTAGCCGATTCTACCGTACCCTCACCGCTTTGCGAGCCGGACGGCACCTCCAATTTGCTACCACTTGATACAATGATCTGCATGAAGGTCGGGATAGTGGGGCTGCCGAACGTGGGCAAGTCCACGGTGTTCAACAGCTTGACGCGGGCGGGGGCGGAGGCCCAGAACTATCCGTTCACGACCATAGACCCGAACCTGGGTGCGGCCGTCGTGCCGGACGAGCGCCTGGGCGCTCTGGCGCAGGCGGTGGGTAGTAAGAAGGCCGTCCCGGCGACGGTGGACTTCGTGGACATCGCCGGGCTCGTGCGCGGGGCGAGCAAGGGCGAGGGTCTGGGCAACCAGTTCCTCGCGCACATCCGGGAGTGCGACGCCGTGGCGCACGTGGTACGGTGCTTTGTGGACGAGAACGTGGCGCACGTCCAGGGCGGCGTGGACCCGGCGGCCGACGTGGAGACCGTGCACACCGAACTCCTGCTCGCGGATCTGGCGACCGTCGAGAGGCGCCTCGAGCGGGTGCTCAGGGCCGCCAAGAGCGGCGACCCGACGCTCAGGGCCGAGGTCGCGGGGCTCGAGAGGTTGAGGGACCACCTCTCCGGCGGAGCCCCGGCCCGCACCTACGCCGACTCGGAGGCGTTGGCGGAGACCCTGAGGACCCTCATCACCGCCAAACCTACCCTGTACGTAGCCAACGTGGACGAGGAGTCCCTCGCCGAGGGCAACGGCTACAGCTCGGAGGTCGAGAAGGTGGCTGCGCGCGAGGGGACCGAGGCCGTGCGGATCTCGGCGAAACTGGAGGCGGAGGTCGCGGAGCTGCCCGAGGACGAGGCGCGCGAGTACCTGGAGATGCTCGGGGCAAAGACCCCGGGCTTCGAGGGGTTCGTCAGGGCGGCCTACCGCGTGCTCGGCCTCATCACCTTCTTCACCTTCAACGAGAAGGAGTGCAGGGCGTGGACGCTGCGGAGGGGCTCGACGGCGCGGCGGGCGGCGGGCAGCATCCACACCGACATGGAGCGCGGGTTTATCGCCGCCGAGGTAGGAAGCTGGGAGGACGTCGTGGCCGCTGGCTCCTGGGCGAGGGCCCGTGAGGAGGCGAAGGTTCGCCTCGAGGGCCGCGACTACGTCGTCGAGGATGGGGACGTTGTGCTCGTCCGCTTCAACGTCTAGGGTCATGACTCTAGAGTCATGACCCCCTTCGCCCGCCCGAGAAAGCCGCTGAACGAGTGCCGCCTGGCGCTCGTCACGACCGGCGGCGTGCACCTGCCCGGGGACACCCGCTTCGACATAGACGACCCCTCGGGCGACTGCTCGTACCGCGAGATCCCAACCCGCGCCACGGGCCTCACCTGGACCCACGCCTACTACCAGCCCGACAGAGGCACCGACCTCGACGCCGTCTTCCCCCTGGGGACCCTGCGTGAACTGGAGCGTGAGGGCGTAGTGGGCGCTCTGAACGACCGTCACTTCAGCTTTATGGGGGCCATTCACGACCCCGGTCCGCTCGCCGACGAGACCGCGCCAGAGGTCGCCGGTAAGCTGGCGGAGGACGGGGTGGAGGCGGCGCTGCTCACGCCCTCGTGACCGCTGTGCCACCGGTCCGTCGGGCTGGTGTGCAACGCCATAGAGGAGAGGGGGATACCGACGGTGACGTTCGCGATGGAGGACGGGGTCGAGGCGCCGCGGGTGGCGCGGGTTCGGTTTCCGTACAACTTCCCGATGGGCGAGCCGGGAGATCGCAGGCGCCACAAAGAGGTCGCGCTGGCGGCGCTCGCGCTGCTCCACGAGCTCGAGGAGCCAGGCGAGGTGGCCCTGCCTTTCGACTGGCGGCTATGAATTTGCCGGCGTCGGAGAGGGAGCGGCGCGGTATAATTCTGGTGCGTAGAAACCTAGTGCGAGGGTGAGAGCGTGGCCCTGATATTCGTCTTGATCGTGGCGGTGTTCGTGGTTCTTTTCCTGTTCGTGCTGCCTATACTCTTCTCGTTGCAGGCCGTCGGGAGCCTGTTCGTGTACCCCAGGCAGCTCAAGGCGGTGCTCGGGAACAGAACCCTCAGGCGCAACCATGCCCTCGAGCACGCGACCATCGTCGTGATGATGGAAAAGGAGCCGGGCCGCAAGCTCAACGGGTTCTCGACCGACGAGGGCTTCTTCGTCCAGGGCGTGCGTTCCACGCAGGAGGTAGAGAGCGCGGCGAGGGAGGCGTTGGGCCGGCTGCGAGGTGGGGAGAAGGGGTTGGCGATCCACCGCAACTGCGGCACAACGATCGTGGCGTCGAACCTGCTCGCGGCGGTCTTCTTCCTCGGCTCTCTGGGACTCGGCCTGTACATGGATTGGCCGCTGTACCTCCTGATCCTGGTCTCCGTCGTTCTCGCCTTCGCCCTGCGCGTACCCCTGAGCCTGCTCCTACAGCGCTTCGTCACCACCGACGCCGACCTCACGAACGCCGAGGTCGGCTGGGTCGAGCCCGCGGCCCCCGCCGACCTCAAGGGTGGCCTCCTCGGCTTGCTGCTCGCCGCCTCCACCGCCAGGGTGCGTGTCTTCCACACCGACCCGGACGCGGTCGAGATCCTGCGCGACGACGGAGCCGTCGTCAGGTAGACGGCCGCCGTGTTGGGCGTCACGGTGCCGAGGGCTCGCCACGGCTCAACCTGGGGCGCAGGGTAGAGACTGTAGCCTGCAGATGCTTTCGGGATACGAAACGTTCGTCGAGATAAAATCTATGAGCCCCAACAGAGTGGAGTTGATCTCTCGGGAACGGAGACCTTTGGATGAGATCCTCGGCCATAATCGACCGCGTCGCCGCGTTGCTGGAGCGGACACCACCTTTCGACAGGCTCCCTCCGGAGGATCGTCAACGGGTGCTGGGCGACGTCCTGATCGAGTACTTCGAGCCGGAGGCGGTGATCCTGGAGCAGGGGCGCACCCTCCACGAGTTCCTCTACGTCGTCGAGTCGGGTTTCGTACGCTTGTTGGACACTCAGACGCAGATCTTGGTAAACGAGTGTGGCGAGGGTGATATCTTCGGGAGCCACGGCCTGATCCGGCGCGGTGCGTTACCCTACGAGGCCAGGGCCATCGAGCCGACGGTCTGCTTGCTGCTGAAGGCCAGCAAGTTTCAGCGGCTCTATGCGGATCACGAGTCCTTCGCTGCCTTCTTCGAGAGTGAGCTGTCCCGGTACGCCCGCGCCAGCAAGTTGCCGTTGGACGCCTCGAGCGCCCGGCTTCTCTTCGGTACCCGGCTCGGTGAGCTCACACACCGCCGACCGGTGACCCTCGCACCAGAAACGTCGGTGCGAGAGGCGGCGCAGATCATGCAGCGCGAGCGCGTGGACTCTGCGATCATCTCGCGGGACGGAACGGTTCTCGGGATACTCTCCGACATCGACTTGCGCGACAAAGTCGTGGCGGAGGCTGCACCGTTCGACACGCCCGTCGAGCGGCTCATGAGCGAGGAGGCCATCCGCCTCCAGGCAGGCGCTCCGGTCTTCGAGGCCTTGATGGAGATGATGCACCGCCGCGCCTACCACGTTGTAGTCACCGATGGACCCGGTCCTGAGTCGCGGCCGGTAGGCGTCGTCTCCGACCAGGACATCTCCCGGGCGCAGGGAGTCAATCCCGCGTTCGTGCTCGAGCGCGCGGAGCGGGCCCGCACGCTGGAGGAGCTCTCTCGCATCCGGGTAGAGACGACCGGTCTTCTCGTGGGCCTCGACCGCCAGGGGGTGCAACCGGAGGATCTCATCGTGATCAACACCGAGGCCAACGACCGGATCATGCGCCGTGCGCTCGCCTTGGCCGAGACCGAGCTGAAGGAGGAGTCACCCGACCTTATGGTGGATCTGCCGTGGGCCTGGGTCTCGCTCGGTAGCGAGGGACGCGGCGAGATGGGTCTCCTCACCGACCAGGACAACGCCCTGGTCTACGCCGACCCATCCTCCCCGCAGGAGGCTGAAAGGGCGGAAGAGTGGTTCCGCACGCTCGCCGAACGCGCGAACCTGTCCCTTGCTCGGATCGGGTTCGCCCTGTGCAAGGGCGATGTGATGGCGTGCAACCCTAAGTGGCGCCAGGCTTTAAGCGGCTGGGAGCAGACCTTCCGGCGTTGGATTCTCAGCCCCGAGGCTTACACGCTGATGGAGGCAGGTATCTTCTTCGACCTGCGCGGCCTCTATGGCAGCCGGTCTCTGGTGGACCAGGTCAAGTTCGCCATAGCCGAGGCGCTGCGCGAGGAACCGCGTTTTCTTCCATTCCTCGCGCGAAACGCTCTGGCCAACCGGTCGGCGCCCTCGTTCTTCCGCCGGTTTCTGCTCGAGCGGGGACGCCGCACATTCGATATCAAGCGGCGCGGGATACGGCCGCTGGTGGACGTCGCGCGCCTCTTCGCCATGCAAACGGCCTACCTCGACTCCACGAACACCTCCGATCGCCTCCAGCACGCTAGTGCGGCGCTCCCCGAGATGAAGAAGACCGTGGAGAACGCCCTCGACACCTACCAGTATCTGATGGAGTTCCGCTTTAAACGCCACCTGCAGGCCATCGAACAGGGCGAGATACCCGAGAACAGCGTCGATCCCTCCACCCTGAGCCGGACGCAACAGAACATGATGGACGCAGTCTTCTCCACTGTCGAGAGCGTGCAGGATGAGGTAGCGCGTCGCTATGGTGCCGGCCCGGGCTGAAGGAGAAGAAGGAGGTATGGCAACCTCAGAAGAACTACGGCGGGAACTGGATAGAATCCGCCGGGAGATAGACGAGCTGCAGGAATACGAGCACGCGGTAGAGACAACACTCGGCGCGCTGCATGGCCGCTTCAAGTGGTTACGAGCCCCGGGCGCTTATCTGCTGAAAAAGGACGTGGCCAGACAAATACAGTCGCTGAAGTGGCGAAGCAACGTCGTACGCAACTGCTATGTCGCCGTAAAGAAAGGTGAGGAGAGGGAGCAACGGGGAAACACGAGCCGAGGAGTTGGCCCGACGGATGGATGCTCGGCGGGAAGCTGGGAGCCGGAAACCGTTCTATAAACGGATTCGGCGGCGGCTGACTTCCGTCACCTGTTAGTCGCGAGTCCCGGTGACGTGGGGTACACCTCGGGAAGGAGGGTTCTTCGTGGAAGCGGTGGAGAGGGCGTTTCTATGTCGTTGAACCTTGTCCGGTGGAGCGGTCTGGCGGGCATGCTGGGTGGCGCGCTCTGGGTCCTGAAAGCGGTTGGAGATGGATCTGGCGCGTTCACGGGCCCTAACAACGTTGCCGAGGTCTCGTTCTTTATCGTGCCGTTGCTCCTGCTAGCTGGGCTGGCGGGTCTCTACGCCCGATATGTGGAATACATGGCCAGGGTCGGAAGGGCGGGCTTCATCCAGGGCTTTCTGGGGCTTGCTTTCCTCGCCGCTGGCTTCCTGGCTAGCTTCTCGTTTGGGGTGGATGGCGTGGAGCAAATCCTCTCGTTCGGATTTCTCATCCTTACCTTGGGTCTGGTACTCCTCGGCTTCGACACCCTCAAGACCGAGCCGTTGCCCCGCTGGAACTTTCTGCCGCTTACGATGGGCGTGCTGATCCCGTTGAGCGTGGTCGCCGGCGACCTCGTCTGGCTGCGCGTCGCGATCTCGGCGCTCTTCGGTCTCGGCTGGACGCTGCTCGGCTACCTGCTCTGGTCGAAGGCCGACGCGTCGGGCGGCGAACCGTAGCCGTGAGGGCCCGGGAAGGCCTCTTAGCTCAGCTTCAATCCGAGCATCTCGGCAGGGTCGTCATCCGGTTTGCAACTCAATGCTCTGTTGCGCGAGCCCGAAGCCGGCTTCGTTCAGAGGGTGCGCGATCAGGTCGGCACCGGCTACGCGCAAGGGTTCTTCCTCCTCCGGGTACATGCTTATGGTGCTGATCACACCGGCAAAACCGTGTTTGCGCAGCCCTTCTACCGCATGTAGCCTGGCCTCGAAGTCCGGCACGGCCAGTATCACCGTGTCGAGCCGGTCGAGGTCGAGGTGTTGCCAGAGCTCCGGGTCTTCGGCGTCGCCGTAGACCACCCGGCGCCCTACTTCGTGGTGTTGTTCGATCTTGCCCGGGTCCGAGTCCAGCCCTACCGGGCGCCCCCCCTGTTCTGCGAGGGTCGTGTAGGCGGCGGTCCCGGTTCGCCCCATGCCGAAGACCAGGGAGCTCGCGCTCCCAAGCAAACGGGGCGTGTCGTCGGGGTGATCGGTCGGGCGTTCGTAGCGCAGAAGCACCGATTCCAACCGGGAGTAGAGCGGATGCACGACGCGGTTGAGCGGCGCGCCGAGAACGAAGGACAGCACGACGGCCAGTGCCAGAACGAGCAGGGCCGACTCCGGGATCAGCCCGGCACTAGCCGCCGGGACACCCGCGATGAGGGCGAACTCGCTGTAACTGGTCAGCGAGACCCCGACCATGAACCCCGTGCGCGCCCGCAGCTTGAGCGCCACCATCAGGAAGAAATAGAGGAACGTCCTCAGAGGCAGCAAGATCACGAGGCCCACCGCCAGCAGTATCCCCCCAATGGATGGAACGCCGGCGAGACCGATCTCCAAAAAGAAGGCGACCAGGAACGCCTCCTTGAGTCCCCACAGCTTCTCGGCTAGCTCGTCGGCTTGCGGGTGCCCCGCCAAGAGCGCTCCGGCTGCCACGGCGCCCAGTTCGCCGCTTAGGCCGAGTAGCTCGAAGAGTGCGCCGCTACCGAGCGCGAGCAGCAGTCCGTAGAGCAGGAGTAGTTCGTCGTGCCGGCTCGCGGCCAGCAAGCGTAGCAGCAGGGGCCGCGCCAAGGGTATCAGGAGCAGGAGGAGCGCCCACGGCGAGGGAGCGCCCAGTCCGCTGAACGCGAGAAGGACGATGGCAACTATGTCCTGAAGGATCAGGATGCCGATGGCGATCCGGCCGTGGTAGGCCTCCAGTTCGGTGCGGGCCTCCAGGGTTTTGGCTGCCAGGACGGTGCTGGAGAAGCCCAGGGCGACGGCGATGATTACGGCCGCGGTGATGTCGAGCCCGAATGCCAGGCCAACCGCCGTAAAAAGGACCGCGCTGATGGCGAGCTGTACGGTTCCCGCGCCGAGCACTTCGGGGCGGATGATGCTGCGAAACCGGAGGTGTAGCCCTATCGTGAACAGCAGCAGCAGCACCCCGACGTGGCCGATCTCGTGTAACAGGTCGCTGGCCGTCGCTCCCATACCGAAGAGCGCGAGCCCGCCTCCCAGGTATCCCACCAGCGGGGGAACTTTCAGGTAGCTGACAGCGAGCCCCAGCAGGTAGGCTACGGCGATCCAGATGGCTTCCAGGGCGTCCCCCTTCTACCTATGCGGTATGCCTCGGAGCAACCTGCTTTCCGGGTCCGGGGCAGAATCCACCGGCGCCGGTCATCATCGTCTATGACTGCCGCCTAACGATGTTCTCCAGCTCGTTTTGAAGCCTCGACACGGCTTCTTCGGGTGATATATCGCCTTTCAAAGTGCTGTTGAACCGACTGGCGAGCCTGTGGGATATATCCGAATAGAAAGGTGAGATAGGCCGCGTTCGCGCGTTGTTCCTTACTATATCCCCGCCCAGGTCTGCCACCGGCACCGCTTCCTGGATCTCCTGGTCGTTGTACAGCTCGTTCAGCGTCGGCAGGAAGGAGCCCTCGATCGCCCGGAACTTCTGTATCTCCGGAGAGGTGGCGAACTTGATGAATTCCCAGGCGGCGTCCTTGTTCTGCGAGGCGGAGTTTATGTACATGTTCCATCCGCCCAAGCAGCTCCAGCTCTGCATCCCCTCTTCGGCGACCGGGAGCTCCGCGATGCCTACCTGGTCCTGACTTACCTTTCCTTCCTGGGCGAAGATCTGGTACATATAGGGCCAGCCGCGCAGAAAGACCGCGTCCCCGGCGTTAAAGGCCTCTAGCGACTCCCGTTCTCTCCAGCTGGCGACCTCCTGCGGAGCGACGCCGTCCTCTATCATGCTGCGCTCTATGCTGAGCCCCCGGACCGCCTGGTCGCTGTCGATCTCGACGATGTTCGAGGCGGAGAGCCCCGTCTGCCTGTCGGGGTCGATGACGCTGATGTTGCCCCTCATGATCTCGCCGTTGGCGCTCCAGATGTACTCGCAGCCGTTGACGACGCCCCCTTCGTAGGCATCCCCTTGGAAGACGAAGCCGTACTGCGTTCCGGCATCCTGCGTGACCTTGTTGGCCATCTCTTTCAGCCCATCCCAGGTCTTGGGCGGCCCGGTGAACCCGCTATCTTCCAGCAGGTCCCGCCGGTAGTAGAGTAGCCCGACGTCGGTGAACCACGGCACACCCCAGAGGTCGTTTCGGAAGGAGACCGAGGTCATCGCCGCGCTCAGGAACGCGTCGGGCACCCGCGGGCTGTAGTCCGCGTACATGCGCCGGCTGAGGTCCTCGATCCAGCCGTTGGCGGCGAACTCCGGGGCCCAGATCACGTCCCCCCCGATCACGTCTATGGGAGGGACCGATCCGGATCCGAATTCGGAGGACAGCTCGTCGAAGTACTCGTCGGTGATCCGGGACATCTGCCGGTACTCCACCTCGATCTCGCCCTCGTTCTGCTGGTTGAACCGGTCGACTATCTCCTGCAAAGTCCCGGTTTCGTCGGGCCCGAAGGAGAAGATGATCTTCGCGGGACCCCCGCCCTGCTGTCCTCCGCCACCGC
>JALYGT010000089.1 GCA_030776965.1 Actinomycetota bacterium
CGCAAAGAGCAAGGCCTCTCCCTCCAAGAGGTAGAGCAGGCAACGAAAATTCGAGCTAGATACCTTAAAGAGCTGGAGGAGGGGAACTTCAGCGTACTGCCCGCTGTGTACGTAAGGGGATCTCTCAAAACCTATGCTGACCATTTGCATCTAGACGGAGAGGCACTAACCCAAGAGCTTAAGCACCAGCAGGCATCTCTGGACGAACCGCCAGCCCCAGCGTACGACGAGCCTTCGAAGAGCGATTCCGCTCGTCCCTTGATCTCAGCTAGCAGTCCTCCTAAGGAGGGCGAAGGCCTGACGACAACCAAGGGTAATGAAGATGTCATCCCTGCATTGCTCTCTGCGGATAATAGGTACTACGCATACTTGGGCTCGGCGGCGTTTATGATTTTAGTCCTAGCCGCCGTAGCCTTTGCGTTGGCTAGGGGTGATGATCAATCTACTGCCTCTCAGGAGGAGGCGCGCGAACCGACAGCCTCCTCAGCAGCCGCCGCCGACGATCAGGAAGGCGAGGACGCCCAACAGAGCCTCCTGCAAGTGAGTGACGAGCAGAGCGCAGAAGATGAAGGTGATGGTAGCTCACTCAACGAAGAGGCGGGGCTGCCAGATAGAGGCGCCCGAGACCAAGAGGCCGCTCGGGTAGGGCGAACTGAGCAAAGTCAGGCGGCGCTGCCTCTGGGTGGAAGCGCTGAAGGCTACAGAGAAGCTGGCTGGGTAGGGCAAACAGGGCAGAACCAGAATGCCTCTGCCCAAGCGCAAGCCTCTGGCAATGCGACGCCTACCAGCTCAACGCCAGCGAGCATCGAGGCAGCACCCGCAACCATGGAGCCGAGCATCACACCGGTCCAGACCAGACCAGCGACAGCCGCGTCAGCAGCATCGGCAACCGCCAAGGTCACAGTCCGCGAGCGCAAAGAGGCGGCCGAGGCGGCCGCCAGCACCCGATTCAGCCACACATCACATACACGAGCGCCAGTTGCGAATTAGGAGCCTCTTCGGTCAGCAAAGCACTGAAGCGGAGAGCAGGAATCTCGGTAGTCGTGAACCTACATGGATATGAAGCACCTTTAGGTTAGTAGGATGCGAACCCTAGAGACGAGCACGGTCGAGAAGGCTAGGAGGAGAGGGATTTGGGGTAGCGGTCTATTTCCTCCAGGAAGCGTCCGCTACCGACGGCGACACATATAAGCGGCTCCTCGGCCATGTGTACCGGTATGCCCGTCTCGTGCCTCAGGCGTTCGTCGAAGAGCCTCAGCAGCCCACCACCGCCAGCCAAGACCATGCCCCGATCCATAATATCCGAGGCGAGCTCCGGTGGTGTGCGATTTAGGGTGTCCACGACGGCGGAGATGATCGCGTCCACAGGTACTCTTATCGCCTCCCGGATCTCCTCGCTGGTTAAGACAACAGTCTTCGGCAGGCCCGTAGCGAGGTCTCGGCCCCTTATCTCCTCCGATTTCTCCTCGGGGAGCGGAAAGGCGCTGCCGAGCCGTATCTTCAGCAGTTCGGAGGCATTGGTGCCCACGGAGAGCTGGTGCTCTTTTTGGATATAGCCGGTGATAGCCGCGTCCATATGGTTACCGGCGACGCGGATTGAGGACTTAACGACTATGCCGCCCATGGAGATTACCGCAACCTCGCTGGTACCCCCGCCGATGTCCACAACCATCGACCCTTGGGGCTCACTGACCGATAGCCCGGCCCCCATAGCTGCCGCCAGTGGCTCCTCGATAGTGTACGCGCGGCGCGCCCCGGCCTTCTGCAGGGCATCCTTGACCGCCCTAAGCTCCACACCAGTGACGCCCGAAGGCGCGCACGCGACCACTTGAGGCCTGGATAAGAACCGCGCTATCCGTCGCCGGGGCTGCGCCTTACGGATAAAGTAGGAGAGCATCCTCTCTGTCGCTTCGAAGTCGGCTACCACGCCGTCCCTGAGGGGTTGCGTAGCGACGACGTGAGAGGGCGTACGCCCAATCATGTTCTTGGCATCCAGCCCGACCGCCACGACCCTGTCTGTTTTGCTATTTAGGGCGACGACTGAGGGCTCGAAGAGCACGACGCCTTGCCCCTTGACGAACACGCTAGTGTTCGCCGTACCCAGATCTATCGCGACGTCGCGTGCGAACAGTCTTCCAAACATCTACCAACCATTCTCTGATCCTTCAAGCCCGCTCTCGGGCGAGAGCATCCTAAGCTCGTCTATTTAGCACTACCTACTGCATATGGTAGTTTACGACGCCGTTTTCAGCTATTTCTGGCAAGAGAAATGCTTAACCGTAGACAGATGTTCGAACGTCGGGGGCTCTCCTGCAGGCTGATCTCTGACAGTCGGCCCCGCCTATAAAGCCCTTCAGATAATTGTCGAGTCTTCCTAAGAGTTTCACCCCCTTTTCAACCTTTTAGCGCCTCCCAATGCATAGAGGATAGAGACCCCGTTGTGCCCCAAAACGTCTGTAAATTGATGAGCCGCTAGGAAAGGATGGGATCGCTGCGAACTGGGACAAGTTTGTGGACCTTACCCTAGCCGAGGAGGGTGTCCGAACCTAAAATGCGTGACCGTTAACGCTTCGCTAGCCGGGGTTCCTCATGGGGGCTCCGGCTCTTTTGTTTATGACTCGCCCAATCATGGTAGGAGGTAAGAGCCGGCAACAGCAATGGCTGGTGTCCATCCTCTGGTAGGCTCCATCCAGCCTATCCAGGAAGGCCCTCCGTTTTCTCTATCCTCCCGGAGGGCCTTTGTCTTGCCCGCATAGCCCCCGGTCCTATCATGGGTCCCGGCCCTTCTATGTTACTAGCACCGACAGCCTCTTGTGCTTGGCCGCTATACTCGGGAGCTATGAGCTTCGATCAATTCCGCATCGTGCTTGGTGCTCTGCTTCTAGGCGTGGTGCTCGGCGGTCTCGCTGTTAGCTTCGGGCTCACAAACGTGCTGATCACCCCGCCGGCGGAAGGGCCGGACTGGCTCGCTAAACTCATTGCCGGGACGATAGCGCTCCTCTCTTTGGCGGCTGTATCCTATCTGGCCCTCGGGGAGTGGAAAAAAGTGAAAGACCGGAGAGCCAGAGCGAACGAGGAGCGACGCCCATAATTACTAGGCTGCCTCCCTCGGGAGGTTGGTGCTCATGGTCGTTAGGACCGGGGCTGTCGGGGGTTTTTCGAGTCAGTACCTTGTCGGCAATTCGGTGAATAGAGGCCCCTGCCCCTGGCTAGGCACAACCTCTTCTATGGGTGCACGCAGTGAGCCCAGGTAGCGTCATGCACAGTGCAATCGGTGGGACAAACGCGAGTTGGTAGGGAGGAACTTCCTCTATGTCGGCGGAACAGAATAAGGCATTGGTCCGCCGTTTCTTCGAGGCACACGAAGCCGTGAGCATGTACAAGGCCGACCTAGACACGTTGGACAAGATACTGGTTCCTGACTTCGTCGCCCACGCTAAACTGCTTCCTGGCCAACAGCCCGGCCGCGAAGGCTACAAGCAGGCAGTCGCCGAGTATTTTGCCACCTTTTCGAACGCCAGGTTCCTCATCGAGGACCAGGTAGCCGAAGCAGACAAGGTGGTGACCCGCTTAATCGTGCGCAGCACCCACGATCAAAGGGAGATTATGGGCGTCGCCCCTACCGGCTGGGAGATGGCCTTCAAATCTATCACCATCCACTGCATAGAGGGGGGCAAGATCGCCGAGGAGTGGGCCTTGGGAACGAGCGGCCTAAGACTGAGGGGGCAGCGGCTAGAGCAAGAGGTACGCGAGCGCGAGCGCATCGAGCAGGAGCTGGTAGTGGCGCGGCGCATCCAGCAAGCCTCACTCCCCGAGGAGGTGCCCGACCTGGAGGGTTGGGAGATCTCTCCATACTATCGGCCTGCCCGCGAGGTGGGAGGCGACTTCTATGACTTCCACCTTCTTTCGGAGGGTCGGGTGGGTTTCGTCGTAGGGGACGCCACCGGCAAGGGCGTGCCTGCAGCGTTGGTGATGGCCACCACCTGCGGGATGCTGCAGGCAGTCTCACAAGGCTTGAACTCCTCTTCGCCAGGCGAGGTACTTGAGCGGGTCAACGAGACGTTGCTGGCTCGTATCCCTTCCAACATGTTCGTCACCTGCTTCTACGCCATCCTCGATTCTGAGAGCGGTAACTTAAAGTACGCTAACGCCGGTCACGACCTGCCTTACCTACAGCGTACAAGCGGTGAGGCTGAGGAACTGAGGGCAAGAGGGATGCCTTTAGGGCTGATGCCTGAGATGGGCTATGAGGAGAAGCAGACCATCCTTCAAGCTGGCCAAGCAGCCCTCTTCTACAGCGACGAGCTGGTAGAGGCTCACGACGCTAAAGGCGAGATGTTTGGTTTCCCTAGGCTTCGGGCGCTTGTTGCCGAGCACGGCAAGGGACGGTCTCTGGGGGACTTCCTCTTAGAGGAGCTTTACTCCTTGGACGACATCACCCTCCTTACGCTCCGACGTTTCTCCCCGTAGCACCGCGGGCCTCGTCCCCGCTAGCTTGCGACCGAGCGGGGTGAAGGGTTCTAGGGTAGACTTTTCGGGAGGTGGACGCGGGGTATTCCGAGGAGTTGCAGAGCGTACTGTCGAGGTTCGGGGCAGGTCCTGCTCCGAAGGACGAAGTCGTGCAGTACCTCGCGCGGCGGTCGAGCCAATCCGCAGAGCGGTACGCCGGGGGCGTCCTCGACGATCTGGAGGACGAAGGGTACATAGAAACCGTTTCGGGGGAGAAGGGAGAACTCGTCCGGTTCACGGACAAGGCCATAGACGAAGCGTTCGACTAGATAGAAAACTGCTAACAGGTACAACTGATACCTGCTCGGCGGACCTCAACGCATTGAGGAGGCCATCTTGAGGGTCAAGGCGTTCCTGAGAAGGGCCGAGGCTCGCAGCCACGAGTGAGAGCTAGAGGCCGAGCGGGGCGAGGGGTTCTCTTTGGAAGGCTCTGCTCGAAGGAGTAGAAGACACGCAGAGTGCGGAGCAGACGGGTGCCACCCAGATTGGCCTGCAGGCGTGCACTCAGGCAGTGCTCAGGTAAACGGCACTACTACTACTAGGGCAAGCTAGCCGAGTAGCGCTCGGCTAGCTACAGAGAGGCGGGTCCCTTCGCGGGACCCGCCTCTTTTTGTGCGTTCTTTTTGAAACTGCGTGCATGATCGAGCCTCCCGTGCCCGCTTTCGCTCAGGAGGAGGAGGAGGAGGAGTACGGGCTGAAAAACCGCATCAGGCAGATTCCACGGTTAGCACGGTACACTGTCGGTCTGCCGTTTTCCGCATGCGCAAGCCATTCTTGAGCAAGTCATAACAGCCTCTAGCCGGCGAGCCTCACCTCCTGCCGGCCGTCGGGGCTCAGGCGGACGCGCAAGGTTATATCGTTAGCACCTGGATAGGTGCGTCTTGGTGAAGCGCATGGTAAGAAGATTCTAGCTCCGGTGTCCCGGAAGGCCAAGCGCTTCGCTGGTATAAATAAACGCGTCAAGCGTTGAAGGGAGGCGCGGGTCTTGGAGAGCAAGGGAGAAGTTTGCCTCGAAGAGGAGGTCGAGAAGCGGCGGCGTTCGGGGATGTCCACGAACGAGATCTCACAGGATCTGGGCGTTAACCCGAGCTGGGTGGAGAGCTTGGTCTCGATGGTGGCCGACGAAGACTCCTCCACGACGGGGCACGAGCGAGACTGAGGCGCAGCGATCCCGGAAGCTGGGACGGTGTGCGGGTGAATTAGTGACGCCTCCTTGACGCCTCGGTGCTGACCGCCCTTCTCTTCGGCCTGATCGCGTCCAGCGCCCTGGTGATAGGGGGCGTCATTGGAGCGTACCGGAGGCCGCCTCGACGGCTGGTTGCTGTGATGCTGGCCTTCGCCAGCGGCTCGCTCATTACCGCGCTCGCCTTCGATCTGTTTGAGGAGTCGTTCAGGACCGGCGGCGTGTTGCTCTCCGGGATCGGGCTCCTGGCTGGCGCGGCGACCTTCGTGGCGGCGGACGAGCTGCTCGATCGTTACGCAGGAGGGGTCGGGAGCAACGTCTCGGGGTTCGCCATCCTGGCCGCTGTGACACTCGACGGCATCCCCGAGAACATAGCTTTTTGGGTGTCTCCCTCCTGCAAACCTCGGAGACGGGGGGCTTAGCACTTCTCGTCGCCATGTTTGCCTCTAACCTGCCCGAGGCTTTTGGCGGGGCCGTGGGGATGCGAGACCAGGGCCGCACAAGAGGCTTCGTCGTCCTCGTCTGGACGATTACCGCGGTAGTCCTCACCGCTGCCGTGGTGATCGGCAACGCCGCCCTTTCGAACGTAAGCTACGAGCCGCTCTCCATCCTCCTGGCCTTCGCGGGCGGGGCCGTGCTCGCTTCCCTCGCCGACACCCTCATGCCCGACGCTTACCGGGAGGGCGGCGAACTGGTCGCCTTCGCCACGTCCGCGGGTTTCTTGATCTCGTTCCTGCTCGCGGAGCTGTAGCCAGAACCGCTGACCTTAGCCCTGGGGGGTCCCGTCGTCCTCAGTGCGACCACCGAGGTACTTGGCGAGGAAACGTTCGGCCGTCGCGTAGAACTTGAGGCGGTTCTCTGGCCTCGCGAAGCCATGGCCCTCGTCCTCAAAGAGGAGGTACTCGTGGTCTATGCCCTTCTCCTCCATCGCGGCGACTATCTGCTCGGATTCGGCCTGTTTGACGCGCGGGTCGTTCGCCCCTTGGGCTATGAGTATGGGAATCTTGATCCTATCGACGAAGAACAGAGGCGAACGTGACTTCAGAAACTCTTCTTCGATGTCCGGGTTGCCGACCCGCTTGTGGAAGGTGGCGAGGAACGTGGACCAGTACGGTGGGATGCTCTTTATCAGCGTGATGAGGCTGCTCGGTCCCACCACGTCCACGGCGCACCTGAAAAGTTCCGGCGTGAACGTCGCCCCGACGAGCGCTGTGTACCCGCCGTAGGAGCCACCGTAGATCGCGGCCCGTTCGGGGTCTGCGACCCCCTTGTCTACAGCCCAACGCACCGCGTCCACAAGGTCGTCGTGCATCCTGGCGCCCCACTCCTTGTTCCCGGCGTTCAAGAACGCCTTGCCGTAGCCGGTCGAGCCCCGGTAGTTGACCTGCAGGCAGGCGTACCCCCGGTTCGCCAGCCATTGCGCCTCCGGGTCGTACCCCCACCCGTCCCGTGCCCACGGGCCCCCGTGCACGTTCAGCACCATCGGCAAGCCCTCGCTTCCGGCGCCCGGGGGCAGCGTGAGGTAGCCCTCTATCGTGAGGCCGTCGCGGGCGGTGAAAGAGATAGGCTCCATGCGCGCGAGGGTGTACCCTGCGAGGTCCGGCCGCGCGTCGAAGAGATGGGCGCCCTCTCTTTTCGCGCGGTCGTAGGAGTAGTAAGAAGCGCCGCCGTCGTCTCTCGTGAAGGCGACGAGCCACCTCTCGTCGGCCCGGTCGCGGCTTGCGACGGCGAAGTCGCCCCGGTTTAGTCTCTCTATGGCCTCGAAGTCCTCCCTGATGCTCTCGTCCAAGACGGTCCACTCGGCGCGGGCTTTCTCGATCGCCACCGCCTGAACCTCGTAGGTGTCGGGGTCTACGAGCACCCCGCCTACGTCGTAGCGCTCGTCCCCGGCGAGCACAGCAAGCGTGCCGCTCTTGGGGTCGAGCGCGACCAGCCGGGCGGCGTTGGCGTCCCGCGAGTCGAGGAGGTGTATCCTCTCGCCATCCCCGGAGAAACCCACCGGTCCGCTGTTCAGGGCGTCCTCGGGTCCCCAGCTCACGAGCGTGCGCCAGTCGGCATCTTCCGTGCCCCGGAAAAGGAGGTCGAAGCCGCCCTCGGGGGTGGCGGTCAAAGCGCCGCGCACCTCGAAGTCCCTGTCCGCGACCCAAGATGCGACGTTGCCGGGGTTCTCGGCGACGAGCTCAAGTTCGCCGCTCGATATGGAGAGGCGGTAGACATCGTGCACCTCAGGGTTCTCCTTGTTCAGGCCGACGAGGAGCGTGTCCGGAAAGCGTTTATTCTTCGCCAAAAGCTGCGCCTGGACCTCCTCGAAGGGTGTGAGATCCCGCGTCTCTTGCGTCCTCGGATCGGTGGCGTGGACGCGCCAGTCCTCGTCCCCACCGACATCCTGCAGGTAGACGATGTGCGCGTTGTCCTCGGCCCAGAAGTAGATGCGGATGCCGCGCTTGCGGTCTTTTGTGACCGGCCGGTAATCCTCGCCTCCCACGGGAGCGTTCACCGGCCCCACCCATACGTTCAGGACGCCGTCCACCGGGGCGAGGTAGGCAAGCCGTTTGCCGTCCGGGGAGAGGCGTGGCTGGGCCTTCTCCGGGTTGCCGAAGAGTACCTCTCGAGGGATGATCGGGATTGCGGGAGCGGACGTTCCTGCGTCGGCCATCTTTGCTTCTTTCTCGCGACGTTTCGCATCAGTTTAGCGCGTAACGTCCCCCGCAACTTCGCGGGCGCAGTCGGCCACGCTTCACCAACGACCGGTGCTGGTCTCTGGGAGGACCTTTGCACTCGAAGACGAGTGATAGTGGGGCTGCTTTTAGGTGGCCCTTCTGTCGGCTTCTACAGGTTCTCTCAAGAATTTCTCGGTCTGTTCTTCACCGTAGGCCATCATCTCGCGTATAAACGATGGGTCGCGATTCAGCTTCGATTCGGCGCTCAGTTCGCGGAGCATCTGGATCCACTTCACCTCGATCACCTTGTGCTTGGTACCCGAAAGGGATCCATCCTGGATCCACTTGTTGATCGTCTTAATGAAGTACGTCTCCTGGTACAGCGAGAGGTTGCCGGAGAGGTCGTTACGCCTGTCCATTATCTGGGGCATCGACTTTGGCTCGGATCTATACTTCTCCGGGTTTATCTGTATAACCCATATCTCGTCGGGCATGGCATCAGGCAGCTCACGCACCGGTGGATTCTGCGAGAACAAGCCGTCCCAATAAACGTCCTTCCCGATACTCGTAGCTCTGAACAGAGTCGGAATCGCAGCCGAAGCGAGAATCGCTTCGACGCTGATCCCATCGATCTGGCTGTCGTTGAAAACCCTGCTGCCGTCGCCAACGAAGTTGTGGCTCCTGAAGGCCTTGAATTCACCGCTAAGAACGTTGACGGCACCAACGAGCAACACCGGACTCGTCGGTTTTACGAGTTCTCTAAGCCTCTCGAAATCGACACGCTCTTGAAGCATGCTCTTCAGCAGATCCTGCCCCCAAGAGGGGTAGAGATACGGACTGACGGTGGGCGCGCCGCCGGTGTTTTCGAAGAACCGGTTTGCCCAGAGGAGCCAGTCGTTCAAAAGCCTGTCCCCGTACGAGTTTGCAGAGTTATCTCTCCAGAACGAATCTAGCAAGCCGGCGGCCTTTGTAGCACCATCCGTCAACAGTGCGTACCAGGCCAGCAGAGCACAGATAGCGCCGCCAGAGGTGCCGCTCAGCGCCACCACTTCGTAGTCGTGCTTTTCCTTCTCTCTCAAGAGCTTCTTCAACACTCCTGCTGTAAAAGCTGTGTGGCTTCCGCCACCCTGGCACGCGATCGCAATTTGCCTATTGTCGTTCTCGACCACGGAAACCCTCCTCTCGCTTGCGTCTTGAGATTCGATCCCTGAGCACTTCCACTCGCAATGCTCGCGGATTACTCTCTTTAGGACCCTATCGGATGGCTGGGGTGCCCGCAATACTTTTTAAGAGGGTTGTATACTGAAATACATTTCGACGTGTGTTTCAACTTGTCCATCGACGGCTTTAGCGACTAGAGACGTGTGCCTAACAGAACGGTCCTGAGCGATTTGACGCTACTGGGAGCCGCTGGTTGTTGATCGAGACGTTCACCACCGCGACTCTTCAGGGTCGCGCTGTTCTTCCGGAACGAGGGCGTCGAGGCGGGGCCACAGCTCGTCCGGTACGTGATAAGCCGCCAAATCGAGCGTCTGTCCGACCCGCTCCGGGCGGCTCAGGCCGACTATGGTCGAGGTTATGCGGGGATCCCTCATGGAGAACTGCAGGGCAGCGGCTACCAGGGGTATGTCGTACTCCCGGCAGACCTCGGACATCTTGCGGACCGTCTCGATCAGGTCGCGGGGGGCATCCTGGTAGGCGTAGCGGGCGTAGGCGTCCGGGCCTTTGGCGAGGATGCCGCTGCCGTAGGGGGCGGCGTTGAGGACGGGCACTCCGAGGTCGGTAGCCCTATCGAGGAGGGGTTCGGCGGTGCGGTTGATAAGGGTGTAGCGGTTGTGGGTGATCACCGCCTCGAACAGGCTGGTCTCGACGTACCGAATCTCCAGATCTACCGGCCCGCCCGCGACGCCGAGGTGCTCGATGATCCCCTCCTCCTTTAGGCCCACGAGCACCTCTACGACGCCGCCCGAGGCCATCAACTCTTCGTAAGGCGCATGCTCCGGATCGTGCAGGTAGACCAGGGGGAGACGGTCCATCCCCAGCAGGCGCAAACTACGTTCGACAGAACGGCGCATCTGCTCCCCGCTGAAGTCGCCGGTCGAGAGGTCGCGGTCGGCCTTAGTGGCGATCACGAAGCCGGGCGGCGCCCCTCCGATCTCGTCGAGCACCTCGCCTATACGCCGCTCACCCTCCCCATCGCCGTAGGAGGCGGCGGTATCGAGGAAGTTTATCGGGCTCTCGAAGATCGCCCGCAGCGTCTCGCGAGCACGTTCTTCGGGGACCGAGAAATCGAACGTCTCGGGCATGTCCCCTAAAGGGGCGCCCCCGGCGCACAGCGGCGTGACAGACAGCCCGGTGTTCCCTAAAGGCCTGCTTTGCAACAACCCGGTGTCCCCGTTCTCCATAGCTCCCCTTCCTCGGTCTCCATGAGTAGTCCCGTAGTTTACAGTGGGCGTCGGCGGACCCAGAGGACGGGTTCGATGTCGTGGAGGCTAGCCTTCTAGCACGTCCCGCATAGAGTAGAGGCCAGCCTTCGCCCCTGCCAGGAACCTCGCGGCTCTCAAGGCCCCTTCAGCGAAGGTGCGCCGCGAGAGGGCGCGGTGGATGACCTCGACCTCTTCACCTTCGGAGTAGAAGATCAGGCGGTGTTCCCCGACAACCGCCCCACCGCGTAGAGCGTGGATGCCGATCTCACCTTCCTTGCGCGGCGAAACCCCTTCCCGCCCGTAGACGGCGACTTCGTCGAGGTTCTGTTCCCGGCCCTCGGCTGCGGCCCACGCGAGCAAGAGCGCCGTCCCCGAAGGCGCGTCCTTTTTGTTTCTGTGGTGCGCCTCGACCACCTCTACGTCGTAGCCGACGAGCTTCGCGGAGAGCTCCCGGGCCACTTCGCGCAGCAGGTTGACGCCGACGCTCATGTTCGGGGCGAGGACGATGGGTACGCTCTTTGCCGCTTCTTCGACCTTCGCGCGTTGCTCGGGACTGAGGCCCGTGGTTCCGATGACGTGCGGCTTGCCGTAGGAGAGGTGCTCAACGGTAGCTTCGGGGGTGGTGAACTCGACGAGGACCTCGGCCTCTTCGGGCGGGTTTTCGGTCGCGGCGATGCCCAGCTTCCCAGCGCCGCAGAGCTCGCCGAGGTCGGCGCCCAGAGCGGGGCTCCCGGGCTCTTCGGTCCCACCAGCGAGTTCGATGCCGTCCGCTTCCAAAGCGGTGCGGCAGAGCTCACGGCCCATGCGGCCCGCCGCGCCGACGATGGCTAGCCGGGTCAAAGCACCTCTTCGGGGGTGGGGAGGAGTTGGGGCGTACCCTCCATTACCTCCTGCAGGCGCCGCAAGTTCTCGCCGCTCATGGGGACAAGGGGGAGGCGCAGCTCGTCGGAGCAGAGCCCGAGGAGGGAGGCGGCGGCCTTCACGGGAATGGGGTTGGTCTCGACGGAGAGCGCCCTGATAAGCGGGAGGAGCCGGTAGTGGAGCTCGCGGCCCCGCGCGAGGTTGCCGGAGTTCATGGCGTTCACCAGGTCCGAGACTGCACCGGGGGCGACGTTGGAAGCGACGGAGATCACTCCTACCCCCCCTAAGGCCATCAAAGGCAACGTCATCGGGTCGTCTCCGGAGAGGATGTCGAAGTCTTCGCCGCACAGGCGCCTTATGTCGCTCACCATGTTCATCGAGAGGGTCGAGTCCTTGATGCCGACTATGTTCGGGATCTTCGCGAGTTGCGCTATGGTCTCGGGGGCTATGGTTACGCTCGTCCTTCCGGGGATGTTATAAAGGACGAGGGGGAGCGAGGTGCTCTCGGCTATCGCCGCAAAATGCCTGAAGAGGCCCTCCTGGGTCGGCTTGTTGTAGTACGGGGCGACCTGCAGTGAGCCGTCCGCGCCCACCTCCTCGGCCATCTTCGTGTACTTGATGGCGCTCGCGGTGTTGTTCGAGCCGGTGCCCGCCACGACCGAGACCCGTCCGTTAGTCACGCGCACTACGGTCTCGATGACGAGCCGGTCCTCCTCCTCGCTGAGGGTGGGGGACTCGCCGGTGGTGCCGCAGGGGACGAGGCCGTGTATGCCCTGGGCTATCTGGAACTCGACTAGGCCCTCCAAAGCCTCGACGTCTACCTCGCCGTTCCTGAAGGGGGTAACGAGGGCCGTGAACGCGCCGTTAAACATCTCTCTCCTCCAATTCAAAGTCCTCGTGGAGGCGCCGGACCGCCTCCTCCACCTTCTCCGCTTGTATAACACACGTTACTTGAATCTCCGAGGTCGAGACCATCCGGATCGGGATGTCAGCTCTCCCCAAAGCGCTGAACATCTTCGCGGCGTAGCCGGGCCGGTTGAGCATCCCAGTCCCCACGACGCTCACCTTGCCAAGGTTTTCTTCCCCCTCGACCGAGCCGCCCAAAGAAGCCGCGACCTCGCCCGCTACCGAGCGCGCCTTGGCGAAGTCGGCGCGACCGACCGTAAAGGCCACATCCGCGGTTCCTTCCCTCGTGCCGCTCTCGACGATGACGTCCACGGAGATGTCGGCCTCGGCCAGGGGGGTGAAGATGCGGCTCATCGTGCCGGGGCCGGTGCGGATGCCGGTCAGGGCGACGCGCGAGACGTCGAGGTCGTGGACGATACCGGCCAGGGTTTCGCGGGTCTCCAAGCGCTCCAAGTCTTTGTCCTCCCTGATGATCGTGCCACCCATCTCGTCGAAAGAGGAGCGGACGTGGATCTCGACGCCGTACAGGGCCCCGAGCTCGACCGCCCGCGGGTGCATAACCTTCGCCCCCCGCCACGCCATCTCCGCCATCTCGGACGGCGAGATCTCGGGTATGCGCTGCGCTTCGGGCACGATCCTCGGATCTGCGGTGTAGATGCCCTCGACGTCCGTGTAGATCTCGCACCGATCCGCTTTTAAAGCCGCCGCCAGGGCCACGGCTGTGGTGTCCGAGCCACCACGTCCCAGGGTCATCACGTCGCCTAAGGCGTTCATCCCCTGAAAGCCGGCGACGATGACGACCTGGCCCTCGGCGAGGAGGCTGCGCATCCTCTCGGGCTGTATCTCGGAGATCAGGCCGGACCCGTAGCGTCCCGTCGTCTTCATCCCCGCCTGCGACCCCGAGAGCGAGGTCGCGGCGACCCCGCGGTCGTGCAGCGCCATCGCCAGGAGCGCCACCGACTGCTGCTCGCCGGTCGAGAGGAGCTGGTCGATCTCGCGCGGCGACGGCTCGCGGGCGACCTCACCCGCGAGCCCGAGGAGACGGTCGGTGGTCTTGCCCATTGCCGAGACGACCACGATGAGGCTAAGGTCCTCTTCCTCGTGGGCCTTCTTCACCCTCTCGGCCACGGCCTTTATGTGCTCGGCCGTCGCTACCGAGCTGCCACCGTACTTCTGGACGACGATGCCCATAGTAGCCTTACGCTCCCGCTCGCTCTTTCCAACATAGCCTAGCGCATCGGCGCCTCGTCCGCGATCCCCGTGCGCGTTGGCTACGGTGCGTAGTCGATTTGTACACTTGGGCCCTTTCCGGTTCGCGGAGATCCGCACGCTCGTCCTCGCTGGCCCCCTGTATAATCGGCCAGTAAAGCGACGCAACAGCCAGGCAGCGAGGGAGTTGGATCTTGAGCGATAAGGCACCGCAGGAAATCTTCGAAGGTTACGGGGGCCAGGATCGGGAGCTGCCCTCCTACGTCGCCCTCGCCGGTCTTTTTAACCTTATCTTCGCCGTGTTTCTCGTGATCGTTAAGGGCATTGGACGGTCTCTGCCCGAGCGGGTGGAAGCGAGCGATATCGCGCTGCTCGGGGTGGCGACGCACAAACTCAGCCTGCTGGTCGCCCAGGACGCGGTCACTAGCCCCTTGCGCGCCCCATTCACCGAGCGTCAGGAGAAAGAGAGCCCCAAGAACGTCGAGGAGAAGCCCCGGGGCAAAGGCCTCAGGAGATCCTTGGGAGAGCTCATAACCTGCCAGTTCTGCGTCGGCCAGTGGGTGGCCTCCTTCTTCACTTACGGGCTCGTGCTCGCGCCGCGCGTCACCCGGCTCGTGGGCGCAATCTTCGCGATCGTCACCATCTCGGATCACCTGCACCAGACTTACAAGGCCCTCATGAAGAGAGCCTGAAAACCGTGGGCTCGGGCGCCCGACCCTGCGCCGATGAACGCGACCGGGGCAACCGCTTACGACGGCCGGGCCGAGTCGGCGGCGAGGCTCTCTTCCGCGCCGGGATCACGCCGGAGTAGAGCGTCCTCCGAAGTTAGCGTTTGTGGACCTACATGGGGGTCATCCGAAACCAGGCGTACCGGACCCCCGCCGCGTTCGCCCGCCCGAGCCACGTCCCGTTCGCCTCCAGGCGCAGTTCGTCGAGCAAGAAGGACAGCGGTCCGAGGTAGATCAGGGCGACGTGCCCCTCGCGCTGCTCAAGCCTGAAGGATAGCCTCGGTCCGAAGGGCAAGGCTCGGGTCGTCCCCCGGCCGCTCCTGATCCGCTTCCACACAAACGGCATCGGCACCGGGCCGCTCAAGCGCTCTACCCTCCAGTCGCCCTCCAGGTTCCCCACGACGCTGAGCTGCGGCTCTTGCTCTGCGTCGCGTGCCCCCGCCCGCTCCCACCTTTCCTCGTACTCCTCCACACCGCCCCGCGTTCCGCGCTTCGTAGAGCTCATCTTTTCCTTTCCCTTTACGAGATCTGCTGCCCGCTTCGACGTCCGCCGCTCATGCGCGTACCACGAGGCGATGGAAGGCCTCGACCGCCCGGCCCACACCGTCCTCCGCGCGGATCTCCTCGCCCAACAGCCGCGCCCGCTCCCTTATCTCGACGTTAGTCGCGGCTAGAATCGCACCTGCGAGACGCTCGGCTGAGAGTTTGGCGCGCGGAACGGGCTCCGGGCCCGCGCCCAGGGTCATAACCCGCCAGCCCCAGAACGCCTGATCAGTGAAAAACGGGACCACGACGGTAGGGACGCCGGCTCGCAACGAGGCCGCCGTCGTGCCAGCACCACCATGGTGTACCGCTATCCGCACCCGGCCAAAGAGCCAGTCGTAAGGAATTTCGTCCACCTTGAAGACCTCGTCTGGCAGGTCGGTGTTGCTGATGCCGCCCCATCCGGTGAGAAGGAGACCCCGCTGTCCGGTGCGCTGGAGCGCTTCGAGCACCCGCGCGGTGATCTCGGGGTCCGCGTCGTTCATGCTGCCAAAGCCGACGCTCACCGGCGCTGATCCGGCGTCCAGGAAGTCGATCAGCTTGTCCGGTGGCTGCCAGCCGGACCGATCCAGGAACCAGTAGCCGGTGGTGCACAGCCAGTCTCCCCATTCGGGCGGTTCGGGCAAGACGCTCGGGCTCCAGCCGTGGAGTATGGGCGAACGGGATCGGTTCATGTCCGCGAAAGGACCGAAGAACGGCAGGGGATCCAGGCCGAGCTTCTTGCGGGCTTCGCCGGACACTGGCCGCATGGCTTGCCAGAAGAGCTGCTGCGCGGCGAGGTAGGTCAAATAGTTGTAGAAGCCGCCGAGGGGTCCCCCGGTGAGAAACCCGCCGGGCGGGCGTCCCAAGAGGGAGCTTGGGAAACGGCGGGTACGGCTGAAGAGTGGCTGCACCGCGGCCCCCACCGCCGGGAGCCCCATCTCTTCGGCGATGTATTGGCCGAAGAAACCGACCGGCGAGTAGACGACCGCGTCGGCGTCCTGGCAGGCTTTGCCGTACTCGGCGAGGTTGCGTTCCAGAATCGAACCAAAGAACCGGCGGAAGGCTCGGGTGAACTTTACGGGGTTCAGGCCGCTCTCGATCAGATCCGCCACGATCCCACCAGGGTCGCCCGTAATCGGATGGTAACCCAGCCCATGCCCGCGGACGAAACCTTCAAAAGGCGTGTAAGTCGCCAGGCGAACCTCGTGCCCGGCCTCCTTGAGGCCCAGCCCGAGCGCGACGTACGGTTGTACGTCGCCGCGCGAACCGGCCGTGGTGATAGTTATGCGCACCCCCGTACCTTACTACTTGGCCGGGGCGCGGAGCGGCGGGGCCGGGGTCGGGTTAGACTTGCAACAAGGAGAACGCGCCGGAGATAAACGGCACGCAAAGGAGCACGACGATGACGGAACCCACGAAGAGCCAGGAGTATAGTCGCGAAGAGGTGGGGCTCGCCCTCAGGAACCACGGGATGCACCTCGAAGGGCTTCGCTATCCCGTTACCCCTGCGGGCATGCACTACCTCCTCATCCACTACGACATCCCCTTCCTCGACGCAACCACCTACGAGCTTCCGGTTGGAGGGCTGGTGCGCAACCCCTTGAGGCTGACCCTCGACGACCTAAAGACCCGGCCGGCAGTCACGGTGCCCGTGGTGATGGAGTGCTCCGGAAACGGGCGGGCGCACCTGTACCCGCGCCCGGTCTCGGCCCCGTGGCGCGAGGAGGCGGTCGGGTGCGCCGAGTGGACCGGCACGCCTTTAAGGCCGATCCTGCAGGAGGCCGGGCTCTCGGACGAGGCGGTAGAGGTGGTCTTCGCGGGCCACGACCGGGGGGTCGAGGGGGGCGTCGAGCAAGACTTCGAGCGGAGCCTCCCGCTCGAGGACGCCCTCGACGATGGGGTGATGCTAGCCTACGGGATGAACGGCGGGCCGCTACCCCCCCAGCACGGCTTCCCCCTGCGCCTGATCGTGCCGGAGTGGTACGGGATGGCCTCGGTGAAATGGCTCAAGGAGATCAGGGCCATCGGCGAGCCCTTTGAGGGCTTCCAGCAAACGGATAGGTACCGCCACAAGCAATCCGAAGAAGACCCCGGCACGCCGATGACCCGCAAGAACCCGCATGCCCTGATGGTGCCGCCGGGCATCCCGGACTACCTCTCCCGCGTGCGGCACGTGCCGGCGGGACGCACCCTCGTGGAGGGCCGCGCGTGGTCAGGATGGGCCCCCGTCGAGAGGGTCGAGTTCAGCCCCGACGGCGGCCGCACGTGGGACGCCGCCGCTTTGGGCGAGCCCATCGGGCACTACGCCTGGAGGCCGTGGTCCTACGAGTGGGACGCGGAGCCCGGCGAGCACGAGCTGTGCGTGCGCGCCACCGACGCGTCCGGAAGGACGCAACCCACGGACAACGACGAGGCCTGGAACTACGGTGGCTACGGCGCAAACGTGGTCCAGCGCGTCCCCGTGATCGTGGACTAGTAACCGTATCCGAGGCCCCGGCGCTCTCTACATGGTTGACGAACTTCGTTAAATACTTCGATTCTCAGCGGTAGCAGCGTCGTTCTCCTTTACGGGGAACTCGGCCGGGTATCCTCCGCTCGGTGTGAATCGAGGCCCGTGCTTTCTCCTCTTCGGCGTCTAAACTGTGGGACCGTGGACGTACGCGGACCACGCCTTCGCACCTCGTTCAAAGCTGCGCTCGGCGGCGCGCTCCTGGGGACGGCCGGCCTCGCCTACTATGCGCGGGAGGTCGAGCCGGCGGACGTAGAGGTCGTCTCCGTCTCGCTCGTCTTGCCCCGTCTCGCTCGGGAGTTCGACGGTTACCGGATCGCCCAGATCGGCGACCTCCACGCGGATGGCTGGATGACCCCGGGGCGCCTCCTGGGTCTGGTGAACCTCGTCAACGCCGAAGAGCCGGACCTAGTCGCGATCATGGGCGACTTCACCACCTACTCGCGGCTCCGTTCGCTGATCCGCCACGTCCCCGGGATCGCCGCCCCGCTCCGCCGTCTGCGCGTTCCCGACGGGGCCTTCGCCGTCCTCGGCAACCACGATCACAGGACAGACGCCGGAGTAGTCCGGCGCGCTCTCCTCGCGGGAGGCGTGACCGAGCTGGGCAACGCCGTTCAAACCTTGCACCGGGACGGCGCAACGCTGCACCTCTGCGGCGTGGACGACGTTCATGAGAATATGGACGGCCTCGATCGGGTGCTGGAAAATCTCCCGGAAAAAGGCGCCGCCATCCTCCTCGCCCACGAGCCCGACTTTGCGGACAAGAGCGCCGCGACCGCCTCCTTCGACCTGCAGCTCTCCGGCCACTCCCACGGCGGACAGACGGGCCTGCCCCTCGTCCGCCGACTGCTCTTGCCGAAGCTTTCGCGCAAGTACCCGAGCGGGCTCTACGAGGTGGACGGGATGCCCCTGTACACCAACCGTGGCCTAGGGGCCCACCCGCGGTTCCGCTTCCTCTGTCGGCCCGAGATCACGATCTTCACCCTTCGATCGCCGGAGAGCTAGTCGCGGTCTTCGTCCTCAGCTAACCGGGCCCCATAGAGGGGGAGCCGAGCATCACGTCGAGCGGCCGGGTCTACGAGCGCATAGGCTCCCTCTACGATACCGCGATGGGTTCCGCCTTCCGACCGCCTCCGCGACCGGGCCGTCGCCGCACTCGGGCCCGCTGACCGGCTCCTCGTGGTCGGCGTCGGGAGCGGGCTAGACCTGCCGCGCGTTGTGGGTACGGGCGTGGATCTGATATCCATAGCAGGATGGCCCACGAACCGGATGGCCCGCAATGGAACCCCTCAAACCACTCGTCTCGGGTGTCGGGAGCTAGCGGGGGCAAGATCCCGGCTCGGTCAGTGCGGTTCTTCGAGAGGCACAGAAAGCGTCAACGCCGGAAGATTGCCTCAAAACGACCGCGGATCTGCACCGCTCAAAACGGGTACGTCACGACCTCCAAAGCGCCGAGAGCGTACCAGACACCGAAGGCCATGCTCAAGACCCCCAAAACCGGCGCTACGTACTCGAAGTTCCTCCGGAGCGGGCCGCCGGCGATGACAAGGCCGAAGGCGGTCGAGAGGATCGCCATCGAGACGGCGGTCCCGGCGGCGAAGGTCAGGAGCGCACCTACGGCGTCGGCCCGATTGGAGATGGTCGAGAGCAACAGCAGCGTCAGACCGCCGGAGCCGCCGATACCATGCACGAGCCCGATACCGTAGGCGCTTACGGGCGTCCGGTGGGAGATGGCGTGGGCGTGTTCGTGGGAGGCGTTTTCTCTGTGTGAGTGGACGTGGCGGTGGGGTCCGTCGCCGTGGCTGTGGACGTGAACGTGGAAGAGGCCGTGCCGCCACTTGAGAAGAAGCCGGACGGCGAGGAGCACGATGATCGCGCCAATCAGTACCTCAGCGACCTGCTGCACCAGCTCGGGCAGGTAGCGATTGAAAAGCACCAGCGGCAGGCCCAAAACCACGAGCGTCGTGCCGTGGCCGAGTCCCCAGAAGAAGCCCAACAAACCGGCCTTGCGTGCTTGCTTGCGCTCCTCTTCCGAAGCGATGAGGGTCGTCACCGCCGCCAAGTGATCCGGGTCCGAGGCGTGTCGAAGGCCCAGAAATAAGCTGATCAGCAGGATTACCCCCACCCCCGTTGGTCCTTCCAAAAACCCCTCTAAATAATTGTCTATTGCGCTCACATGCTTCTCCTACCTCTTACTGCCGGGCACACCCGGCGCATATTCCCCTAGCCGCCACGTGCAGCTCGTGCACCTCGAAGCCTCCCGAGCCGGCTTTCAACGCTTCGAGCAGTTGGCGACCGACCTCCGGCTCGGGGTGCGAGATCCCCCCACAGCTCTCGCACACTAGATGCGGGTGCAGGGCCGGTCGGGCCTCAAAGACCCTTGGCCCCTCGGGCAAGCGGCTGTCCGCCACGAGCCCCGCCGCTCGCAGCGCCTCAAGAGAGCGATAGACGGTCGAAAGCTCCAGGCCTGGCAACGAGCCTCTTACCCGCTCCCACACCTTCTCGGCGGTGAAATGCTCCCCGGACTCGACCAAAACCCGCCAGATATGAGCCCGCTGGGGCGTAACACGC
>JALYGT010000090.1 GCA_030776965.1 Actinomycetota bacterium
TACAGCGTGCGTCATAATGGTTGAACCGGTGTGCCATAAACAGGAGGTCCCAAGGAACTGCGGTCCTGTGGCTTGCACTGTTTTCTCGACTGAGTCTTTGGAGCAAGCATTTATTCTTCCGCTACCATCTACGGGTCAATGGTTTTGACCAATGCTGTAAGCGGTGCCAGAATAGCTAAGGTATTAACGAAGGCGAGGTAGCCGCGGGTGAACTGGCACCGAGCCTCTTATGGGCCGTCAGTTCTGGCTAATATCGTCCAGCCCGAACAGATCGTCCTCCCGCTGGCTCTGCTCGAGGGCGTCTATGAGCTCCTCCAGGCTGCCCATCTCTACCTTCATGCCGCCAGCACTCGCGGGCGGCGGGTTGAGGGCGACGCATTCGATCTCAGCGCGGCAGGTTTCGAGCACCGCGAGGAGGCCTGCGCCGGAGACTTCGACGGGCTTCCAGCTGGGACCGAAGTTCGTAGAGCCCAGGAAGGCCTGGGCCTTCGCCGCAGAATCAAAGAGGGGGAGGGCGCCGCGCTCGTCTATGGAGATCATGAGCGGCGCCGCGCCCGGCGTGGCCTCCTCGAAGAGGAGCACGTAGGGAGGCCCTATCTCTTTTCTGGCCACAGGTTCAGGAGGGCTTCGGGGCCATCGTGACGAGGAGGACGAGGTTCTCGCCGGTCTCGTTGCGGACGCCGTGGGGATCTCCCGCGCGGGCGATGACGGCGTTACCCTCGCCGAGGTCCCGTTCTTCGTCGCCGATCGTGAAACGCCCCGTGCCTTCGAGGACGTAGTAGATCTTGTCCGAACCTTCGTGGGCGTGGACCTTCTGACTCTGGCCGGAAAGGAGACAGTAGGCGTCGTAGAAGAGGTGTGGGGAGTCGAAGAGGCTGTTCTTCTTCATCTTCTCCTCGGAGAAGGAGATCACTTCAGTTATGGGCTTGCTGTCCATCAGGGTTCTCCTCCTGATCTCGCTTGCTACCTACCAGCTCCTAAACCCGAAACTCCTTCGGGAAACCTGTAAGGTTACGGCAGCCACTTTCGGTGACGACGGCGAGGTCCTCGATGCGGACGCCTCCCACCCCCGGTTCGTAGAGGCCGGGCTCCACTGTTACCACGTCCCCGGGCACGAGCTCCTCGTCAGCCGTGGAGACACGCGGGGCTTCGTGGATCTCCAGGCCCACCCCGTGTCCTGTGCCGTGGATAAAGCCCTCCGTGAGCGGCTCGCCCGGCTTCTGGTCGTGCTTGAACGTCTTGTAGCCCCTCTCGTGCAGGATATCGCAGACCTTTTCGTGGACGTCGCGGCCATTGACTCCGGCCTGGATCATACCGAGCGCCGCCTCCTGGCTCTCGAGGACTGCGTCGTACATCTTCTGTAGCTCCTCGCCCGGCTCACCCTTGACGAAGGTGCGGGTCATGTCGGCATAGTAGCGGCTCGCCTTGTCTATGGGGAAAATATCCAGGATTATCGGCTCTTTGGCCTTTAAGGGGCCGTGCCCCCTCTCGTGAGGGTCGGCGGCCTGAAATCCACCGGCTACTATGGTGCCGTCGGCGGCGCAACCGCGCCGGAGGAGTTCGGAGTCTATCTCGTAGCGCAACCGCTCGCTGGTAAGGGTCTCGCCGCCGTAGAGGAGCGTGCCGTCTCCTGCCACGTCGGACTCTTCGAGGATCCTGACGGCGTGGGCGCACGCCTCTTCGACCGCTCTTTGGGTCTCCTCTATATAAGAGATCTCCTCCTCCGTCTTCGCGCGCCGCAGGTTAGCGAAGAGCCTCGCGTCAGGCGTCACCGCGAGGCCCCGGGCGCGCAGCTCGTCGGCGTAGATGACGCCTAAAGATGGCGGCACGACGACCGGAGAGTGAGTGGTCCCGACCTCTTCGAGGAGGCCGGCGGTCGCAGCGGCCAGAGCGCGGCCCCCGCTCTTCAGCTCGCGGGCGAGCTCTACCACCCTAAGCTCGTCGAAGGAGAGGACTTCGTCCGCCCGCGCCTCCCTCTTGGCCCGGCCGTACTCCATCGAGGAGACGGCCAGGTATTTTTTGTCCTTTACACGCAAGGTCACCACGGGGTCCGGCGCGAGAAAGCCAGAGAGGTGATACGCCGCGGCATCGTGCTCGGGTGCGCCGATGACGAGGAGCGTTTGTTCTGCATTGTTTTCCATGCTCGTCCCTCCTTGAGGTAATTCCGGCGGTCATTCTACTACCGGCCTCGCGGCGGTCCGGTGGGCGCGAAGGATACTCCTATATAATCGGGGCGATGAGCGAGACGGAGAACATGAGACGCCGGGTCGAGAAGGCCCTGGACAAGGTGCGCCCGGCGATGCAGGCCGATGGCGGGGATGCCCGCGTCGCCGAGTGTGACGAGGAGAAGGGGAAGGTCAGCATCGAGATGCTCGGCGCGTGCGGAGGATGCCCTTTGAGCCAGCTCGACTTCTCTTATACGATAGAGAGCCTGATCCGTCGCGAAGTGCCCGAGGTCCGAGATATAGCGGCGGTTTAGGTGTCAGGTATTAGGCGTCAGCGATAACGCGAGGGCGAAGCCCGGTGGGTAAGGCGGATCGGTAGCTTCTGCCCAAGCTCGGCTGCATATCGCGCCACAGGCCTTTGCCGATCGGGGAGAAGATTATAACTACTGCTTCTCTTGGCGGGTGGCGCGCAAGGCGCCCGGCGGCATTGCCTCCCGCGCCCCGGAGAGCGAATCCGTGGCCCGCCGGCGAGCCGCGCGAAGTTTCAAACGCTTGATGGGCCCGACATCCGGGTACTCCTCGTTGACGAGGTGAGTCAGCGTGATCATATCGTTCACGCATGCCCTGTAGCCCAAGGCGCACATCTCGACCTGGACCTCGGAGGGCGACTCGAGGAGGGTGCGATGTATCTCGTCGGCCCGCTCGACGATCCGGCGCGAGAGCTCCTCGGGGGTATCGGTAGCCTGGGATTCTCGCGCCCGGTGTTTCACGATCGCCTCCGGTGAGAGCCGCCGCGCCCGGTAAGCCGTGCTCCCCGCGACATAGTGCAGAAGGAGGGCGGCCGCGAGCGTGAGCGGCAGGATCGGGACGAGTAGGAGCACCAGGGACCAGGGCAGCACGAAAGAGAGCAAGCCGAGGCCCACGGCCTCGGTCGCCAGCACGAGCGCCACGTGTAGTTTGGTCATCTCTTCAGCGCCTCTCCGCCATATCTGCTGCGTGCGCCTAGTCTAAATTTTGGCAGGCTTTTCCGCAAGGCACATCCGGGGATGATACGCAAAAAAGCGGGTACGCCGCGACCCTGCCCTCATCCCTCGGCCTGTATAATCCGCCCGTGAGCGGCGCTAAGTCCCCCGAGTTCGACCCGAAACGCCTCGTCGCGAGCGCGGCGGCGGTGCTCCGGGGTATCTTTCTCTCCCCCAAAAGTTTCTACCTAAACTTCGCGACCGAAGGTTCTTTGCGGGAGCCCGCCCTGTTCGTCCTACTCGTGAGCGCCGTTTCTGGTGTGCTGAGCATACTGGTGAACCTGATCTCCGCGGCGGTGCTCGGGACGGACACGAGCGCCTTGGGCGTGGTGGCGTCGAACCTGGCCTTCGTCGTGCTCTCCCCGGTCCTGATCGGGGCGGCGGCGGGGCCGTACCTGCTCTCTGTGCGCACCTTTGTGGGGCCGGAGGGGAGCTTCCGGGGGGTCTACAGGATGCTCGCTTACGCTTACGGGGCCATGATCCTGTTCTGGGTTCCCATAATCAACGCCTTCGCCTTCACCTACGCGGCGATGGTGTTGATGTGGCTCGGGATCCGGTACGTCTACCGCACCTCTTTTCTTACGAGCCTCGTCGCAGCCCTGGTCGGCTTCGTCCCCGTAGCCGTCGCTTTTATCTACCTTGTGGTGGTAATCAACGGGCTCGTCTCCCGCTGATCGCTGCGTACTCCTTAAGGTCCCTCTTCACCCTGCGCCCGAGCTCCTCCGAGATCGAAGCCGCCTCTTCATGCGGGTTCCTGCCGTAGCAGTCGCGGATCATGCCGCAAGATATCCTCAGGTACGCGCTACGCGTCGCGAGCTCCGTCCGCACGGTCATCTCCCGCGGAAAGACGCGGTAGAGAGCATCCTTCCTAAGCCCCAACGGTGGCGGCGACACCTCAAGCGCCCTTCTCGCCGCCAGTCGCGCCTCCCAACGCTCCCTCAGTGCCCGCGTCTCCGGCGTGTCCGGGGCGACGTTCAAGGGCCCGCACTCGAACCCGTCCTCGGGGGTGAACCCGAAGGAAGCCTCGAGGAGCCGGGCCGAACGGAGGGCCCGCTTCGTCCCCCGGCTCCTCACGAACTCGTACTCGGAGCGCAGCAGGATGAGCTGGGCGTCGTAGTAGGCGCCCAAACCTCCTGCCGTCGGCCGGTCGGCGTCTTCCGACTTCTTCGCGAGCGCCCATTTGAGGGCGTTCCGTTTCTCGAAGAACCTCAAGCGCCGCCAGAGGAAGGAGCTCCCGCCCGCGAGTAGGCCAGCGAGGATGGGGATCGCCGGGGCGAGAGGCCCTGCCCACGCGGTGCCGAAAAGGGGTGCCGAGAGCAACACCAGGGCCGCCACGCTCGTACCGACCGCGAACCCCAGCATGGACGTTCGCCGGGCGTCCTCCCCAGCCACCGCGTACAACCCCCCAAGCTCGTACCATAAGGACCAGGCGTCGGGTGTGGGGGAGGATCGCACGTGCTAGATTCTAATCCTCGTGGGCCCTCACCAGCACGCAGCCAGCCTCGACGTAGCCCGCCTCCTCGCTAACGTCTTGAACCCGTTCGTCGTCTTCACGGCGCTCTACGCCCTCGTGGCGTTCTCGGAGGCGAGCGCGTCCCGGGCGATTCTCTTTCTGGCCGTCGAGCTGGCCGCGGCGGCCTTCGTGGCCGGGTACGTCTTCCTGCTGAGGCGTCACGGGCGGGTGGAGGATTTCTGGATCTCCACCAGACAGCAGCGCCTCGTACCCGCCCTCGTCCTCCTTGCGGCCTTTGTCGCCCTCCTGGTCGCTTTGGCCCTCCTCGGCGCCCCGGAAATTCTCACGGGGACGACGCTCTCGATGGGTCTGGCGAGCACTACGGTCGCCGCCACTACTCTCGTCTGCAAGGCCAGTGCCCACTCGGCGGTCGCCGGGCACGCCGCCGCTGCCGGCTTCTTCGTCCTCGGCCCGTTGGGGCTTCTCTTCGTTCTCGTCCTCCTGCTCGTCCTCTGGTCGCGCGTGGCAGAGGGGGCCCATACGCTCCCGCAGGCGCTCGTCGGAGCTGGCGTCGGAGCAGTGTTCGCTGCGACCTTTCTGGCATAGAGAGGGCGATGCTGTTGAGTGTCGGTGATCCCCTTAGCCGAGGTGGGGCGAGCCCTGACGGATCGGGGCGCGCAGGTTGTCGTGTTCGTTGGGGAGATCCACGGCGACTCCACCCCCCATGTGATCCCCGCCTGTGCGAACGGGCGTACGATCGAGGCCGCTCGCTCCGGGTCGTCCCCCGGCGTCACCCCTCCCAGACGATGTCGAACGGCGGTCCCCGACGCGGTTCTCCTCGATGTAGGTCTTCATGGCCTGGATATCTTCCGGTGTAACCTCTCCACGAGTCGTGAAGGCGAGCAAGCCGTCGTAATAATCATTGAGTCTTAGAAAGGGTCAGCCTCATTTTCCCCTGCTATTTGCAGGAATTTAGAAACACAGTATCTTCTGTCTGAAGCTAACCTGCTAAGTGGAATCGCAGAGGTAAACCATTGGATGTGCTCACCGTTGCTATGCTGCAGGTTCCACGACGGAGGGTTCATTGTTCGAGGGCTTGTTCACCCTGCGACTTACCATGTACGCCTCCATCTCTTCAGAGGGGAAGGGCTTCAAGAGATCCTTGAGGGGGTCCTTCTCGTCGAAGTTGGGGTCTAGCCACACCCCGTAGTTTTCAGGGTGGAGAACCACAGGCATACGGTGGTGGATTTCGTTCATCAGGTCGTTCGCGTCCGTGGTTATGATGGCGCAGGACCTTAACTCCTCGCCATTCTTCCAAGTCTCCCATAACCCCGCAAAGGCGAAGGGAGATCCGTCCTTCATATGAATATAGAAGGGCTGCTTGCCATTGTCAGTCTTCTGCCACTCATAGAATCCGTCAGCGAGGATCAAACACCGACGAGCTTTGAAGGCACTACGGAAGGAGGGCTTCTCGTGGACGGTTTCAGCCCTGGCATTGATCATCCGGTTGCCGATCTGGGGATCTTTCGCCCATGAAGGAACCAAGCCCCAGTGGAACATCTCTAACTTTCGCTTATCGTCCTCCTCTACAACAGTAGTAACCTCCTGAGTCGGTGCGATGTTGTAGCTTGCGGTTAGAGAAGAAGGATATTCGTCGAGATCGAACTGCTCCGCCAAAGTATCTACCGGCGTTCTCAAGGTGTATCTTCCGCACATGATTTCCACTCCTCCTGCTGCTAGACAGTCTCGATCTACTTAGATAATTTTACTGGAGTAGGCACTGAATTCCCTCTGTGGTTTTTTGCAAGGACTCAGAAACCTACCCTCTGTTCAACGTTATAGAGAAAAGCCTCTGAAGGAAAGCCTGGTGCCCGTCTGTAGGAGAGGGGTGGGCACCAAGTTGTTATGGGGACATTAAGCTCATCCTAAATAGAGGCTAGGCTACATACTGATAACAGGCTAGTAATACTATAGAGCTTATTGGCGGCGTAGGCTGTACGGAGGGCAAGTGTCAGCGAAAGAGAACAAGGCTATCGTTTGCCAACTCGTCGAAGACCTCTTCAATACTGGTAATCTCGACATAGTGGAAGAGGTTTTGGCGGATAGCTACACAGACCACAGCTCTTCGCACCCTGACTTATCAGGTCGTGAAAATGTCAAGCAATCCGTAGCAGAGTGGCTTACCGCCTTCCCGGATACTGTAAGCGTAGCTCAAGACGTAATTGCCGAAGGGGATAAGATAGCAGTGCGTTGGATTACGCAGGCTACTCATCAAGGAGAGTTCTTGGGCGTTCCTCCAACTGACAACTATATCAATGTGACATGGTTTGGCATCTTCCGTTTGACAGAAGGCAAAATCATTGAGAGCTGGGATACCTTCAACGTCATGGAGATGACAGAACAACTCAAGGGCTAGATACCTCTGCTTAGCCTAACAAAAGTAGAGGGTTAGTCTGTACTTGTAATGGCGTTCGGCATGTACCGAAGGGCTTCTAGAGGAGTGACCCCACCGGGATTCGAACCCGGGTTTTCGCCGTGAGAGGGCGATGTCCTTGGCCTCTAGACGATGGGGCCGTGCCGTTAAGCGAGGACAGAGTTTAAACGACGCTCCCCGGTTCGTCAAAGATAAAAGCCGGTCAGCACCTCCGCACTTCATCTTGTCTGCTTTTTGTTTTTCTGTCGACCAGCTGATTAGCCGACCGGCTTCGAAAGCCGCTGCATCTCCTCTATAGCCTTCTCCACGCGCAGCAGGGTACGCTCGCGGCCCAGAAACGCCAGGGTTTCGAAGAGGCCGGCGCTGACGGTGCGCCCGGTCGTGGCGAAGCGCAAAGGGTGGATCAGGTGCCGCGCCCCCTTCTCCTTCTCCGCCGCCAGGCCCCGGACGGCCTCCTCAATGGCCTCTTCCGTCCACTCCGGCAAGGCCCTGAGGCGCTCCAAAAGCTCCGGGAAGGTCTCTCGGACGAACTCCTTGCCGAACTGCTTCTCGAACTCCCCTCGGTCGTACTCGAGTTCGCCGCCGTAGAAGTAGCCTGCTGCTTCGGGGATCTCGGAGGTGCGGTTCAGGCGGTCCTTGAGGAGTGCCATGATCCGGGTGAGGCGTGGCATGTCGCGCTGGAGCTCCTCGGGCTCGGCGGCCCCCGACCCGGCGAGCATGGGGGCGGCGATCAGAGCGAGCTCTTCGGGGCTGTGGCGCCTGAGGTAGACAGCGTTTATCGCGGTGAGTTTCTTCTCGTCGAAAACCGCCGGGTTGCCGCTGACCCTCTCGATGCGGAACCTCTCGGCGAGCTTGTCGGGGGAGAAGATCTCCTCGTCGGCCGAGTACCCCGCCCCCAAAAGCGCGAGGTAGTTGAAGAGCGCCTCCGGCAGGTACCCCTGCGCCGCGAAGTCCTCCACGCTTGCCGCCCCGTGGCGCTTGGACAACTTCTTCTTGTCCGGTCCCAAGACCTGCGGGACGTGGGCGAAGGCGGGCAGCTCGTAGCCCAAAGCTTCGTAGACCAGGATTTGACGCGGCGTGTTAGAGAGATGGTCGTCGCCCCTTATGACGTGCGTGATACTCATCGCCGCGTCGTCCACCGCCGCCGCGAAGTTGTAGGTCGGGGTGGCGGTGGACTTCATCAGGACGAAGTCCTCGATGTTGGCGTTCTCGAAGACCACGCGTCCGCGGATGATGTCGTCCACTACCGTCTTACCCTCGCGCGGGGTCTTGAAGCGCACGGTATGGGGCTCACCCATCCTCGCCCGCTTCAAAGCCTCCTCCGGGTCCATCTCGCGGTATTCCCCGCCGGTATAGATGGGCTGGCGACCCCTCTTCCTCTCCTGCTCGCGGAACTCGGCAAGCTCCTCGAGCGTCGCAAAATCGTAATACGCCGCGCCGGAGTCCAGCAGCTTCCGTGCCGCCTCCCGATAGATCTCCATGCGCTCTGTCTGGCGGTAAGGACCGTAGGGGCCATCGATCTCGGGTCCCTCGTCCCACTCTAGGCCGATCCAGCGCAGGGACCGCTTGAGCTGCTCGACTGACTCCTCGGTAGAGCGTTCGAGGTCCGTGTCTTCTATCCGCAAGATGAACGTACCGCTGTTCTTGCGGGCGAAGAGCCAGTTGAAGAGCGCCGTCCTGACGCCGCCGACGTGCAGCGAGCCTGTAGGACTCGGCGCGTACCGTACCCTGATCCTTGTCGTGTCCATAGGGTTAAGCTAGCACACGGCCCCGCGATGAGAAAGCCAGCACTCTATCCGGCGATCAACACCTCTAGAGTACGCGGTCCATGCACGCCCTCGACGCGGTTCAGCTCTATGTCCGAGGTCGCCGAGGGGCCGGAGACGAAGGTCACAGTCCGTCCTTCTCCTTTTACCGTCTCCTCGAGCTTCGCGAAGGCTTCGGGGACGAGACCAACGACCTGATCCTCCTTCACCACGCACAGGTGGTAGTCGGGCAAAAGCGTCAAGGCGCGGCGGCCCTGCCCCTCGCCCGCGTCGAGGACAATCGTGCCGGTCTGGGCGATGCCTAGAGCGCAGCCGGTCAGGACGCCGTCGCTCTCGTCGAGCTCCTCTTTGGTGAGCCTGGGCCGTGCCGCGTCACGTAAGGTCTCGAGGCCTTCGGGGACCCACCCCCTGGGGAGGCCGGGTGGGATGACTAGTCGCCGCACGCCGCGCCGTTTCAGGGCTTCTTCTATGGCCCCGGGTAGCTCGTCCTCGCTCACGCGGTGGACCTCTGCCTTGTACTCGGCCACCCTCTCGGCGAACCGTTCGATGATCTCCGCGCGAGGGGCATCGTCCTCTTTGAGGTAGCTGCGTTCGACGGGGATATCTTCCGGGCGCTCGTCTTCGGGGACGTCGCGCGTCGCGCGGCGGATGCGCCAGAGGATCTCTTCTTTGGCGGTCGCCACTAGCCGCTCCTCCCGTCCCGGTTCGACCGCCACCACTCACGGAAGCTCTGTTCCGGGACAGGCTCGAGGTCGCGGGCATCGGTCCAGCCGGCGAGCCTGCCGGGGAGGCGGTGGATGGCGCCGCTACGAGAGAGCGGCCACTGACCGACACGGGCCGCCTTCTGGGCGTTCTCGAAGAGCTTCGGGTTCGAGAAGGTCTTCGCAATCGCCTGCATCGCGACGTTCTCGGGATTTAGCCTGCCTTTGAGGCCCTCCTTGTCCTGCTTGTGCCGGACCACCTTGCCCCGCAAGTGTATGAGCACCTCGGGGATGTTGATTTTGACCGGGCACACTTCGTAGCACGCGCCGCACAAAGTAGAGGCGTAGGGTAAAGAATCCGAGCCCGGCCTACCAATGCCGACGAGCTGCGGCGTCAGGATGGCCCCAATGGGGCCGGGGTAGACTGAGTTGTAGGCGTGTCCGCCGGTCCGTTCGTAGACGGGGCAGACGTTCAGACAGGCCGAGCAACGGATGCAGTTCAGGGTCTGGCGTCCGATCTCGTCCGCCAACACATCCGTGCGCCCGTTATCCATCAAGACGAGGTGGAACTCTTCGGGCCCGTCCCCCTCCGAGACCCCACTCCAGAACGTGGTGTACGGGTTCATCCGCTCGGCGGTCGAGGAGCGGGGTAAGAGCTGCATAAAGACCTCGTAGTCCCGCCAGGTCGGGATGATCTTCTCTATCCCCATCAGCGTAACGAGCACGGGCGGCAGGGTAGTGCACATCCGGCCGTTCCCCTCGGACTCGACGACGCACACCGTACCCGTCTCTGCGACCGCGAAGTTCGCCCCGCTGATACCGACCTTTGCCTTGAGGAACTTCTCGCGCAGATATAGACGAGCGACGTTGGTAAGGTCGGGTGGGTCGTCGGAGAGCTCTTCGACGGCGAGCTCGCGCAGGAAGAGCTCCCGGATCTCGGACCGGTTCTTGTGTATAGCCGGTACCAGTATGTGAGAGGAGTTCTCATCGGCGAGCTGGATGATGAGCTCCGCAAGATCAGTCTCGAAAGCCCGTATGCTCTCCCTTTCGAGATGCTCGTTGAGCTTGGTCTCGTCGCTCGTGATGGACTTGACCTTGACTACCTCTCTGGCGTCGTGGCTCTTGGCTATCCCGGCGATGATACGGTTGGCCTCTTCGCCGTCCCGCGCCCAGTGGACGTGCCCCCCGGCCCGTGTCACCGATTCCTCTAGCCGCAAGAGGTACTCGTCGAGGTGGCGCATGACGCGCTTCTTTAGGGCGTATCCCGCCTCCCTGAGCTTCTCCCAATCGGGCATCTCCGCGACGGCCGAGGCCCTTCTTCTCCGTATGCTCTGGGTGGCCTTGCCGAGGTTCCGCCTGAGCTGCGTGTCGGCGAGGCTCTCCCTGGCGGACTCCTCGAAGTGCGGGGTCTTGCCTTCGGAGAAGGCGTCGGAGGCTCTGGTTTTCGGTGTCATCTACCTCTCCTCCGTGCTCGCGAGTATCTGGGCGAAGTGCACGGTCGCAACGCCGGCCCTCTGGCGCTTGAGTCCGCCGCCTATGTGCATCAGGCAGGAGTTGTCTCCGGCGGTGCAGACCTCGGCCTCGGTCTTGAGGACGTGCCGGAGCTTGTCTCCGAGCATCGCGATCGAGGTGTCCGCGTTCTTGACCGCGAACGTCCCCCCGAAGCCGCAGCACTCCCTGGCCTCGGGCAGCTCGACGAAGTCTATGCCCCGCACGGCCCTAAGGAGCTCCAAAGGCGCGTCTCCAACCTTTAACATCCTCAAGGAGTGGCAGGTCGGGTGGTAGGTGACCCGGTGCGGGTAGTAGGCGCCCACGTCGGTGACCCTGAGCTTCTTTACCAAGAACTCCGAGAGCTCGAAGACCTTGGTGCTAAGCTCCTCCACCTCATGGAGGAGTCGTTCGTCGTTCGCGAGCCCGGCGGCCATCGGGTAGAGCTCGCGGACCATGCCAATGCAAGAGCCCGAGGGCGCGACGACGGCCTCGTAGTCCTTGAAGACCCGCACGAAGCGCCGAACCAGCGGGATCGCCTCGCGCTGATACCCCGTGTTGAAGTGCATCTGGCCGCAGCAGGTCTGCTCGAAGGGGAAGTCCACCTCCAGCCCCATGCGTTCGAGGACCTCGACGGTTGCCCGCCCCGTCTCCGGGAAGAGGGTGTCGTTGAAGCACGTGACGAAGAGCGCGACGCGCACGGTTAATGGCCTCCTTTCCTAGAGTGACGCCGAAGAACCGACGCTGGCCGACCTTTCCTAGGAACCGGCTTCGTTCCTATCATAGCCTATCTCGGACCTCCAAGATCGGTCCCTTTTCGCGCCCAGTGCCGGAGCCTCGGTCAAAAAGGCGCGAAAGGTGCAAAAGAATTGCACGCAAGGGTGCGAAGACGTTGCGGCGTAGAGGTGCAATCATGTATCCTTGTTAACAATCGGCTGCGTTCGTTCGAGGAGAGGGGAAGTTGGTGGCTACGGCGTATTGCGGGTGCGGGTACGAGATCTGGTCCGAGCTCTGGTGGAAAGAGTCGGGGTACGCGCTGGTGTTCTCCGACGGCCTGAAGACGAGCGAGACCCACGGAGAACGTATAACCCATTGTCCGGGGTGCGGGCGGCGGCTCGAACGCGGGGTTCTCAGGCCAACCAGGGACGGCGGGTACGCTCCCGGAGCGCGCCAAAGACAGGAGACCGTCTAACGGTTTGTGCCCCGTTTTCTCGGGTTACTCTGGGCCTGGGGGTTAGTCGGGGTCAGGGATGGTTCGTTCTCGGGTGGGGGTAGATGCCTCTTCTTTGGTCATGTCGCGGGCATCGCTGGAGGAGCGGCGAGGAAGCCTGGCCCAAGCACATAGACGACCTCGGCAGGGAGTACCGACTGAGCAGGATCTAGGCCGAGAGTGCGAGGGCGGCCTGGCTCACGGAGCGGCTGAGGAAAGAGGCCGAAGACGGCGCCGGGTAGCGGCATCGCTCGGGGCTCGAACCACGATCTGCTCCTTTTCGGAAGCTATTCAGGTCGAGCGTGAACGCGACCCTTTGGCGGGCACACGCCAAGGGTGCCGAAAGTTCGGAGCAGTAGCGAGGAGGAGGGCGAGATCGCGCGTCTTTGCGCTACGGTTCGTGGCTACCGAACTCGTATTCGATGCGGTTTGCCCACTGGTACTTGCCTAAAGCGAAGAAGAGCGACATGAGCAGGTACCTCAACAACATTCTCGAGACGCCGTGCTTCCTGTAGCGGCGGTCTGAGACGTAGACCCTCTGTGCGACGATGCCGAAACGGCGGCCTTTTGCGAGGCGCCGGATCAGCTCTATGTCGTCGAACTTGAGGTCGGGGTTGAAGCCCCCGCCCTCTCGGAAAGCCTCCGCTTTGACCGCGATGCAGTGCCCTGCGCCGGAGGGCAGGATCTTCTCGAAGGACTTAAAGAGCAAGTTGAAGAAGGTGAAGGCACTCCTTATCGCCGGCGTCGAACGGTAGGGTACGTACAGGGGACACGCGACGTCTAGCTTTCGGCTCTCGAACTCCTCAAGAAAGTCCTCGAAGAAGTCCTCCTCCAGCCTCACGTCGGCGTCGAGGAAGATCAGCACATCTCCGCTGGCGCTCCGGCCTCCCAAGTTCCTCCCGGCGGCCACCGGCGGGGCGCCGGCCAGCAAGACCACGCCGGGGGAGCGCTTCACGACGGAGACGGTACCGTCCCCGGAGCCCGCGTCCACGACTATCACCTCGTCCGCCTCCCTCGTCTGAACCCCTATGTCCGAGAGCAGCGAACCTATGTGGCGCTCCTCGTTTAAGGCGGGGATCACGACGCTCAACAAAATGCCGTCGCGCGCCGCTCCGGAGCGATGAGCTTCGGGCATCAAAAGCAGGGGTAAGAGGCACCCCGCCCGGCCTGCGCGTACGTCCTCACCATCTCCTGGTATCCTCCTTGACCGAGATATTCGGTTGCCTCGACTCCACCGGCGCCGTCCCCGTCACAACGAACGGCGTGCCTGCACCTCGCAACTGGTACCCGAAAGAGTCACAAATCTACCACGTAAGGTCACATAAGACTGTCCAGAGTTGGCGGCCGTCCTCAAAACCCAGAGCATCAACGAGAGCACGACTATCGGGATGACGGCGAAGATCGCCGGGACGTAGACGTTGCCTAAGGGCGTGTAGTTTTGCGTGAACTGCTCACACATGGACGAGAGTGCCGCCTTCCGGCGCTGGAGTCGCGCCGGGAGGCGGTGGAGAGCCGGTACTTACCTCAGGGGACCATCCACGGGAGCACGTAGGCCTGGAGGAGCACGATGATCGACATCACGACGGTGAGCGCGATAGACCACGGCAAGACCAGCCGGAAGAGGTCGCCCTCCTTGCCCTGGAGGCCCGTAGAGCTCGTACCGACGGCGAGGTTCTGCGGGCTGATCATCTTACCCGACACGCCACCCGAGGAGTTGGCCCCCACGGCCAAGACCGGGCTGACCCCTATCTGCTGGGCCGTCACCTTCTGCAGGTTGGCGAAGAGGGCGTTCGAGGAGGTGTCCGAGCCTGTCAAAGCCACCCCGAGCCACCCGATGAACGAGGCGAAGAACGGGAAGAGGAGACCGGTGGTGGCAAACGCCAGTCCCAAAGTATAGGTCTGTCCCGAGTAGTTCAAGAGGTACGCCAGCCCCAGTATGGCGGCTATCGTCACGATGGCCCATTTGAGTTGGTTCAGCGTCTGACCGTAGACCCTCAGAGCCCTGCCCGGACCTACCCTGAGCACGACTAGCGAGATGATGCCCGAGATGAGGATAAGGGTCCCGGCCGCTGAGAGCCAGTTGGTCTGGTACAGGGCGGGGTAGGGCCCTGCCTCGGCCACCGCCGGGGGCTGGCGTATGACCTGCTCGTGCAGCCCCGGCCAGGGCACGGCGATCACACCCTGCTGGTTCGGCGCGGCGTTGGAGAAGTTTATCGTCTCCTCGGTGGCCTTTATGCCGGCGTTAATGGGCCCCACCTGGGAGAGCAGGAGCACCACGACTATGACGATGAACGGCGACCAGGCAAGGAGGAGCGTGGCTCCGAAGGAAGGACGCTCGTACGACTCCCTCTCCGCCGCCGCGGGCTCGTTCGGGAAGTGCCACTCCTCACGCGGGCGCCAGACCGCGAGCAGGGCCACGACCGCCACGACCGCCACGAGCGCCGCCAGAAGGTCCGCGAGCTCCGGCCCTAAGAGGTTCGAGATCAGGAACTGCGCCAACGCAAACGCCACCCCGCTGACCACGACTATGGGCCATACTCGACCATCCTGCGCCACCCGGCCATCACCACCAGGAAGCCCGGGATTATAAGCGCGAGGAACGGGGTCTGACGCCCCACCATCTGCGTGCGAGAGCTCTAAAGTGTCGATCTGCGCGACCTGGGCCCCGGTCAGGATGGGTATGCCGAAACCGCCGAACGCGACCGGGGCCGAGCGGGTTTCCGAGAACGTGCCTTGTCGGCAATTAGGTGAATAGAGGCAACGGGCCAGCTTCCCAGAGCCAGACGTACGCCAGACGTACTTTCAACCAAAAGTAGACGCTTGTGCGCTTACTTCGCATTGCATGTGCGTACTTTGTGTGCTAGGGTGGCCTTACTATGACGCGCAGTGGCTATTCTCTGAGTCCTTTGCCGATGTTGAAAAGCGCCAGAGAGTCGTATTCGTTGAGTCGAAGGGCCTTAGCGAAGAAGAGCGGGGTTGCTCCCGACACCATAAGGCAGATTGAACGGGGCGAAAGGTTGGCGAGACGCTCCACTACCGAGAAATTGGCCACTGCATTAAACCTGGATCCGTTTATGTTGACGTACCGTTTGGAGGAGCTGGCGTCGCTTACTGAAAAGGATTTACGCGATGCCGGTGCAACAAAGGATGGGTTAACTAATTTGCGAGTCATCCTTATGTACGTAGGGTACGCGCAAGTAGAAGCTGAACAGGAAGAAAGAAAGGTAGCAGCCTCCTATTACGAGCTGCTCGACGATGTCAAGGCAGCTTATAACACGCTGCTGCTCGAAAATATGAGTCTGGCAGATGGCACAGCAGTGGCGGAGGTACTTGCACGTGCTTCCGCACGGCTGCTGCATTATTTAACTGGCGAACTCGAAGATTTGGGCGAACCCAAAGATTATGAAGAACCTGAAGATTATGAAGACATCCTTGCCAGCGTTGCAGGCGCGATAGACCGGGGGCGTAGACAGTTGATAGACGCCTGGCTAGAAGGTGCCGCCGCGACAAAGAAGTTGTTGGACGTTGTCGACGAGGTTAAAGCAAAGGAGGTAGGGGATGCCCGTGCAGAAAACCGTGTAGATGTGGACTAAGGCTTGAGCCGCTACTAGGCCAAAAGACGCGGCTCAAGCCCTGACTAATGAGGAGGCGTATGACCACCCCCACAACGTCATTTTACCCCAATGACGGCCCCCTCCGCATTCCTTTCTCGGAGAAGATGCGGGAGGCTGTACAGGATCAACTCCGGGACAACAAGCAGGCCGTGTACGCCCGCGTGCAGGCTATCGCCTTCCAGGTGAGCGGCCAATCCGTCGATAGGAGAGATCTCCTGACCCTTCTATATGAAATGCCGCTCCCGACCCCTACCATCACCGACAACTTTGCCATCAGCCCCCAGGAGCTGGTTGCGATCCGTAACGCGGAGCCCATCTCAATCGTCAGCTGCTTGGAGTGCCGTGCCCATCTTCCCGACGGCAATCGGCAAACCTTCGTCTACCAGCTTCGCACCCTTCGCTACCTTGGTCGTTTCCAGGTGGGCGAACTTGTCGACCTCAACAAGCTCTGCGAAGTCTTATGCGACGACTGCAGCCAGGGGATGCGTCATTGTCTCCAAGAACAAGGCAGAGCCGAACTACTCGCTCGGCAAGCGCGTAAGGCGCAGCTCTGCAAGATGCGACCCGAGGAGTATCGAAAGACGCGAGAGTACCGGTCGCGGCGCAATCAGGCCCTGATTCGAGCAGGCAACCGGTGTCAGGTGTGCGGCACGCATTCCGCAGGCGACAACCCCTTAGACGCACACCACAACAACTACGACAGGTTCGGCGACGAGCTCCTCGTGGATCTCGTGGTCCTCTGTCGGCGTTGTCACTACCACTATCACGAAAAACTTCCGAAGGCCGCGTAGGCTACCGCCGCGACCTCTACGGGAACTAGGGCGGGGGCGTACTTATGAACGCCCCCACCACTAGCTCCACTCCTGCTGTGGGCGCGAGGTTGGCTCTTCTACTCCATCGAAGCCTCGTTTTTATGTAACGAACCGCCCACTCAGGATCTCCGGCCTGAGGCCACCTTTGACCACCTCAAAGGAGGTGTCGAACAACCCTAGTCTTATCTGATCATCCTCCAACCTGCTTACTGTTGTGGCAGTTGACACGGTGATGGAAGCGAGATTGTAGACGCCTGAGGCCTGCTCCATGGGGACTTCTGCCATGGCCCGCGCCATGCTCCAACTTCTATTGCCAGACGCCGGTTGTTCCCTAGTTGGGGCGGGCCTCCCGCTGGTTAATGTGAGTTCTGTTTTGTTCGTTCCTTCGCCACCCTCGGTTATGAAACGCACTTCGACACTCTCTATGTTCATCCTTGCTCGGTGAGATATCTCCACCTCCATCTCTACTATGTCGCCTGGCCTGTAGCTGGGTAACTCTGGCGCGTTGTTCAATTCGTCCATAAAGGAATTCTAGGTCCGCTACATGCCAGACGCACCCCCAGCATGTTGTGGGTTAGCAGATCCACCCTGTACCCAGACATGTCTGAGACTGTAGGGTGTACGCGTCTTATGGACCGTCTGAGCCTTAAAGAAGCCGCCGAAGTCTTCGCCGGCAACGAAGGCTAGTTTTGGCCGAAAGCCCCGGTCCAACAGGGGTAGGCCATTAGGACTGGGGCTATGGGACGTCGCTAAGTCGGCCAACCGTTTTCCTAGAAGGCCCCACCGGGCTTAATGCGGCGGCGCTCCGGCGCGGCGGCGCACAGCCTGGGCGCGGGCCAGGCGTACGTCTTCATCGTGGGGTCGCTCCACTAACCAGCGCTCCGCCGCAGCAGCGGCGTCGTCTAGTTGTTCTCCGGTTTGGGCGCTGTACAACCGGTTTAGTAGTTCGGCCCTATCTTGCGGTATGTTCGAGTCGTGTTGAGGCTTCTGGCTCGGCGGGGCCCTTCTATCCTCCTCCAAACCCTCGATCAACTCGTCCCGATTCGCGCCCCGTGCGGCGATGACGGCGTTGTGGGAGTCCTTGAGACGACTCATCAGTTCATCCAGCATCTCGACGAACTCATCGTTGGCTTCATTAGCTGCTATGCGCCTCAAGTACCCTAGGGCAGCATAGATCCTCCGAGCGTCTCTCATCGGTACCGGTATCTTGATCTCGGCAGGATCCATCGAGCTCCCGTCCCAGCTTACTCTTGGCTCTCGCCTTAGGCTAGCAAAAAACTTGCGCCTACTAGGACCTCCTGTAGGGGTTGCCCCACTGCTTCTATTCGCTAGATTGCCGACAAGGTGTGTTCTCGGAAACCCCCGATAGCCACGGTCCAACACCTATGGCGTAGTAATCAACGACCTATCTTCGCCCCGGTCGCCTAGCCCTATAGGACTGGGACTATCGAGCGCGGGCAAAAGGCCGGAGCCCCAATAAAGGACCCCGGCCCTTCCTTATTCACCGGATTGCCGACAATAAGCGTTAGCGGACATTGCCCGGAGACTCTCCGCCCCGGCTCCAAAAGCCTAGTCTTCTGAATCTTTGATCTGCTTCGCTCTTCGTGGCTCTGTGGCTATATTCCCGAGTGCCTGTAGGTCCTTGACGTATATGAGGCGCCTCCTGAGCTCCACAACCCCGGACTCCCTTAGCCTCCCGATGGCCTTGGTCACGGAGACGCGGTTCGCCCCCACCATGCTGGCCAGCTCGTCGTGGCTGTAGTGCGTGGGGATCTTGTGGTAGCCCTCTTCGGTCCTTTCGCCCTCGCTCTCCACTAACTGCAATATCAGGTTCGCCAGGCGAGCGGGCATCTTCTTTAGGGTTGCGTCCTCGAGCCGGTACTCCAGAGCCCGCACCCGCTCGCTAAGCCGCTCTGTCAGCCGCAGTCCCACTCTGGGCTTCTCCAGGATAAGGTTCTCTAAGGCCTCTCGATTCAAGGAGATCAGAAGCGATGGCTCGGCGGCCTGCGCGTAGACCTCCCTCGTCCTCTGGGCCGTGAGCGCCATCTCCCCGAAAAGCTTGCCCCGGTTTACCATGGCGACGGTGATCTCGTTGCCCTTAGAGCCAACCTTGTTGAGCCGGATGCGCCCCTGCTTGACTATGAAGAGC
>JALYGT010000091.1 GCA_030776965.1 Actinomycetota bacterium
AAGCCTATGCAGCAACCTCTCGATGGAGGACTCTCTCTTGCCCACAATGAACTCCTTCCCGTTAGTTCTGCTACCGTAAGTCTAGCAACCACTAATGCTACTTGTGCCGCTCTCCGCGTCCCACAAAAGAACGATACCGCCCAGCTCGCCTGTACGTACAGCCGCCGTCACCCTGGTCCACTGTCGATCACCTCAAACATCGCGTACCTCGTTTTCGTCATGTCCCACTCGCGCTGCCCCGTCGTGTAGCGGCCGCAGCTACAAGCTGACGTGTGCAGGCTGCATCGTCTCTTTCACTATCAATACCAGACCTTCGGAGAGCTTATCAACATCCGTCTCATAGCTAAGCCTTGAGCCGAAGGCTTCCAACGTCTTTGCCGCGTCGTACTTCCCGTGGAAGAAGCATCAATCCATGAGACGCTGGATATAGCTCCTTAGGTACTCGAAGAGGACAGCGATAGCCAAGGTGGAGGCTATTATGGCGGCTTACCTAGGCCGCCGCTAGGCCGACAGGGTGGCAATGGGGCTCGGCCAGCAGAGCGGAAATGGCATGATCTTCTGCGGCGAACTCCGCACAGCGACCGGGCGAGCCAGACGGCTGTGCGGGTGCTAGCCTTACCTGGCGTCCCTGCTCCAGGTTCTCGCATCAGGTAATGCTGGCAGATGAGTACACCCCGTGCCTCCTCAGAAGAGTCTGCACCAGGTGACTGCCATTCCCTCTACTTATTCTCGGAGGTTTAGCCGAGGTATTCATGAACTAACTTGATGGCGACGGAGCCCTCGCCGACGGCCGACGCCACCCGCTTGACAGACCGGTGCCTCACGTCGCCGGCCGCAAAGACTCCAGGCATACTGGTTTCTAGCAGCAGCGGAGGATGTTCGAGGTGCCATCCTTGAGGAGACCGTCCGTCGTGCAGAAGGTCTTGTCCGGTAAGGATGAAGCCCCACTCATCGCGTTCGATCTCTTGGGGCAGCCAGTCCGTGTGAGGACGGGCACCGATGAGGACGAACAGGGCAGCAGCGGGGACGGTCTCGGTGAGCCCGGAGAGGGAATCCTTGAGAACGAGGCGCTCAAGCTTTCCCTCCCCACCACCATCGATGACCTGAGTGTTAAAGCGGACGCCAACGTTCTCCGCCGCCTCGATCTCCTTTATCAGGTAGTCGGACATGCTGGCAGCGAGAGAGTTGCCGCGTACGAGCAGCGTCACGCGCGAGGCGTAGTTCGACAGGTGCATCACAGCTTGCCCAGCAGAGTTCCCTCCGCCTACAACGTATACCTCTCGTCCCTTCACGACCTGAGCCTCAGTCACTGCGGAGCCGTAGAACACACCCGCCCCACTTAAGGCCTCGAGGTTGGGAATACCCAGCCGACGGTAAGAGACGCCGGTGGCGATGACCACAGCCCGGCCCGCTACTTCGGTTCCGTCGAACAAGGTCACCACCAACTCTTCCCGCTCGTCGCGACGCAGCCCCGTCGCCTCGTGAGCAAGCCGGAAGGTCGCCCCGAATAGCCACGCTTGTTGGTAAGCTTGCCAGGCCAGCTCCGAGCCACTAATACCCCGTGAGAAACCGAGGTAGTTGCGTATGCGAGAGCTGGTGCCTGCCTGACCGCCGAAGGTTTCCCTCTCTAAAACTAATGTGCGAAGACCTTCTGATGCACCATAGACTGCGGCAGCCAGCCCGGCGGGCCCCGCCCCGATGACGATGAGGTCGAAGTTTCGTACATCGGGCAGGGTGTTTACCCCGAATGGGGAGATCATCTCGAAACCATCAGCGATCTCGGTGTTAGAAGGGTCGACTAGCACCAGCCTGTCGAATAGGATCACCACGGGAAGCCGTGCCGAAGGCTCGTTCACTCGGGCTAGAAGTTCACGCCCTTCCTCTGAGTCCGCCGAATAGAACGCGTGCGGAACCACGCTGCGACTGAAGATATCCCTTAGCTGGTAAGATCGTGGTGACCGCGCTTCGCCGACTATGCGCACTGCTACGGACGCGGGGCGGTGGTACCTCGCCCATTCGTCCAGGAACTCAGTAATACCCCTGTGAAACTCCTCGTCCGGAGACCGCTCTGGCTTCGGTACGTAGTAGTCGATCTGCCCGAGAGCTACCGCCTGAAGGATCGGTTCTCGGGTTGTCCTATCTCCTCGTGCGAACAAGAGCGCCCGCTTTGCGGTTGGATGGAGCTGATGGGCGCGAGTTAGGAACTCGGTCCCGATCATCTCTGGCATCCACTGGTCGGCGAGAACGACGGCCACGTCCTCGTGGGCTGTTCTGAACTCTTCGAGCGCGCTCATTCCCGCTTCCGCAGAACCTTCGCACACGACGCGGTAGCCGCTTCCGTAACGGTCGCGGAGCTCGAACTCGATATTGGCAAGGGCGGTCGCGTCGTCGTCGACGACGAGCAACACCGGTTTGGGCATACGCGGTTCGTTCGTATTCACGTTGTATCCACCTTTAGATTACTGAGAACTTCACTTTATCGGCGTATCCATAGTGCGGCCTACAAGGCTACTGCAAGAGCCCAAAGATATGCGCCTCTCTGCACTACCTTCTACTCCCTTGCAAGCCCCATATAGCGTCTGTCTGGCGTAATAGGACTGTATCCTACCCCTGAACCTGAGGCAATCAGCTAAAGAGCTTACGTCTGCTCATGTGGCAAGACCTTTGGCGCCCAGAGAAGTTGCCCTGGCGGCCGAGACGAGCCCCGCCGTTCCACTTCCTACGAACTGTTTCCGGCGCAAAATCGCCGGTACATGGTACGGGGAGTTTTTGGAGCCTGGTTCACCTATCGAGGTAGGAGTAAGCCAGCCCGGTGGCGGTGGCGTACACGAGGTGGTGGAGGGCGTCTATGGCGATCTCCTCCACCCCCCACTCAGTGAGCGGTGGTGTAACGTCCAACGCCGGCAGCATTATTTGCTCGCTGCCCCAGACCGCCCCGAGGTGAGCCGCGGTGGCGGTCGGCCCGGAGAGCCCCGCCGCCGCGAGGAGCCCTCGGGCGCCTCCCCATACGGTACCGTACCCCCAATGGACGAGGTTGGAGAACCGGGCCTCCGAGCCTTCGTCTATCGGCTCGACGCCGAGCACCTTCTGGGCCGCCTGCGCCGGGGTCGAACTCGCGCCCCGTCCACGCAGCTTCGCCTCTAGGGTGCTCGATGCCGTCATCGCCGCCGTTCCGGCCACGCCGGCGAAAAGTCCCTTGCCGACCGCCGCCGCAACGTCTCCCAGCTTCATACGCTCCACGCCTCCTCTACGTTCTCTTCCCGGCAGGGTACCAGGCGATCCTTACGCGGCCCTTACCGGCTTCTTAATAATGCTAATTCGTCGCCTCGTAGACGAGCACTTCCGTGGATTTTACCCTTGGTGTACTATTCGAGCCCTGGAAGAGTTCGTGATCGTCGCGGTCGATTACCTGCGGCTCGCGGTGGAGGCCATCGGCGCCGCGGTCGTCGGGATCGGAGCTGCCTCGACGGTGTACCGGTACGTCATCTCTTTGCTGGGCCTAAGGAAGTATTCCAACTCCGAGATCCGGCTATACTTCGGACAGTACCTGGTGCTGGGGTTGGAGTTCCAGCTTGGGGCAGACATCCTCGCCACGGCGGTCTCCCCGACCTTTGAGGACGTCCAGCTCTTGGCAGCCATCGTGGTCATCCGGACGGTGCTCAACTATTTTCTCCAGAAGGAGCTCGAACGCGAGCAAACTCCCCCCGCTCCCGAGCGCGACGCTCCGTCCGTCTGAAGCGGATGGACTTCTACTACGCTGGGTTGGACGTTCTGCGGACGTCTTTGCTGCTGGTGGGGAACCTAGTGATCTTCGCCGGCATCGCGCGGGCCGCGCTCGAGGCCCTTCGTCACGGGCCCGGTCCTCACATCCCCCGGCGAATAGTGGAGCACATGGCCCTGGGCCTGGAGTTCTTCGTCGGTGCCAGCATCCTGAACCTCATCCTCAACCCCACGTGGGTGGTAGTGGCCGCCACGGCCCTGATCATCCTGACACGCAAGCTCATAACGCTCTCGCTCAGTCGCCTGGCACGAGAGAGCTGACGAGCGCGAGGCGGTCGGGGAACGTGATCTTTGCTAACATGGGCCACGAGGGCGATGCACTCGTCTCCGAAGAGTACGTGAACGTGGTGGACGTGCGCGAGCCTGACGAGTGGGAGGCGGAGCACATACCCGGCGCGGCCCTGATCCCTCGCGGTCTCCTCGAGTACCAGGTCGCCGAGAAACTCCCCGACGAGGAATCCCGTATTGTCGTCCGCTGCGCCCTCGGAGCCGTGGCGCTCTGGCGGCGAAGACTCTCCAGGAGATGGGCTACACGAACGTCGCCAACGTGGAAGACGGCGTAAACGCCTGGAAGGAGATGGGCTACGAGACAGAGTAGATTCCTAGCTTTAGAGTTGGGGGCCTTCGGGGCCTTCGGTTTTATTTGGGGAGCCTTCGCGGTCCTGCTGGCGGACCTGAGCCGTTTCCTTGACCTCTCGCCCGGTCCCTTGGGGGTCGCCCTCTCCGTGGGGATGGTTGCCTCCTTCCCCGCCATGGTTTTGGGAGGGAGGGCGGCCGACCGCTTCGGGCGCCGAGCGCTTCTCTTGGTTTCGGGGAGCTTGCTAGGAGTCGGGTTTGCTTGGCTGGCCTTCGTAGGGGGGTACGCGGCCCTCTTTGTGGTCCTGCTGGTCCTCTCTACTGCATCCGGGGTGTATGACGTCGGGATAAACGCGGCTGCCATGGACCTGGAGCGGACTACGAGGCGTCGCTTTATGGCTGTGCTCCACGCAGCGTTTAGCGCTGGTGGAGCGGCGGGGGCCCTGGTCTCGGGCGCCCTCATCTCGGTCGGTGTAGATTTTCGGCACGTTTACCTCGTGGCCTTGATCCCGCTCGGGGTGGTGATCCTCGCGGTGACGACCATCCGGTTTCCTCCCAAGGAAGAAGGGGCTACAGGAACGTTGGAGGGTGAGAGGGCCGGGCTCTACAAGAACCTGCCCCTACTCCTCGTCGCCCTGATCGCCGCCCTGGTGTTTCTCTCGGAGGGGGCAATGGAGCACTGGTCCGGCATCTACCTTCGAGGAACGCTTGCGCTCCCCGCGCTCTTGGGAGCCTCAGGTGTAGCCGTCTTCCACGCCTCGATGGCCGTGGGGCGCCTCGGAGCCGCTGAGACCATACGGCGGTTCGGCGACCGCCCGACCCTGCGGGCCGCGGGGCTCTTGGCGACGGGAGGTATGGCGCTGGCGCTGGCCACCCGGGAGCCCTTGCTCGTCGTTGCAGGCTTTCTGATAGTGGGACTAGCCCTGTCGGCGGTGGCGCCTATAACCTTCTCCTTCGCAGGAGACCTGGTGCCCGATCGGGCCGGTGGGGCGAGCTCGGTAGTCACGACCTTCGGATACAGCGGCTTCCTGTTAGGACCGGTAACTATCGGCGGAGTGGCGGAACTGACGAGCCTGCGGATCGCTTTGGGCATCGTGGCCTTGGCCGGGCTTCTGATCTTCGCCCTCTCGCTTCGTATAAGCGGCCAGCAGAAAATCGAGAGCCGAGTGCCTTGAAGGAGGGTAATCGGCCTGACCAGGAGGCACGCGACGCTCTCGCCGAGGCCAGCGACCAGGCTGACCGCCTGCTTGCGGACCTCGAGGACTGCGGGCCGCCGCCGGTGCCCTGGCGCTAGCCGCGGATCACGCGCTCCATCAGGAGCCCGTACGACCAGTCGCCGGTCACGTGCTCGAGCCAGTACGCCTCGATCACTCCGACCCGGCGAAAACCGGCCTTCTCGTAGGTGAGGATCGCCGCCTCGTTCGCCAGCGCGAGGTCCATCGTGATGCGGTGGTGCCCGCGCTCCCCGGCGAGGTGGGTGACCAGCGCCTCGATCGCCTCCGGACCGCGCCTGCGGCGGGTCGGGTCGACGAATAGTCGATCTTGGCGTGGCTGTATTCCGGGGTGTTCTCCTCGCCGTAATGGATCATCCCGGCCAGCTCCTCGCCGTCGAGCATCGCGAAGCGCGTCGCCTCCGGCTCGTCGTCGGGGAGCTCGGGCTCGGGAGGTCCCCACAAGCGGGACACGGCGGGGGTGGTGCGTAGCTCGCGCAGGCGTGTCGCGTCGCCGGGCTCAAGCGGGAGCAAGGTCACGCGCTCGCGGCAGATCATGCCTGCTCCACCGAGGCCGGAGGCGAGTCACTCGCGTGCATGCCGAAAACTTCTGCTACCCCTCGGCGGCGCGGGAGAGCTTCGCCTCGGCCTCCGCGATCTCGGCGTCCTCAACCCGCCTGAAGAGCGGTTCGGCGTTCTGGACGCGGTAGGCGTCCGGCAGCTTCTCGAGGTCGGAGATCCTCGTTATCGGTCCGTCGAAGAACTCCCTCAAGCGCTCGATAGCTTCCGGGATGTACGGGGCGGCGTGGTAGGCGATCGCGCCGAGCAGGACCGAGCAGACGTAGAGTGCGGCCCGGGCTTCTTCGGGGTCTTCTTTGCGGCGCTTCCACGGTGCCTGCGCGTCGAAGAAGCGGTTAGCCCGCCGGCCCATCGCCAGAAGCTCGCCCAAGGCCTCCCGCGGCCGTCCGATGCGCATCCGGGTCTCGTATCGCCCCTCGAACTCCTTGAAGTCCGCGAAAGCCTCGCTGGCATTCTGCGACGGCTCCTCGGGACGCGCGACCTCGCCGTCAAAGTACCTCTCCATGAAGGAGAGGGTGCGGTTTACGTAGTTGCCCAGGTTCCCGATGAGGTCCGAGTTCGCCCGCTCCTGAAACTCGCGCCAAGAGAAGTTCACGTCGTTGGTCTCCGGTAGGATGGAGGCTAGGTAGAACCGCAAGGTATCCGCCGAAAAATCGTCCAGGGCCTCGTGCAGCCACACGGCGAGGTTGCGGCTCGTGGACATTTGCATCGGCCGACGCTCGCCTTCCATGGGCACCTCGAGGTTCATGAACTCGTTGGCGAGCACGTCGTGGGGGAGGACGAAGGGTTCCTCGCCGTCCTCGCCCGTGCCCATGAGCATCGCCGGCCACACCACGGCGTGGAAGACCGTGTTGTCCTTGCCGATGAAGTGGATGAGCCTGGTATCGGGTTCCTGCCAGTACTCGCGCCAGCGGTCGGGATCACCCGAGATGTCGGCCCACTCCATCGTGGAGGAGACGTAGCCTATGGGGGCGTCGAACCACACGTAGAAGCGTTTGTCCTCGAAGCCGGGCTCGGGAACCGCAACGCCCCATCCTATGTCGCGTGTTATGGGCCTATTTTCGAGGCCGCTCCCGATCATGCCCAGGACGAAGTTCTTGACCGAGTCGCGCCAGTGGTCTTGCCCCGCGACCCAGTCCTTCAAGCGGTCGGAGAACTTCGGTAGGTCGAGGTACAAGTGCGTCGTCACCCGCACCTCCACCGGGCCGCCGGTGATCTTGGAGTGGGCGTCTATGAGCTCGTAGGCCTCGTACCAGCTCCCGCAGTTGTCGCACTGGTCGCCGCGGGCTTCCTTGTATCCGCACACGGGGCACGTCCCCTCGACGTAACGGTCCGGCAGAAATCGTCCCTCGGTCGGGCTGTACATCTGCTTGCTCTCGGCCTCCGAGATGTAGCCACCTTCTTTGAGCTTCCGGTAGAAGAGCTGGGTGTTCGCGGCGTGCAACGGCGTCGAGGTGCGCGAGAAGTTGTCGAAGCTTATGCCGAAGCGGCTAAAAGTCTCCTTCATATGAGCGTGCCAGTAGTCCACGACCTCCTGGGGGTCCTTGCCCTCGCGCTCGGCGGTTAAAGTTATGGGCACCCCGTGCTCGTCAGTCCCCCCGATGAAGACCACGTCCTCGCCGCGCATCCTGAGGTACCGTACGTACACGTCCGCTGGGAGGTACGCCCCCGCCATGTGGCCGACGTGCAGCGGTCCGTTCGCGTAGGGCAGCGCCGAGGTGACTAGGTAACGCACGTTCCTCTCGCTCATGCGCAAAGGATAGCACCTGAAACCGACCCCGCGCTGTCTGCCGAGCCCCGCCGGAGCTGCGCCGAAAGCCGTGCTAAGATACCGCTCCTATGGACCCCGCTACCGCTCCTTACGGACATCGCGAGATCCCACCACGCCAGAGCCCCGCTCTTTCCTTTCCGATTCTTCTCTTGGGGGCCGCGTTTTGAGGGTGCCGTTCCGGCGGCTGCGGCCGGAGGCCAAGGTGCCCGAACGGGCGTATGCCGGAGACGCCGGCTACGATCTTGCCGCCGCCGAGAGCGCCACGCTTACGCCCGGCGGACGGGCCATTATCAGCACCGGGATAGCGGTCGCCGTCCCCGACGGTTACGCCGGACTCGTTCTCCCGAGGAGCGGGCTCGCCACGAAGTTCGGGGTCTCGCTCGTCAACACCCCAGGTCTTATAGACCCCGGCTACCGCGGGGAGCTTCTGGTCCCCCTCGTAAACCACGACCGCGAGGAGACCTTCGAGGTCATGGTCGGCATGAGGATCGCCCAGCTCGTCCTCGTGCGGGCGGCGAAGGCGAGCTTTGTGGCCGTGGAGCTCCTCGAAGAAGGCGCCGACGGGCGTAGGGCGGGAGGCTTCGGCTCCTCAGGGGAGCTTTAGGACAGTGAGGGTCTGCTTCGTGGCGCCCTACTCGTGGGCTTTCCCCGTGGGCGTTTTGGAACACGCTGGTTCTCTGGCCGACCACCTCGAGCACCGGGGGCACGCCGTCGGGGTCGTCGCCCCACATGACCCCCCAGACCTGCCCACCCGCCTCTTGCACCGAAGGCTCGGTCGGCATGGAGCGACGCCCGAGCGGGTCACGCCGGCTGGACGCTCGATCCCCTTGCCCTCCAACGGCACCTTCGTGAACGTGGCCTTCTCCCCGCGCGCCTTCTTCGCCGCCAAGCGCGCCGTGAAGCGCTTTCGTCCCGATATCGTGCACGCTCACGAGCCGCTCGTCCCCCCGGTCTGCTGGGGCGCAATCCGGGCCGCTAAGGAGCTCAAAGTCCCGGTCGTCGGCACTTTCCACTCTCACTACCCAGACGGTTGCTACCACTACAGGGCGTTCAAGCCCATGCTCTCACCGTTCCACGGGGCACTCGACGCCAGGGTCGCCGTCTCGCCCATGGCGGCCAAGACCGTCCTCAGGGACTTCCCGGGCGAGATAAGCGTGATCCCGAACGGAGTAAGCGTCGACCGTTTCAGACCTGCGGGCGTCCCGCGCGACACCAGCGAGATCCTCTTCGTCGGCCGCCCCGCCACCCGCAAGGGCCTCTCGGTGCTCCTGGACGCCCTCCCCGCCGTTCTAAAAAAGGTACCGGAGGCGCGGCTCGCGATCGTGGGGAGCCACCCCGAGGACGTGAAGCTCCCCAAGAGACTCCTCTCCAGCGTGGAGGTGCGCGGGATGCTCGACGACGATGGGCTCGTCCGCGCCATGCACTCGGCGAGCGTCCTGTGTGCCCCTTCTATCGGGGCCGAGTCCTTCGGCATGGTCCTCACCGAGGCTATGGCCTCGGGGCTCCCCGTCATCGCCAGCGACATCCCCGGCTACGACGCCGTGATCACCCACGAGAAGGACGGAGTGCTGGTCCCGCCCGGCGACACCGGTGCCCTGGCGAGCGCCCTGGTCGGCCTCTTGCGGGACTCCGAACGCCGGAAGAAGTTGTCCGAAGCTGGGCTCGTCCGCGCCCGCTGCTACGACTGGCCTTGCGTCGCCGCCGAGATAGAGAACGTCTACCTGAATGTTCACGTCCGACAGTTGGCGAGGAAGTAGTGGACGAAAACCGGGAGCCGCCCAATGTTCTTCTCAGGGAGCCTTCCGACGAGGAGGTCCGTCAGTTCCTCTCTGCGCAGGGGAAGCTGCCCTTCTCCTATGGGGAGGTAGGCGTTTCCAGGGAAGACGAGACCGCGGACTTACCGCCGAGTATACCGTGGACCGCTACCGCATGAAGCTCGGCGAGGGAACCGAGGGGTAAGCGCGGGCGGTCGAGGCATTGCGCAGGTGGCGGCAGTTCGAACTCGGCTGGTTACGACTCCTCCCGCCAAGGGCGCCGATCGAGGTCGGCATGCCGGTCGACATCCTCGCCTAGCACCCTGGCTTCTGGTCGCTGAATCTCGCCCGCGTCGCCTACCTCGTCAAGGAGACCGGCGACGTCGAGCGGTTCGGCTACGGCTACGGAACACTCCCCTGCCACGCCGAGCGCGACGAGGAGCGCTTCGGCGTCGAGTGGAACTGCCAAGACGACTCAGTACACTACGACGTCTTCGCCTTCTCTCGACCAAACCATCCTTTGGCCTGGGTCGGCTACCCTTTGCCCGCCTCTTGCAGAGGCGCTTCGTGAGGGACTCGAAGAGGGCGATGGTCGAAGCTGTGGTCTCGCAGACCAAGCCTTGAGCCTTGCTTTGTTGCTAAACTGGCCCTTCGATGAACGCTACCACGCACGCCGTCTTCGGGGTCGCGGCCCTAACGGGTTGTTCCCTGCTCGTCGGGGACGAGCCGCCCCTGTACGCATACCCCGCGGCCGTTCTGGCCGCCTGGCTCCCGGACCTGGATAATCCGCGCAGCCGTCTCGGCAACGGTCTGAGCCGGGTGAAGAATCCGGTCCTGGACGCGGTCGTGCGCCCCGCGAGCTGGGCTTTGAGGGTTACGTCGTTTACGCTCTCTCGCACCGTCGGGCACCGGACCCTGACCCATTCTCTGCTCGGGGTCGTGCTCTTCGTCGCCCTCGTCTCGCTCGTGACGCCGCTCTCTCCCGACTTGTTCGTTGCCCTCGTGGCCGGTTACGCCTCACACCTCGTCGCCGATGCCTTGAACACCAGGGGCGTGCCGCTTCTGTGGCCGGTTGGGCGGCCCTTCAGGCTACTGCCCGGGGGAGTACGTTCCGGGGGGGCAGTGGAGTTCGTCGTCGCTCTCGGTGCCGCGGCGGTGGCGGGGTACTGTCTCTACGCGCTACACCTCGGGCCCGCCGCAACGGTCGAAGTTCTTTAGCCAGTGCAGGGTTTCCCGGCTCTTCGGATGCGTCTGATGGCCGCACCGTTCGTTGTAGGAGATAGAGCCCTCCAGCGCGGCCGTCGCGGCCTGACAGAGATCCTCGACGGCGAGATCGCGCAGTTCCTCCACGTTGGGTCCCGTACGGGCCGGCTCGATCTTGTCCGCGACGAACAGGGCGAGCGCCAGCGACCCCATCCCCGGCCCTCCCGTCGTGTGGTGGCGCACCGCCTCCCGGACCTCCTCGTCCTCCACCCCGAGGTCCCTCCGCACAAGCTCCGCGGCCACGGGTCCGTGCAGGAGTATCGGCCACTCGCGCTCGAAGTCGCTCATGTAGAGATCCTCCTCTTCGGCCACCCGTAAGAGCTCCTCCTTGCCCACCTCCCGGGCCGTGTCGTGCAGAAGGGCGGCCAAGCGTGCTCTCTTGGGATCTAGGCTGTGTATCCTGGCAAGTCGTTCGGCGACGTCGGCCACGCGCGAGGTGTGGGCGTAGCGTTTGTCAGAGAGGCGTTCGCGCGCGTAGTCTTCGGCGGCGTCGAGAAGGGCGTCTACTTCGGTCACGGCAGTGATTGTAGAATAACGGGATGCAAAACGAGAAGAAAAGCGCCGCACCCGGCGCGAAGACGAACACCATAGAGAGCGCCGAGATCGTGGCCGTCGGGACTGAGATGCTCCTCGGCGACCTCGTGGATACCAACACGGCCTGGCTGAGCAGCCGGCTCGCTTCTTTGGGCGTCCCGATCTACCGCCACACCACCGTCGGGGACAACAAACAGCGCATCGTGGCCGCCCTCCTGGAGGCCGCCGCTCGCGCGGACCTCGTCATCACCACCGGCGGCCTCGGGCCCACCTCCGACGACCTAACCAACGAGTGCCTGGCGCTCGCGGCGGGCTGCGAGATAGTCGAGTACCCGGAAGCGAAGGACCACGTGGACGAGATGTTCGCCCGCTTCGGGCGCGAACCGACTCCTTCGAACTACAAGCAGGCCCTCTTCCCTAAAGGAGCGAGGCTCATCCCCAACCCCTTGGGCACGGCGATGGGCGTGCTCCTGGAGCTAGACGGCTCCCTGGTCGCCACGTTACCCGGTGTGCCCGGGGAGATGAAGAAGATGTTCGAGGAAACGCTGGAGCCCCTGATAAAAGAGCACAGCGAGGGCTCCATCGTCTCCCGAACACTCTGGTTCACCGGTCTAGGCGAGTCGGCCCTGGCCGAGAAGGTCCAGGACTTCCTCGCCGCTTCGGACCCCACGGTCGCTCCCCTGGCCTCTCAGGGTAAGGTGCGTCTCCGCGTCACCGCCAGGGCCGCTACGCCCGAGGAGGCCGAAGAAAAGATAGGGCTGGTCGCCGAGGAGATCCTCTCCCGCCTAAAGGAGTATTACTTCGGCGAGGACGACGAGACGCTGGAGGGCGCCGTGGGGAAGCTCCTTACTGAGCAGGGCGCGACCCTGGCGCTCGCCGAGAGCTGCACCGGCGGCCTCCTCGCAAAGCGCATGACCGACAGGGCCGGCTCCTCAGCGTACCTCATGGAGGGCCTCGTCACGTACTCCAACGAGGCCAAGGAGCGTCTCTTGGGGGTGCCCAATGCGTTGCTCACCGAGCACGGCGCCGTCTCCGAGCCTGTGGCGCGGGCGATGGCCGAGGGCGTCCGGGAGGCAGCCGGGACCGACTATGGGCTCTCGGTCACGGGCGTCGCCGGGCCCGACGGGGGGACGGAGGAGAAGCCGGTCGGGCTCGTCTTCGTGGGCTTATCCGATGCGGATGGGACGGTAGCTGAAAGGTTGGATCTCTCGGCCTGGAGGCGCTCGCGAGAGGCCATCCGCGAGAGGAGCGTGAATAGAGCCTTCGACTTCTTAAGACACCGCATCTTGGAGAAAAACAAAACTTGATGGATCCCCTTGCCGTACATAGGTGCGGGTAGTACACTTCCCTAAGTTGACGGCACGGAGAGGAGGTGATCCAGATAGACGCATCGAGTAGTAGTCGCAGGTATCTTCTGGGAGAGGTGGCTCTGACCTAGCCCCACCGAAAACCCTGGCGGGTTCCTGGGTTATCTTTCTTCCGCCTCTCCAGTAGTTGAAGGCGGACGTGCTGGAAGACCAGATACCTGCGTAACACTCAGAAGGGTACGGCCCCCGGACTCATCCGGGGGTCGCTTTTTGTTGTCATTCCTCGCCTTCATAGTAGCCGATGTCGGCGTCGTTGCGGAGGAACTTGCTCAACGTCCTCTTTTCCTTGGGGCCGCCGGGCGCGGCCCCGGCGAAGACGCCGATCTTTCCCGAGTCCGGGTAGACCATGACATCCGGCTCTACCATCGTCGAGAAGCAGAGGTAGCGCAGCGGCTCGTCCGAGGTGTTGACGATCTGGTGCGCCCCTTCGGCTCTTGACAGGAACGTCACGTAGTTTCCTCTTGAGACCTGTATTTCTTCTCCGCCGATCCTCAATGTGCCCGAGCCTTCTAAGACGTAGATCGCTTCCTCGTTGGCGAGGTGGTAATGGTAGGGCCAGGCCCTGCGCCCCGGCGGCACCTCGTAGAGGCTGCACCCCAGCTTCTCCCCACCGGCGGCCGAACCCAACTGCTTGCGGCGGTGGCCGAACCTCTTGCCGTGCGAATGCTCGCCCCACTCCAATTCGTTCTCGTTAACGACGTTTGGCCGATCCATGTCGAACTCCTCCTTTCCGCTCTGCGTAAGCTCTCCCGCTCCTCGAGCGGCGTCCAGCTTCGGTCCCTATTCCCATAGCCGTCAGGGACGGCCTAGCCTACCGCTTGCCCCCGCGTTACGCGGGCGTCGGCAGCACCCTAAGCCCGCTCAGGATGATCAAGAGCACGGCGAAGGAGTTGAACGTCGCGTGCGCCGCGAAGCACGGCAGCAGGCTCTTCGTGCGCCTGTACAGGGCGCATAGTGCGAGCGCCAGGACGAACAGCACCGGCAGGATGACGGGCTCTTGGTGCACCAGGGCGAAGAGGACCGACGAGAAGAGTGCCGAGAGCGCGAACGAGACCTTCTCGCCACTTACCTTAGGTTCCCCTTCGGCTTTGCCGCCGAGCTTGCGCGAGACCAGGAGGCCCAGCCGGTACAGGCCTCCGAAGACGGCCCCCCGGAAGACCAGCTCCTCTACCGCCGGACCAAAAAGAACGACCACAGCGACGATCGCCGGGACCGCCACCTGCGGGTTCTCCCCGACCCATTCCGACAACCCCTCCATAAAAGGTGCCTGCACGGTCGATTCGGTAGAGTAGCCGAGCTGCTCCAAAACGTAGCGGCTTAGGGGCGCGATCAGCAGGCTGGCGGCCAGCGCACCGAAGCCAGTAAGCAATCCTAACGCCGCGCCAGCGAAGTAGCCGAGGCCAGGCTTGGAGAAACCCAAAGGAGCCAAAGAATAACTGACCGACCTCCCGAACCCCCGCAACACGGTGACCCCGACCCAGAAGAGGCCGATTGTGAGCACGAAGAACAAGGTATCCTGCAAGACCACGGCGAGCAGCACCCGGACCGGGTCGCTAGGCATCGGTCCCGCTCCCGAGGTACACCTCGCCCGACGGCCATCCCCGCGCGGCATCCGACATTATTCTTTCCCTTGTAGGGGTGGGCAAGAGCGAGATCTCCTTAAGCTCCTCTGTATCTACCCAGCGTACCTCCTTGAGGGTAGGCTCGGAGCCTTCCTCGGCCTCCGGGTCGCTCCCGAGGCGCGCCTCTCCGTTCAAGGCCTCGACCCGCGCCGTTACGTCCACCGTGTGTCGCCCCTCTTGCAGAAACTCGCTCACGTATAGTATGCTCGCGAACCTGCCTTCGAGCCCCGTCTCCTCCCGCAACTCGCGCTCGGCGCACTGAGGAATAGTCTCGCCTGGTTCCAGACGTCCGCCCGGCAGGACCCAGTAAGGAGCCCGGTCTGGCTTCTCGTGGCGCACGAGGAGCAACGCCCCGGCGCGCTCCACGACAGTCCCGACCCGGATGCCGAAGTCTAGCTCAGACGATGCGCGATCCTTGCTCACGAGGGTCGAGTATACATCCCTCGGGCTAGCTCCCCGCAAAGCGGACCATTAAACCGACGAGCGAGTACCTGCCTGGCTGCCCACCCAGACGTACCCGTCGGACCAGACCTCGCGTTTCCAGATCGGCACAAGCTCCTTGATGCGCTCTATCGCGTACCGGCTCGCCTCGAAGGCCGGGCCGCGCCGGGGCGACGCCACCACGATCGCCACGCTCGGCTCACCGGGGTCCACCCTTCCCAGGCGGTGCACGATGGAGACGTGCTCGACCTCCCACCGCTCCCTTATCTCCGCCCCGATCTCCTCTAGCTTCTTGTCCGCCATCGGCCGGTAAGCCTCGTACTCCAGATACTCCACGCTCGCGCCCGCGCTCTCGTCTATGCGCGTCGTCCCGACGAAGGTCGTGATCGCCCCGCAGTCCGGCCGGAAGGCTCCGGTGACGAGGATGCCCACGTCTATCGGCTCTTCGACGATGGCGAACAAGCGACTACCCGCCGGAGACCGGCGGCAGGACGGCCACCTCGTCTCCTGGCGAGACCGGGGCGTCCATCCTGGCGTACTCCTGGTTCACCGCGAACGCAAGGTTGTTCCCCATGGGGCTCAGCTCCGGGTAGCGGTCGGTCAGCAACTGCCAGAGCCTGGCCAGGTCGGAGCCATCGCCTACCGCAAATTCCGCCTCTCGGGTCCTCACGCGATCCGCTGCCGCTCCGAAGAATAGTACCCTTACTTTCTCCATGGAGACGATAGTAGCATGTAGGTTACCCCTTCGTGGCCCCCCGAGGAGCCCTTCGGTGAGGTAGCGCTGTATGAGGGTGAAGAGGATGACGACCGGGATCACGGCGACCACGACCGAGGCCATAAGCAGGTTCCACTCGACACCCTCCTCGGTGACGAAGTCGTAGAGCCCCACGACCACGACCTGCTTCTCGATGCTCGAGATAAACGCGAGCGGCAGGATGAACTGGTTCCAGGCCAGGATGAAGGTGTAGATGGCCGTGGTCACCATACCCGGGGCGCTAAGGGGTACGACGACGCGCAGCAGGCTGTCGCGCCGGGTGCCGCCGTCTACCCAGACTGCCTCCTCGATGTCCTGCGGGATGGACCGGAAGTAGCCGGTGAGCATCCAGGTAAGGCCATACTGATAGCGGCGTCGCCGACGATCACCGCCGTCAAGGTATCGTAGAGCCCGGACTCGCGCATGAAGCGGTAGAGCGGGATTATGATTATCACTGGGGAGAACATTTGGGTGGTCAAAAGGGCGAACATGTACGTCCGCCGCCCCAAAAATGAGAACCGGGCCAGGGCGTAGGCGGAGGGTATCGCCAAAGCCATGACCAGCCCCGTCGAGGAGAAGGCCACGAGGGCGCTGTTCTTGAGGTAGGTTAGGAGCGGGATCTGGCTCCAGATCTCGGCGTAGTTCTCGGGCCGGAGCGGGACCGGGAGCCAGGTCGGGTCCGGGGTCTGGACGTCGCCCAAGGGCTTGAGCGAGCTAATGAGCATGATCCAGGCCGGCATCAGCATGAACCCGAAGAGCATCACCAGTGCCGCCCATACCACCGTCTGCCGTACCAGGGGGGATTCAACCTCGTTCCTCCGGCCGTAGAGCGTAACGTAGACGAGGCTGAAGACGAGCAGGATGACGAAGGTTATGGTCGCCAGAGAGGCGGCTAGGCCGAACTGGAGCCGGTCGAAGGCCTGGGTGTAGGTTGGTTTTAGACGGAGTCTTCGGGCTCGGGTGTGTACTCCGACCCTACTACGACCTTCAAGGCGCCGGGTACGACCGAGAACTCGACGGGCTCGTCGCCGATAACCTCGCCGTCTACGGTGAACTCGAGCCCGGGCGGTCGGGTTTCTACCCGGATCTCTCTGGCCTTGGTGGAGAACACGCCTTCTTTGTCCAGGTAGTCCGACCTGGCTAGGGCCGTCGGAGCGAGCGCGAGGACTTCCTTGAGCCCGACATCTTCTATGACGACGACGTCCAAAAGCCCATCCTCGGGGTTGGCCTTGGGAGCGGCGAGCCAGCCGCCCCCGGCGTAGCGGCAGTTGCCGACGGCCATGTTGACGGCGCGTAGCGCATGCTCTTTACCGTCCAAATGAAGCGTTACTTCCTTCACGTCGAAACTGCGGGCGACCTCCAACGAAGCCCGAAGGTACGAAAGCTTCCCCCACTTGCTCTTCAGCTCTCTGTCGGTGGCGTCGGAGATCTTCGCCCCGATGCCGCCGGTAGCCACGTTTATAAAGAAGCGCTCGCCGATACCGGTAGACCTGACGCGCGCCGCGTCGAGGGTTCGCATCTTGCCCTGATGGATCACGTCCCTCGCCTCGTCGGGGTTCTCCGGCACGGCCAGGGTCGCCGCGAGATCGTTGCCGGTCCCGGACGGCAGGAGGGCGAGCGTCACGCCCTCCGGGAACCCGGCCTGACCGAGCCCGTTGACTACCTCGTTGATAGTCCCGTCGCCCCCGGCGACTATGAGTAACCCGTCGCGCCACTCTCGTGCGGCCTCGATCACATCGTCTTTGCTTCCGGTATCTACCCAGTCCGCCTCGAAGCTGCCCAGCTCCTCGCGTAACCGCTCAACATCGCCCCTCCTACCACCGGAGGATGGGTTGCAGATCACCCGCGCTCTGGCCTTCGAAGTCTCCACACTGCTAGTCCTCCCTAGCTCCCATATCAGGATGAGTTTACCCTGAACGGCGCTTGAGGTATGGCGGGAACCGCTAAGAAGCTCGCTGCTCGAACGAGTGCTCCGGCTCGACTCGGAGGAGCTTGACAACCGGTAGCCATACCTCGCGTCCAGCTTCACCGTCGAGTCTCACCACGGCCTGGTTCCCGTCGCAGGAGACGTAACGCACCTCGCCAGCACCCACGGGCGTCTCGACCCGCTCCCCGGCGGCGAGGTCCTTCAGGAAGGCCTCCCTCAAAGCGGCGACGTAGGCCAGCGCGAGTGAGCGACCGAGGTTGGCGCCCTCGTCGCGCCGGTCGGCGACGAGGATGCCCGCGATGCGGTAGAGGTTTGCCCGGGAGACCTGGGAGATCAGGCACGCCCTAACCGTCTGCCTGACGAGCTGGCCCTCGAACTCCGAGTACTCCTCGCCGCTCCTGGCCAGTATACCTATCACCCGCGGGTAAGCCCGCCGGACCGCCTCTTCGACGGTCAGCCCGTTCACCCCACGCTTGTAGACGTGCGGGTCGAGCCTCTCCTCCTCCCGCGGTCGCGGGACGCTCAACCAATCTTGCCTCTTGCTACTGACTTCTTCCATGCAAGGATTATACCGCGAAATCCGAAGTTTACATCGCCGAACTTCCTGCAAACCCGAGTATTCACAGTCGAGAACGGGCATCGGTTGTGGGAGACGGTAAACTTACTTGGACGGGCGGCGAGCAGGAGGTTTTTGGTGGACTCGCGGGGGTTTTTGGAGCAGCTGAAGCGGGAGGTCATAGGGCACCCGGCGCTGGTGCATCCTTTTCTTGAGCGGTTCGGGGAGGGGGACGTGAGCGAGGAAGGGGTGAGGACGTTCGCGATCCAGTACTACAGGCACGTCCGAGTGAGCCGGCTGTACCTCGCGGCCCTCATCTCCAACTGCGGCCACGACGAGAAGCTGCAGCTCGCTCTGGCCGAGATCCTCTTCGACGAGTACGGTCACCTGAACCCCGACGAGACTCACCCAGCTCTCTACAGGCGCTTCCTTACGGCCCTCGACATCACCGAGGAGGAGTGGGAAGAGCCACCCACGATCCCGGAGGTGCAGCTCTACATAAGCGCCCACCGGGAGCTGACGCGCGACCCGGACATACGGCTTGGTCTGGGGGCGATGGGCCCGGCGAGCGAGTGGCCGGTGCCCCCGATCTACGTGCGTCTCACCGAGGGGTTGAAGAAGGCCGTGGAGCTCTCCGATGAAGCGCTCGAGATCTTCACCAGCCACGTGACGATGGACGTAACCCACGCCCGCATCATGATGGACGCCGTCGCTCCCTACGCCGAGGACGAGGAGAGCCAGCAGAAGGTGCGCGAGGGCGCCATGCGCTCTTTGGACGCCCGCTCGGTGATGCTCGACGGGCTCCACAAGGCAGTCTACGGCGAAACAGCCCCGCTCGCGGGCGACGCTTCCGTCCGGGCCGCCGGTCCTTAGATGCCCGAGCTCCCCGAAGTCGAGACCATAAAGGAGGACCTGCGCGAGCTGGTCGTGGGGTCGAGGATCGAGGGGGCCGAAGTTCTGGACCCGAGCCTCGTGGAGCAACCCTCGCCTGAGGAGCTTGTCTGGCAGCTCAAAGGTCGCACCATAATGGGAGCGCAGCGGCGGGCGAAGCACCTCATCGTGGAGCTCGACGACGAAACAAACCTCGTCTTCCAGTTAAAGATCGGGGGACAACTGCTGCTCGTGCCACCGGTGGAGGAGCCGCGCACGGCACTGATGATGGTGCTCCATCTAGACGGTAACAGGAGGTTGTTCTTGCGGGATCAGACCGGTTTTACCCGCGCTCGGCTGCTGAACGGCGAAGAGTTAGGGGTGCGGCTCTCGTCCTTGGGGCCGGAGCCTCTGGCGGAAGAGTTCGGGGTAAAATATCTACATGAAGCCCTTAGCTCCCGGAGAGCCCAGATAAAGTCACTACTCCTGGACCAGAAGATGGTCTCTGGCATCGGCAACATATACGCGGACGAGATCCTCTATGACGCAAGGCTGCATCCGCGACGCAAGGCGAGCACCCTCACGGAGAGAGAGTGGGAGGTGCTCTACGGCGCAATCGTCGAGAACCTTAAGGCGGGGATAGAGCACCGGGGGACGACGGTGCGTCTCTACCGGGACGTTCTGGGTCGCGCGGGGGAGCACCAGAACCACTTGCGCGTCTTCGAGAAGCACGGTAAGCCGTGTCCGGAGTGCGAGGGCGAGGTAGTTCGGGAGAAGGTCGCGGGCAGACCGACGCACTTCTGTCCCGAGTGCCAGCGTAAAGACTGGCATGAGGGGGAACAAAGGTTAAGATTGGATCATCAGGTATAGAGGAAGGAGAAACAGGGTGGCGGAAGACAACAACAACAAGTTCGACCTTGTCATCATCGGCAGCGGAAACGGGGGGTACATACCCGCGATCCGGGCGAGCCAGCTCGGGATGAGCGTGGCGCTGGTCGAGAAGGAGCAGGTACTGGGCGGGACGTGCTTGAATTGGGGCTGCATCCCGACCAAGGCCCTACTCCACACCGCGGAGCTCTTGAACGCCTTCAACCACAGCGAAGAGTTCGGGATAAACGTCAACGGCTTCGAGCTCGACTACGAGCAACTCGCGGAGTACAGGGATGATGTCGTGGGGCGCCTGCAGACGGGCGTCTCGGGCCTGATGAGGAAGAATAAGATCCAGGTCTTCACCGGGTTCGGCAGCTTCATCGAGCCAAAGAAAATCCAGGTAGAGAGTGAGGACGGCGAGACACAGGAGATCGAGGGCGAGAACGTCCTCATCGCCGCGGGGAGCGCCGTGAGGACCCTGCCGGGCCTGGAGATAGACCACGAGAAGATCGTCTCCAGCGATGACGTGGTGGTGGCGAAGGATTACCCTAACTCGATCATCGTCCTCGGGAGCGGTGCCGTGGGCACCGAGTTCGCCAGCATGTACGGGGACTTCGGGACCGAGGTGACCATCGTCGAGGTCCTGGACAGGCTCCTGCCGACCGAGGACCCGGAGATCTCGGACGAGCTTCGGAAGCAGTTCGAGAACCGCGGCATCCGGGTCATGACGAGCAGCATGGCCGACACGGAGAGCCTCGAGAAGTCCGACGACGGAGTGAAGATCAAGGTTACCTCCGTAAGCCAGGAGGAGCAAGAAGAGGAGGCCGACGAGGAGAGCACCTACGGCGGTGAGACCGACCCGGCCGGTGAGGGTGGCGACGATGATGGCGAGACCCTGGAGGCCGAGCAGATCCTGGTCGCCATCGGACGGAAGACCGCGATAGAGGACCTCAACCTGGACGTTACGAACGTCGAAGTGAACGACGGCGGCGAGATCCAGGTGGACGAGTTCTACCGGACCGCCGAGGACGGTGTCTACGCTGCGGGCGACGTGATCGGCGGCTACTGGCTCGCGCACGCGGCCGGGCACGAGGGCATCATCGCCGTCGAGCACATGGCCGGTGAGGACCCGTTGCCGCTGGACCAGAATATGGTCCCGCGCGTCACCTTCTGCCGCCCGGAGGTCGCCTCCTTCGGCCTCAATCGCCAGCAGGCTGAGGGCGAGGGCTACGAGGTCAAGGAGTCGAAGTTCCCCTTCCGCGCTATCGGCAAGGCCCTCATAGAGGGCGAGCCTAACGGCTTCGTGAAGGTGGTCGCCGATGCGGAGACCGACCTTATTTTGGGGATGCACATGATAGGCCCGAAGGTCACGGATCTCATCGCCGAGGGCGTCTTCGCCAAGCTGGTCGAGGGGACGCCGCAGGAGATGGGCATGGCCGTCCACGCCCACCCGAGCCTCGCCGAGGTCATGGGCGAAGCCGCGATGGCGGTAGACGGGCACGCGATTCATATATAGCCGCAGCGTCAGCAATTCTTGGAGGGCGACGGCCGGTGGCTCGGGCGTGACCGTGAAAGCGACTCGTCCACGACGGTCACCGTCGATCGCTTAGGCCGCCCAAAGCAGTGGACTGCCTAAATGCTGACACCGAGGTCTATGAATTCGACCCGGCCCGCGACGGCTTCGGCTTTCACAACCCGAATGGTCCTACCCCGAACCGAACGGGCGGAGGAAAGATTCTCCGCCCGTTCGACCCTTTGGTGTACGGGAAGGGGCTTTGTTTCGGTATGGTCACCGCGGCGCTCCTGAGCTTCACCGGTCGCGCGGCGGGGATACTCCGCCCGCCGCTCGCGGAGCTCCCACTCACCCCGGAGTTGCTGACCG
>JALYGT010000092.1 GCA_030776965.1 Actinomycetota bacterium
TGCGCTTCAACGAGCTTAAAGACCCCGAACCGATCCCGGCCGACACAGACTACGCGAGCCTCATCGAGTCGGATGTACCGATAGTCGTGCAGCACACCCGGCTCGACTCCCGCCAGGCCGAGAACGCACTGTTGAGCACCGTAGCGTACGCAAGCAACGAGTAGGGTGCGGTTCTCTCGTGTGAAACGTTACGTATGTAGAACCTCTACGCGCGGGTACGAACCGGAAGAACGCAAAGAAACAGAAAGGAGACCTTACTCATGCCTAACGTAGCGGAGTTCATGCTCAACCGCCTCCATGGGTGGGGCGTGAAGCAGATCTACGGTTACCCCGGCGACGGCATCAACGGGTTCCTCGGCGCCCTGGAACAGGTTAGCGACAAGATCGAGTTTACCCAGACCCGCCACGAGGAGATCGCTTCCTTCGCGGCGACGGCGCACGCGAAGCTCACTGGCGAGGTAGGCGTCTGCATGGCCACTTCGGGCCCGGGGGCCATCCACCTCCTCAACGGCCTCTACGACGCGAAGCTCGACCACCAGCCTGTCGTGGCCATCGTCGGCCAGCAGAAGCGTATGTCACTGGGGGGGCACTACCAGCAGGAGATCGACCTCCAGACCCTCTACAAGGACGTGGCGGCCGAGTACGTCCACTACTGCATGGGGCCTGCTCAGGCGGCTCACCTTATCGACCGGGCATACCGTATCGCCCAGACGGCGAGGACGGTAACCGCAATCATCGTCCCCGGAGACATCCAGGAGATGGAGCACCAGGACCCGCCCCGCGTGCACGGGGCGGTCTACTCCAGCGAGGCTTTTACTATGCCGCGGGTTATCCCGCAAGAGGAAGACGTGCGCCGCGCCGCCGAGCTCCTGAACGAGGGAGAGAAGGTGGCCATGCTCATCGGCCAGGGGGCGAAAAGCGCGGTCGAGGAGGTCAAGGAGGTCGCCGATATCCTCGGCTGTGGTGTCGCCAAAGCGCTAAACGGGCGGTCGGTGCTGCCCGACGACCTGCCCTACGTGACCGGGGCGATTGGGCTGCTCGGCACCAAGCCCAGCAATGACATAATGGAGAATTGCGACACGTTCTTGATGGTCGGTTCGAGTTTCCCATACTCCGAGTGGCTGCCGGAACCGGGCCAAGCGAGAGGCGTGCAGATCGACATCGACGGCAAGATGATCGGCATCCGCTACCCGATGGAGGTAAACCTCGTCGGCGACGCAAAGGAGACCTTGAGGGCGCTCATCCCGCACCTCAGGCGCAAAGAAGACCGCTCGTGGCGGGAGGAGATCGAGGACAACGTCAGGCGCTGGTGGGAGATCCTCGAGAACCGTTCGATGGAGGACGCCGAGCCCCTGAATCCGCAAAGGGTGTACTGGGAGCTCTCCTCGCGCCTACCCGACCGCTGCATCCTCACCGCGGACTCGGGCTCGGCGACGAACTGGTGGGCGCGGCAACTCAAGCTGCGCGAGGGTATGGACGCGGTGCTCTCGGGGACGCTCGCGACGATGGGACCGGCGGTCCCATACGCTTTGGCCGCGAAGTTCGCCCACCCCGACCGCCCCGTGATCGCCTGCCTGGGCGACGGGGCGATGCAGATGATCGGCAACAACACGCTGGTAGACATCGCCGAGTACTGGGAGCGCTGGAGCGACCCGCGCCTGATCGTGTGCGTCCTGAACAACCAGGACCTGAACCAGGTGACCTGGGAGCAACGTGTGCTGGCGGGCGATCCCAAGAATCCGGAAACCCAGAACCTGCCCAACTTCCCGTTCGCTGGCTATGCAAAGCTGCTCGGTTTCAAGGGCATCCGCGTGGACTCGCCCGACCAGGTGGCCGATGCCTGGGATGAAGCGCTAGCTGCAGATCGCCCGGTCCTTTACGAGGCCATCACCGACCCCAATGTGCCGCCGCTGCCGCCACACATCCGCTTCACTCAGGCCAAGACCATGGCTCAGGCGCTAGCCTCGGGCGAACCGAACCGGATAGAGATCATGAAGCAGTCGCTCAAGGGCAAGCTCCAAGAGTTCACCACTCGCTAGTGGGGCCAGGGCGATGAGCGAAGCAACCAAGACCGATGTCGCCGTAGAGCGGCTCGAGGTCTCGGCGTACACGGTTCCGCTGGAGACCGAGGAGTCGGACGGGACCCTCGTGTGGGACTCGGTGACGATGATCCTCGTCGAGGCGAGCGGCGGCGGAAAGAGCGGTCTCGGGTATACCTACGGCGACATCTCCGTCGGAAGGTTTATCGAGTCGAAGCTGGTCGGCGAGGCTGAGGGCACGGACGCCCTCAGCCCGCCCATTGCGTGGGCGGCGATGCAGCATGCGATCCGCAACGACGGCCGTCCCGGCGTCGGCGCGATGGCTGTCTCTGCGGTCGACAACGCCCTGTGGGATCTGAAGGCTCACCTCCTAGACCTACCGCTCGCGGCGATACTTCCCCGGTTCCACGATGCCGCGCCGATCTACGGCAGCGGCGGGTTCACCTCCTACTCCATAGAAGGGCTCCAGGAGCAGCTCGGCGGCTGGGTTGAGGAAGGCATCCCACGGGTCAAGATGAAGGTTGCACGCCATCCCAAGCAGGACCCGCACCGGGTAAGCGCCGTACGCGACGCGATCGGGGACGACATCGAGTTGCTGGTGGACGCCAACGGCGCCTACACACGCAAGCAAGCGCTCTACTGGGCCGAGCGCTTCGCCGAGGATGGAATCATCTACCTTGAAGAGCCCGTAACCTCAGAGGATCGCGAGGGCTTGAGGCTCTTGCGCGATCACGGTCCCGGCGGACTGGCGGTCGCCGCGGGCGAGTACGAGTGGACCCTGCCACAGGTCGCCGACCTGGCCGATTGCGTAGACATCCTGCAGGCCGACGTGACCCGCTGCGGCGGCATCACGAACTTTGTGCGGGTGGACGGCATCTGCAAGGGGCGCAACATGCCGTTCTCGGCGCACTGCGCGCCCGCGATCTCGGCGCACGCCTGCTGTGCGATGGAGACACTCGTGCACCTCGAGTACTTCCACGACCACGTACGCGCCGAGAACATCCTCTTCGACGGGGTCCTTCAACCCGAGGACGGCTACCTCCGCCCCGACCCTTCGCGCCCTGGCCTGGGCCTCGAGTTGAAGCGTTCGGAGGCCGAGCAGTACGCTGCTTAGAAAGGGATAAGCCGATGACCGAGATCATCAGGAACGGAGCCCGGAAGCTCACGCAGCGGCAGCAGATGAACCTGAACGCCCTGGCGTTGCAGTCCGACCTGCGCGAGAGGATCAAGGGCGAGGTGCGCTTCGACGCCGGGACCCGGGCCATCTACGCGCACGACGCCTCCAACTACCGGCAGGTGCCCTTCGGGGTCGTCATCCCTGAGGATGAGGACGACGTGATGGCGGCGATAGAGGTCTGTCGCAGGCACGGCGCGCCGGTACTGCCGCGCGGAACGGGGACGAGCCTCTCCGGGGAGACGACCAACGTCGCCGTGATCATAGACATCTCCAAGAATATGCGCGAGATCCTGGAGGTCAACCCGGACGAGGGGTACGCCCGGGTGCAGCCGGGGGTCATCCGCGACCAGCTCTCGGACAGGACCGAGGAGGAGTACAACCTTACCTTCGGCCCCGACACCTCGACCCACAAGTGGGCGACCATCGGCGGCATGATCGGCAACAACTCCTGCGGCATCCACTCGGTGATGGGGGGGCGTACCTCCGACAACATAGAGGAGCTCGATGTCGTGCTCTACGACGGCACCCGGATGCGAGTAGGGAACCACAGCGAGGAAGAGGTCGAGCAGATCATCGCCGAGGGTGGCCGCAAGGGCGAGATCTACGGGATGCTCAGGGACCTGCGCGACCGCTACGCCGACCTGATCCGGGAGCGCTACCCGGACATCCCCCGCCGGGTCTCCGGCTACAACCTCGACGACCTCCTGCCCAAGAAGGGCTTCAACGTCGCCAGGGCCCTAGTAGGGAGCGAGGGGACGCTGGCGACGGTCCTCGAGGCGAAGATTCGCCTTATATACAACCCGCCGGCGCGCTCTCTGCTCGTGCTCGGCTACCCGACCATCTATGAGGCCGGCGACCACGTCTCAGAGATCATGGAGCACGGCCCGACTGGGCTTGAGGCCATCGACGAGCGGCTCATCAACGACATGCAGCTGAAGGGCATGCACCCGAACGACATCCCGCTTTTGCCGGAGGGGAAGGGCTGGCTGCTCGTCGAGTTCGGCGGCGAATCGCAGGAGGAGAGCGACCGTAAAGCCCAAGAGCTTATGGAGAAGCTCGAGCAGGACGAGGACACGCCCTCGATGAGGCTCTTCGACGACCCTGGGGAGGAAGAGCAGATCTGGTCGATCCGGGAGGGCGGCCTCGGAGCGACGGCGCACGTGCCCCTGGAGGGCGACCACTGGCCGGGCTGGGAGGACGCCGCCGTGCCGCCCGAGAAGGTCGGCGACTATCTGCGGGACTTCAAGGCCTTGATGGACAGGTATAACTACAAGGCCGCGCTCTACGGCCACTTCGGCCAGGGCTGCATCCACTGCCGCCTCAACTTCGACCTCAAGACCGCCGAGGGCCTCAAGAAGTGGCGCAGCTTCATGGAGGAGGCGGCCGACCTCGTCGTCTCCTACAACGGCTCTCTCTCCGGCGAGCATGGCGACGGACAGCAAAGAGCCGAGCTTCTGCCGAAGATGTTCGGTGAGGAGCTCATGCAGGCGTTCCGGGAGTTCAAGTCGATCTGGGACCCCGACTGGAAGATGAACCCCAACAAGGTCATAGACGCCAACAAGTTCGACGAAGACCTCAGGTTCGGCCCCGACTACAGCCCGCCGGAGCCGGAGAAAAAATACTTCGCCTACCCGGAGGACAACGGCTCGTTCGGCCACGCCGTCGTGGACCGCTGCGTCGGCATCGGCCGGTGCCGCGACACATCGAGCGGCACCATGTGCCCGAGCTACATGGCGACCCTCGAGGAGAAGCACACCACGCGCGGGCGGGCGCGCATCCTGGCCGAGATGATGCGTGGGGAGACCATAAAGGACGGCTTCAAGAGCGAGGAGGTCTTCGACGCCCTCGACCTCTGCCTCTCGTGCAAAGGATGCAAGGGCGACTGCCCGGTGAGCGTGGACATGGCCACTTACAAGGCCGAGTTCCTCTCCAAGCACTTCAAGGGGAGGCTCAGGCCGCCCTACGCGTACACGATGGGCCTGATCATGCTCCATGCGCGCGTCGCCCAGTACATTCCACGCCTCGCCAACTTCGTCACCCACGCGCCGGTGCTGAAGGAGATCGTCCAGAAGGTGGGTGGTATCTCGACGAAGCGGGAGATGCCCCCCTTCGCCCACCGGACGTTCAAGGCCTGGTTCAAGGAGCGCGGCCTCGTGAACCCGGACGGGCCGGCGGTCGTGCTCTTCGCGGATACCTTCAACAACTACCTCCACCCCGACACGGCGAAGGCCACGGTCGAGGTGCTCGAAGCGGCGGGCTACCGGGTCATCGTGCCCCAAGAGCCTTTGTGTTGCGGGCGCCCGCTTTTCGACTACGGGATGCTTGACACCGCGAGGGCCTTCTTCGACCGCCTCGTGGACGGCCTCGCTCCCTACGTGCGGGAGGGCATCAAGGTGGTGGGCGCCGAGCCGAGCTGCGTGGCTTCCTTCCGGGACGAGCTCCCGAACATGCTCCCGCACAACCAGGATGCCCGGCGCCTCAGCTTGAACACTCTCACGCTGGCCGAGTTCCTGGTTAACGAGGTCGAAGACTACGATCCGCCGAAGCTGAACCGCAAGGCGATCGTGCACGGCCACTGTCACCAAGAGGCGGTAATGGGGGTGAGCGCGGAGACGCAGCTGTACGAGAAGATGGGCCTCGACTATGAGGTGCTCGACTCCGGCTGCTGCGGCCTTGCCGGCTCCTGGGGTTTCGAGGAGGACAAGCACGACCTCTCAATGCAGATCGGCGAGAGGCGCCTTTTGCCCGCCGCGCGTAACGCCGAGAGGGATACCATAGTCGTAGCCGACGGCTTCTCGTGCAAGACCCAGATCCAGCAGGGCGACACGGACCGCCGCGCCCTGCATACGGCGCAGGTCATCAAGATGGCGCTGGACTACGGACCCGAGGGTACCCCGCGGAACGAGCGCCCCGAGAACGAATACCCGGACATCGTGCTAGACGGCGAGTCGCCGGACCTCAAGGCGGCAGCCGTCGTGGGCGGAGCCCTTGCGGCAGGCGGCGCCCTGGCGTGGGGCTTGAAGAGGAGGCTCGGATGAAGGCGAAGCTTCTTCACGAGGAGGGCGGCCAGAAGACCTTCGCGCTCGTGTTCGAGGCGGGTGACGAAGTGGTCTCGGAGCTGACGGGCTTTGCGAAGGAGAACGGCCTGGACGCCGCCGACTTCACGGCCCTCGGCGCCTTCAGCGGCGCCACTTTGGGCTACTTCGACGTGGAGAAGAAGGAGTACGAGGAGATCCCGGTAGGGGAGCAGGCGGAGGTGCTCTCGCTCGTCGGCAACGTGGCCGTCAAGGAAGCCGGCGAGCCGCAAGTGCACGCCCACGCCGTGCTCGGCCTCCGGGACGGCGCGACCAGGGGCGGGCATCTTCTGGAGGCCCGCGTTAGACCGACGCTGGAGGTCGTCCTCACGGAGTCCCCGGAGCACCTGAAACGCAGGTGGGACGATGAGGCGGGGCTCGCACTGATAACCGTGAGGGATGCTTAAAGCGCTGCTCCGCCGGTATAATCGGGGTACGGGGGAGGCGAAGACCGAAGGCGAGTACGCCAGATGAACGCTCTGCTCAGATGGACCGGGATCGGGAAGCTGATCTCTTTCTACAAGTACATCTACTTCAACGGGCCGGGGTGGTCAAGTGGTCGGGGATTGGGCTGATCCTGATGATCGGCCTGACCCACATGTACGAGTTCCCCGAGCATTTCGAAGCCGAGAAATTCATTGGCTTGTCCTTCGGGGCCCTCTTCGCCGTCTCGCTCCTGTCGGCGCTCTGGATAATAACCGGCATGAACGTCGCCGCTTCCAACAGGCGAGCCTGGCATGACTAGAGCCCTTCTACGGAAAGGAGATTGAGGTGCCGGAGCTTGAGTTTCCCGCCTGGATCCGCGTAACGCCCTGGGTAAGCCTTATATTCATTACGTTCCTTATAAGGAGCGGCATGGAGATATTCGCCACCCACCCCAAGCTCTACTGGAACGACCAGTCCAAGCCCAGCAGCGAGTGGGTCAGGTTCACCCGCAAGACGATGCCCAAGGGCAAGCTCTACGACCCCTCGACGAGGAAGAGAACCACTCCTCCATAGTCTCCATGCCCGGCCACAATATGCTAGGAACAGGTTAGGAGGATCGCATGAACACCAACGATAGATCCGAAGTAGTAGTCGTTACGGGAGCGTCGGCGGGCGTCGGGCGGGCGACGGCCCGGGTCTTCGGAGAACAAGGCGCGCGCGTAGCGCTCCTCGCCCGCAACCGCGACGGGTTGGAGGGTGCGTGCAAGGAGATCGAGGCGGCGGGGGGCAGGGCCCTGGCGCTGCCAACCGACGTGGCAGATCCGGAGCAGGTCGAGGCCGCCGCGCAAAGGGTAGAGGAGGAGTTCGGCCCCATAGATATCTGGGTCAACGTCGCCATGACCACGGTGTTCTCAGAGTTGAAGGACATCTCCCCTGAGGAGTTCAAGCGGGCGACCGAGGTCACCTACCTGGGCTACGTCTACGGCACGATGTCGGCCTTGAGACGCATGCTGCCCAGGGACAAGGGCACCATAGTGCAGGTGGGGTCCGCCCTCTCCTACCGGGCCATCCCCTTGCAGTCCGCATACTGCGGGGCCAAGTTTGCGGTAAGGGGGTTCACCGCCTCCGTACGCACGGAGCTGATGCACCAGGGCTCCAACGTGCACATAACCATGCCGCAGCTCCCAGGGCTCAACACCCCGCAGTTCGACCACTGCCGCTCCAAGATGGCCTACCATCCGCAGCCGGTACCGCCCATCTACCAACCCGAGGTGGCGGCGGATGCGATCTACTGGTCGGCGCACCACAAGAGGCGGGAGATGTATGTGGGCACCTCTTCGGTGCTCACGATTCTGGGCAATAAGGTGGCGCCCGGGCTCGTCGCACGCTACCTGGCGCGCACGGCGTACCAGTCCCAGCAGACCGCCGAGCCGGTGGAGGGCTCCTATCGAGAGGGCAACCTGTTCGAGCCCCAATCCGGGGATCCCGGGGCGCACGGGAGCTTCGACGGGCAGTCGTACGAGAGCAGCCCGCAGGTCTGGGCGACAAAGAATCGCGGCCTACTTGCACTGGCCGGGGCCGGCGCGGTCGCCGCCGCCCTGCTCAGGGGCTTGCGGTGATGCCGGAGGAGTTGAGCCGGCAGCACAGGTGCGGCTCGGGTAGGTTGCTGAGGAACCGGCGAGGGGTAGTGGGGCTCTCGCTCGCCGCTATCGGCTCCCTCGGGGTGGTGGCTCTCTACCAGACGGGCATCATAGAGCGCGTGCCGGAGCCGCCACTGCCCTATCTCGACGCCGACGAGGTGGACGCCGCCACGGAGGCCTACGAGGTGCTGGAGATACCCGACACCGTCCTCGGCATCGCAAGCTACGCGCTCACGGCGGTGCTGGCGGCGGGCGGCGAGGGCAAGGGGTATCCAGGGCCGCTCGATCGCCCGGTCCTCACCGCCAAGGTCGCGTTCGACGCCGCCCAAGCGGGGAAGCTGCCCCTGGAGCAGTGGACGGAGCATAGGGCGTTCTGCCTGAGGTGCCTCTGCGCGGCCGGCGCGTCGTTCGCCACGGCGCCGCTCGTGATCCCGGAGGCCCACGCCGTGCCCGCAGGGCTCGTGCGGCGATGAGGTACATCGCCATCACGCGTGCCGCCTATGGCGCATTACTGCTCCTCGCGCCCGGTGCGGTGACACGGGTGGCCTCTGGCGGGTCGTCTGACAGAGCTACCGCGCTGATGTGGCGGGTACTGGGCTTTAGGCATCTGGCGCAGGCGCTTATCTTAGACCGTGCCGGGACCCGCAGCAGGCTCCTCACCGGAGCGGCCACAGACGCCACGCACGCCCTTAGCATGCTTGGGCTCGCCGCCCTGAACGAAGATCATCGCTGGCCAGCCGTCCTCGATGCGGCGCTGGCTACAGGACTGGCCGTTAACGGAGTATGGGAGGCCCGGGATGCCTGAACCGTCGGCTTACCCGCCCATCAGCGACTACGCTCTCATCGCCGGCAGCAACTCGGCGGCCCTCGTCTCGAGCGAGGGTTCCATAGATTGGTGCTGCATACAACGCATCGACTCTGGAAGCTGTTTTGGTCGGCTGCTCGATTGGGAAAAAGGCGGCTATTGCTCCATATCCGCGAAGAACGGAGCCGGAAGCTCGTCCAGAGAGTACAGCGAGGAGACCCTCGTCCTGAGGACGGTCTTTCGGGCCGGAGGAGGCGAGGCCCACCTCTTTGACTGCTTTACCCTTCCGCGCAGCAGAGAGGAATACCCATACCCTCAGCTGCTCCGCATCGTAGAAGGCGTTCGTGGGTACGTGGAGCTGGACCTGAAGATAGTGCCCCGCTTCGACTATGGAGATCTGGAGCCCTGGCTCAGGCAGGAAGGGGTCAGACTCTACAGCGCCATCGGTGGCAACGATGGGCTTCTGATCTCTACCGACGCCGAGATTTCCGTGGTGGAGGAGTACGGTCTCGGAGCCTCGGTAAGCGTGCACGCCGGTGAGCGGGTGCGGCTCTCGGTAGTTTCGGTGCCTCCGGAGGAGTTGGACGAGCGGGCGTATGAGGTGCTCGGTGCCGAAGAGCTGGACCGTCGCCTGGAGGAGACGATCGAATGGTGGCGAGAATGGTCCTCGCGCAACAAGTTTAAAGGCCCTCACAAACCCGGAATTATCCGCTCTGCCACCGCTATCAAAGGGCTCATGAACCACAGAACGGGAGCCATTGCAGCTGCCGCCACGACCTCCCTGCCCGAGATCCCCGGCGGTAGCGCGAATTGGGACTACCGGTACAGTTGGATCCGCGACTCCTTCTTCAGCGTGCGTTCCCTGGCCGAGATCGGCTTCGAAGACGAAGCCGACAGGTTCCGGCGCTTTATAGAGCGCAGCGCGGCTGGCAGCGCCAAGAAGCTCCAGATCATGTACGGCATGGGCGGAGAGCGACGCCTCACGGAAACGAACCTGGACGACCTGGAGGGCTACCGGGGAGCGAAGCCTGTGCGAATCGGCAACGCTGCCGCCAGCCAGCTACAGCTGGACGTGTACGGGGAACTCCTGGAGCTGGCCTGGCGCTGGCACCGGCGGGGCAACTCACCCGACGACGACTACTGGCGCTTCCTCCTGGAGTTGGTCGACAGGGCGGCGGAGCTGTGGGAGGAGCCCGACCACGGCTTGTGGGAGGAGCGCGGCGAGCCGCAGCACTTCGTGGTCTCCAAGGCCATGTGCTGGTCTGCGCTCAACCGGGGCCTGCAGCTGGCCGAAGAATCCCTGCGCAAAGCGCCCGAACGGCGTTGGAAGAAGGCGCGGGACGAGATCCGGGAGGCCATCGAGGGCGAAGGCTACGACGAAGAACGCGGCGTGTTCATCCAAGCCTTCGGGAACAAAGAGCTTGACGCGGCGCTCCTGCTCCTGCCCAAAGTGGAGTTCGTTGATTACAAAGACGAGCGCATGATCCGCACGACGGACGCCATCCGCGAGGATCTCGACGACGACGGCCTGCTCAAACGCTTCCGCAGCGATGTCGAGGAGGGTGCCTTTCTCGCCTGCTCTTTCTGGCTCTCGGAGTGCCTGGCTCGCCAGGGCCGGGTGGAAGACGCCCAGGAGGTCTTCGACCGCACTCTCTCCGCCAGCAACGATCTCGGCCTCTTCTCCGAAGAGTACGACACGCAAGCCGGCGAAGCTTTGGGCAACTTCCCCCAGGGATTGAGCCACCTCTCGCACATCGCCGCGGCGATCGCCCTGGGCGAGCAAGACGCGCCGTCTTGAGCACGAAAGAAGAGACGCAACCGAAAGGCCGCGAAAGGGAGCTTCGCCTCCCACAAAGACCTTATGGAGGAGGTTCGTGAGAGGAAAGGCATCATCCTCGAGCAAAGGTAAGGGGATCTTTACCCATCCTTTATCAAACCCTAACGGAGGATTACGCGGCGCTAATGAGGCGGGACAACAATAAGACAATCTAAGACAATCGGAGCAAGGAGGACGAAGGGGTGGCCGGGGCCGACTCAAGAGGAAGAGTTTTTATGGTAACGACACGGACCCTGGTGCGTCTTGTCTAGTTCCTGGACGATATACTCGAGACCAGTAGCAAAAGAACTGGTAAAAGGAGAGGCTCTTAGGAGAGGAGGCGGGGTGTGAGCGAGAGACCCGTGGTAGAGAGCAGAATCCCGGGGAGGATAGACCGGCTGCCGTGGAGCCGCTGGCACTTGCTGGTGATACTCGGTTTGGGCATAACCTGGACCCTGGACGGCCTCGAGAACATGGTCCAGTAGTACAAAGAGCCACACTGACCTCGTACCCTTCAGGGGCGGGCATGACGATAAGACGCAGCATCCGGTAAACCTTGTTGCGCTCCAGCCCTGAGAGGGTATCTAGACTGGCCGGTATCATCGTGACTAAGGATTCGAGCAAGGCGTCTCGGTCCTTCTCCAACTCCTCTAAGCGTTCTTTACGACTTCTCAAATTCTCCAGCTCTCGCTCCGTTGCCTCACGGATCTCCTGGAGTTCAGCTAGCTTCGCCCTCAGCTCCTCGAGGGTGAGGAGACCTTCCGCTGCCATCTCCTGGTAGCGCGAACGCTTGCGATCTACTTGGGCCAGTTTCTCCGCCCACATGTTCTCCTCTTGCTCAGGCTTTCC
>JALYGT010000093.1 GCA_030776965.1 Actinomycetota bacterium
GAGGCGGGTCTTCTTCTGCCAGGTCTGCGCTGGTGCTAATCATGCTCTCGACTATGTTGCCGGTGCGCAGATCCCAAAGTGAACCTCTTAGACCCAAGAACGTGGAGCATGCTTCGGTTTTCGTCAGGTCCACGGAAGCGCCAATCTCCTCCACCTCGCGCCGATAGACCGTAGCCGTACCGCTCCAGGGGTGAGTGTTTGTTCGGATCAACTCCCTAAGCTCTTCTCTAAACTGTGCCCGCTGCGGGGAGAGCTCGGCCATGTACAAACCTCCTTCTCCTTAATGACAAGCAAAGGCGGTCCGGGTCGTTGCAAGCATGAGAGAGAGGACACGGACCGCAAGCGAGCAGCATGCCACTATCCCCCTTAGCTGTCAAAGGGAAGGACTACAGGTGCGCCCGGCTATCTGCGGGCAACATAAGGCTAAGGCAGTGCTTAAGGCGGATCCTCTCATTCACCGAATTGCCGACAAGGTAGTTTGTCGGAAGTACGCATAGCCCCGGTCCTAGTGATCTACCCCTCCCGACCGGGGCGCAGCGGTTTCGTTTGCAATAGACGTGTATGATGGCTATGCTACATGGGCGGCGGGGCCGCAACCCGCACGGGGAGCGCTGTCTTTCCTCCCGACTCCGCTTGAGGCCGGAGAGCCAACACCCTCCTCTCCGGCCTTTATCGTGCTCTCAGGCCACGAGGATGGCTTCTAACGGGCGCACCGGTTACTCATAGTAAATTACGCAGGTACGATGTCACCTACCAATTGCTACGGGGGCCGGACATCTCCCATCACTTTTTCTGTTTCCGTGAACTTTCACCGGCCCCTTTTTCGTGCTCTCCCCCGGTCCTATCGCCTAAGCACCCCGGACCAGGACCGGGGCTGACCTAGGGGGCGTCCGACGCCCCCTGCCGCTTCCAGTTGCAGACACCGCTCCCGGCGGTCGAGGGGTGCAACCGGTTCCGATCATCGGAACCGAATTGACTATACAAAGTTGCAGACACCGATGTGTTAGGACCGGGGATGACAGAGTTCCGGGCACCCATAACTGGCGTCTCTAGTTTAGTTGCAGAGAGCGCTTCATTAGGACCGGGGCTGGCACATAACGAACTCGTTACACCCCCTTAGCATCGACAAAGGTTGCAGACACCGCCCGAGGGCCAGTTAGGCTACTCAAGATTTGTAGGCGTAGTGTTCTGCCGACGCCTGCCTCTCCTCTTGGTTTAGGTCGAAGAGTTCCGCAAACGCCTTGACCCACCACGGCTGCGGGTAGGACCGGCCGAGGAAATACCTAGAGACCGCACCACCTCTGGGTAGCTGGAGCGGCTTGCCGGTGGTGCCATCCACCCCAAATCGTAATGCTTTCGCCCAGCCTCCTGCTCCATGAAGCGCGCCACCCTGTATGGACCGCGAACACCCTTGTTTTTGTTAGCTACGCCTAACATGTAGCTGCCAAACTCCGTGTACTTCCGCCCGTCTATCACCCACCTCCTATAGTGCGCAGCCGTAGCATTACGCTACCACTTGACCTCTCCGGTGTTGCGGCGGTAACAGGGCGGTAATAAGGCGGGAATTTCTGATAACAAGCGTACGAAGGGTATAGGCGACCCGAGGGTAAGTTGCGTTTGCGGGGGTTCTCGAGGAGAATGGCACCGCAACGTGCAAGCTGCCCGGTGCACTACCACGCCGAGGTCGGCAAGTAGCAGGTCGTGAGGGGGTGAGTTCGCGTTGAGGCTCGGCATAGTGGCGGACGCACACCTCGGCTCCGCCGGCACGAGGGTCCCGGCCTTCCACGTCGAGTATGGGAACTCCGACACCCTAACGGCATATCGGCTGGCGCTGCGCCGGTGCGTTCGGGAAGGCGCCGACGGGCTGGTGCTGCTGGGCGACCTCTCGCACTCCGGCGACGAGGAGTCGCTCAAGGCGGGGGTGAGGACGGCAGCTGAGGCCGGGCTCGCAGTATGGGCCGCATCAGGCAACCACGACTGCTTCTTGCGGGAGGACGCCTTCGCCGACGCTGTGCGGCAGGTCGGGGCGGACAACGTCCGTCTCCTCACGCCCGAGGGCGAAGCGGCCGAGGAGGGCCTACGGCTTGCTGGCTTCTCCGTTGAGAGTGGGAGTTGGGGCTACGCCGCAGGTCAGGCCGGAAGGCCGCACGTCTCTAAGTGGGGAGACGACGAGTGCGTGGCGTGGTTCACCCACTACCCCGCCATCTCCTTCTCGGGGGAGGTCTCGTCGGCGGGCCTAGTCTACGGCGACAACCTCGAGGACCTGGAGGAGGTAGCGCGGCTGTTGCTCGGGCGGGAGGCGCCGACCGTCGTAGTCAACGGGCACGTGCACCTGCGGGCCACCCGTATCGAGGGGCCCGTACTGCAAGTCTCGTGCGCGGCGCTCGTCGAGCCACCGTTCGAGGTTACGCTCCTCGACTTAGAAAAGCTCGGAGGCGGCCGGGTAAAGGTCCGAAGGGAGAGCACGCCGCTCGTTCCGTCGCTCGCTGTCCGACCCCCGGCCTTCTCGCCCCCGCGGCAGGAGTGGGCCTTCGAGGAGGGAGCTTGGAAGATCGACGGGCCCGACGATCGCGTATGTTCGGCACGGTAGTCGGTGAAAGGCAGCGTGCCCGGCCATCCGGCACCCCGGGCGGTTCCCACGGCCGGATGGCCGCGTTCTGAGGGCTCGGGCACCAAAACGAGACAACGACGGATGGTAGATCCGGAGAGGAGTCGGCCGATGGCGCGGGACATGCTCAAGGACGGACGAGAAGGCCGCTTCTTTCGCGGCAACCTTCACTGCCACTCCAGTAGGTCCGACGGCCTGCTCGAACCCGAGGACGTCGTGGGCGCCTACCAGGCGGCAGGCTACGACTTTCTCTGCCTCTCTGACCACTTCGAAGAGGAGTACGGCTGGCGGGTAACAGATACGCGACCCTCACGCGACGGAAACTTCGCCACGATCTTGGGTGCCGAGCTGAGTTCGGCGCCGTGGGAGCAGCGCGACTGCTACTGGGTCACGGCCGCCGGCCTGCCCCCGGACTTCGGGCCGCCCCCGGCGGACGACCACGCCGAGACCATCCGGCGGGCCGCGGACCTCGGGGCGTTCGTCATAATGCTGCACCCAGGGCTTAACAACCTTCCGCTCGCGGCGGCCGACGGGCTGCCGGGGCTGGACGCCGTGAACGCGGTCGAAGTCTACAACCACAACGGGGCAATGGCCGCCATCCCCGATAGGGCCAACGGCGCTTACATGCTCGACGGCCTGCTGGAGAAAGGCCACAAGGTTTTGGTCAACGCAGGCGACGACGCGCACTTCGGTCACCCCCGCGATCGCTTCGGGGGCTGGGTGGAGGTCCACTGCGACCGGCTCGACCCAGAGACCCTGCTGGGATCGATGAAGGCCGGGCGCTACTACTCGACGCAGGGGCCGTCGCTGCGAGAGCTGATCGTGGATGACGAGCGGCTGCGCGTGGAGACGAGCGAAGCGTACGCGATCTCGCTGACCACGGGCGGCGACCGGTGGCAGAGCGGGTCCGAGCGCACGGGCGAACCGGTCGTCGAAGCCGAGTTCGACCTTGCGCCGTTCCGCGGCTCCTACTGCCGCGTCACCGTGGTGGATCCGGCGGAGAGGCGGGCCTGGAGCAACCCTATATGGCCGTGAGGCGGAGGGCTAGGCGGCGGCCGGTCCTCCCACGAGGCCGACGAACGGCGACTCGCGCGTGGTAGACGCCGGGCGCGCTCGGCAGACTCGAACCTGCGGCCTTCTGATTCGTAGGCATTTAGCGACACGTAGGGACACCAGGGGACAAAAGCGCGCTTTTATAAGATATTCGGCACTCTCAAGTTCCATAGAGGGACAGGGAGAGACACCCGGTTGCGGTCAGATTGCGGTCAAACCTATGCAGTAGAAACGACATCTGCTCGGAGGACGAGCATGAACAGGAGCGCCGCGGGGTTGTGACAGCCTTATGGTAAAACACTCGATAATCTCACGCTAGTGGCCGACCTCGCGCATGTCCGGCTTGAGGCTATGCCAGACCTAGATTGGAAGCGCCCAGTATAGTGCTGCTCGGAAAGCCTCAGAGACAGCGTGAAGCTAATGCGCTTCGGGAGAGAGCTTGAGCAAGATCCTCTGCTCGGTTGCGGTCTCGACCTTCTCCCGACCGTAGAGCAGCGGGAACGCCCCGTCCCTTGCCCATTCCTCGAACATGTCGGCGTAGTGCGGGCTTCGTGGGTCTCCCGACTGCCCCGGCGCGTTCATGAACAAGGAGTCGTCCCAACTGCCGACATCCACGACCACCCGCCACGATGAGCCCCCGGTCTGCCGGAAGTCTTCTACCCGGTAGCCCGTGTTACCTACGGTATCGCCACTACCCCCGCGTGGCAGCGGACCGATGTTCAACCGGTCCCGGATTTCCTCGTCTGCTAGCGAGGACAGGGGGTGGGAGAAGAAGGCGTGGTGCAGTTTGCCCCACTCCCAAGCCGCAGGATCCGGGCCGAGCAGCTGTACGAGATGCTCGGAGGCTTCCTTAAGGCTGCACAGTATCGCCTCGTTGCGAGCCTTCTCCGGCTCTGATCCCAGCTTCTCGTCAGGGCTCTCCACGAGCTCGAGGATTACCCTACTATCGCCCACCTCGGCGTCGGATTCGAAGGAGTCTTCTGTAACCGCGATCCTTGCCTCGGGCGGGACAATACTGGCCACCAACGCGTCACGCAGGTAGAGGCGGTACCACACCTCGAAGAGCGCCGCTGGTGCCGATTCCGTGGACAACACGAAGTCCCACCTCCTTAGCATCTCGAGGGGCTGCTCGACCTTCGGATCTTCCGAGCGCAGCCCTTCCAGCTTGCCGCCAATTCTGCGCGCGGGGATGGAGAGGTAATCCGTCTGCAGGTTTACTGAATCTCTTGGTAGGTGGTTGGGATTCTTGCCCAACATCTCGTCTATCCGCTGTCGGCGGAACGGGGCAAGCCATTCGAAGCCGACCTTTTTCTCCTCGTAAGGATAGTCCTCCGGCAAATTCATCTCGTTGGCAGTGGCGATCCAGCCGCGGGAGGAGTTGAATGCTACGGGTAGCTGGTCCATGTCTAAGAACCCGTCCCACTCGTAGCGGCCGCCTCCTGGCACCGGCAACAACCCATCCCAGTTCGACCTTATGGGAGTAAGCCCGGCAGGTTTCCAGCCTATGTTACCCTCAGTGTCTGCGTAGATGAAATTCTCGCCCGGCGTACCCCAGTGGTTCATGGCTGTGAGGAACTCGTCCCAATCCTTCGCGCGCATGCACTCGATGCTGCCGAGGTACGGGGCCATACCCGGCTGTAACCAGGCAGCCCGTACGGCGAAGGCGACGTGCTTCTCGAAATCCTCGTAGATCACCGGCCCGTGGCGAGTGTACTTGAGCTCCGCCTCCGCGGGCTTTTCTCCCTTGACAGGGATCTGCTGCTTCTCGACCTTCATCGACTCCCAGCGCCTCTCGTAGAGGTATTCGGAGGGGTCCTGGGGATTAGTCTCGTAGATGTAGAGATCCTCCTGATCCACAGAGAAGATCGTGAAACCGAAGGCTACTCGTCCGTTGTGGCCGGTGGAGATGCCTGGCAGGGCAGGCTCCCCGGCGCCGATCACGTTCAGGCTGGGGGCCACCAGGTGGACAACGTAGCGCAGCGACGGCACGGACTGCTCGCGGTGTGGATCGTTGGCCAAGATAGGGCGCCCGGTGGCGGTGCGTGCCGGGGAGATGACCCAGTTGTTGCTGCCCTCCAAGGTCCTTCCATGTCCCTTCTCAGGGAAAGATGCACCGTTCGCGCCGTCATTTCCTGGTGCGTCTTCACCGAACTCCACGGGGCTCGTGGCCAGCTCGTAGACTCGGAGGATGTCGTGGGGGATCACAGAGAAGTCTAGTCCCTCCGGGACGGTAGGATTCCAAGGTGGCTCCAAGTGGCTGCGGAGGGCCTCCACCTCTGGCCCGAAGTCCCGCATCGTGCGGGTGCGAGCGATCTCATCAGTAACGTTTCGATACAGGCCGTGGCTCCGGATGCGCACCACGTCCTCTGGGGACCAGAGGGCAGGCCTGTAGTTCATCATCTCGAACTCAACCGGGAGGAGGTCGGGTCTTGTTTCGGTCAGCCTCACATACTCATTGATGCCGTTCACGAACGCTGTCACAACGCGCTCAGCGTCCGAGCCATACGCAGGCCACTCCTCGCGCATACTGCCGCGGTACAGGAAGAGGCGTGCGGCCCGGTCTTGCTCCAGGTAGGTCGTGCCGAAGGCCTCCGAAAGGAGGCCCAGGCCACGCCTCCTCCAGAGGTCGATCTGCCAGAGCCTGTCGCGAGCGGCGTTGAAGCCTTGCGCGAAAAAGGCGTCGTAGGTAGAGGAGGCATAAATGTGAGGTACCCCCCAGGAGTCGATCAGGATCTCCACCAACGCTTCCGGGCCGCTCACAGTATAGGAAACGTGGTTCTGCCCATACCTCGTATTTTTTCTTTCCAATGGTTCCCTTCCTCGTCTATACCAGCATGTGTATTTGATCTAAAATTGACGATCGGGACAAGGGAAGTAGGCAGACCGAACGGGAAGTAAGGCATTATGAGGGCGTACGTTGGACCCGCGGGCGGCGAGAAGGCGTGAGAACCACCATCAGTAGGAAGGTCGGACTAGAGTAGGACCCGCCTCCTAGTAGACGCAAGCTCTTCACCCTAACGCGCTCAGGACAACCCTAGAGACCCCTTCTCCTCGTCCTTCAAAGCTCCTTTAAACGCACTTCAAACTAACGCAGTTCCTTTCCTGGCCCTATTCCCTACCAGCCGCGGTCCTCGTGGCGGTTAAAACCGCTTTACACACCTCAGCTGTGTTAGATTGACTTTTCTAAGTTTTGCAGACCATACTCAACACGGCATTGCCGTTTTTCGCCCTGATCTTCTGCGGCTACGGGGCTGGACGATTCCGACTCCTTAGCGAAGCGAGCATCGCGGGTGTGAACGCCTTCGTCTTCTACTTCGCCCTACCCACCTTCCTTTTCAACTTAGTAGCGACCTCACAGCTGAAGAACATCTTGAACGGTTCCTTCATGGCTGCCTACCTGAGCGCCGGGTTTTCTGTCTTCGTCGTCGCTGCGCTTCTAGGAAGGCTCCTATTCAAGGTGCAACCGGGGGAGGCGGCGTTGCAGGGCTCAGCAGCGGTCCTAGGGAACACAGGCTACATGGGTCTACCACTGGTGGCCGCAGTCTTCGGGGAGGCAGCTGCCATACCCCTGGTACTGGGCCTATCCTTGGAGGTAACGTTAATCATCCCCTTCACCATCGCTCTGGTAGAGGCTACAAAAGGATCAGGTGGATGGTCGCGAGTCCCCAGCTCAGTGACGGGCGCACTCGCCCGAAACCCCTTGATCGTCGCCATCTTCGCCGGTGCCTTGATCTCGGCGCTAGGTCTCGGACTGCCCACTCCGGTAGAGAACTTCACCGATCTCCTTGGCGGTACCGCTGGTCCATGTGCCCTCTTCGCACTCGGCGCAACTCTGGCTGGTCGCTCGCTCTCTGCAGGGCTAGGCGAAGTCTCGTACATAACCTCCTTCAAGCTTATTGTTCACCCCTCAGCGATGTGGTTGACTACTCAACTCTTTGACGTGACTCCCCTTTGGGCAGCCGTCGCCGTACTCGCGGCTGCCCTCCCGGTCGCCGCCAATGTATTCATCCTCGCTCACCAATACGATACCTACGTAGGCCGAATCTCAAGCGCCATCCTGCTTTCGACGGCCATCTCGGTCGTCACGGTTTCCACCTTGCTTGCAGTAATAGATTCTGGTTGAGGGGCGCTAGGCTTAAAAGACGTCTCCGAGGAGTACGAGGTGATAGACACAAGAGACGATCAGAGCCAGGAAGAGTAAAACCCCGCGATTTGTGGGAGTTTTCTTAGTACACTCGGCAGGACTCGAACCTGCGAACTTCTGATTCATAGAGAGATCTCGTACGTTCTAGCCTCTCCTAGCAGGTCCGGAAATCTACCTTATTTATGCGCTTTCAGGTGTTATCGGAGAGTTCCTTTATCCGACGCCTACTGGCCTGGTTGCAGTGCGGTTGCAGTAAAGTTAACTAGTAATCGAGGCGACACAGGATGGTATTAGGAACACCCTGGCAAAGCTGCCTAGCGGTAGGAGTGCAGGAGGTTCTTCAGCGCCTCGTACTTACGGACGGGCTTCACCCACCTTGCGGGAAGGATCGACATCGGAAGCTCAGGCTCTGAGAAAGCGCCTTGTTGTCGGCAATTAGGTGAGTAAGGAAGGCCGGGGCTCCTCGGTCGGTGCCATCATACGAAGCGTAAGTGGGGGCGGCGTCACCGCCTAGTAGCATAGCGCCGCCTCACCCTCCACGCAACTATGCTCGCGTTATGCCGAGAGGGGGAAAGGCAGCTCAGCCAAGGTCGAGGGGGACAGTCCGGCTGAGGTCGACGGCCGCTACGAGGGCCGCGAGCCCTCTGAGACGATCCCGCCGGCAGAGAAGTCGAGAAGCGTCTACAGCAGAACTGAGTGCAAAGTAATCCGCAAGCTCAGGTAACTGCGACGCGAGTGGGAAGACGGTTACAAGTTCGACGCCGGGGCTCGGCCTGCACAGGTTTATCGCTCATTAGCCTCACGGCAGTTGCTGGGCAACCGGTCCACGAGCGCTGCGATCACGCTGAGAGACCTCGCTGCCATTTTTAGGTAGCGATACCCAGCGATGCCGCACAACGATGATAAGATGGATGATAGATACTTGGAAGGAGAAACGCATGCCCGAGCTAGAGGTAGATGGCGTCGGGGCGTTCGAAGTCCCAGAAGGTAAGCGACTGGTCCTGGCCATCGAAGAGGACGCGGGGGTGGATATCCTGCACCGATGCGGTTCTTATGCCAGGTGCACTACCTGCCGCATCGAGTATCTGGAGGGCGAGCCGGAGAAGATGACCAAGGCCGAGCTTGAGGTGCTCGAAAGCCGGAACCTCCTCGGGCAGGTGCACCTCTCCTGCCAGGCCTTGTGTGACCACGACATGAAGGTACGGGTGCTGATGACGGTAAGCTCCAGCGGGCTTGACGGGCCGGGGCCGCACCCAGAGGAGAGGATCACCCCCGAGCCCGAGTGGGTGGAGAAGCCCGCCTAGAGGCGGAAGCCCCCTCTGCCTAGCGCAATGCACTTTCGACGGTTGCACCAATCAGACTTTGGTGCAAAGCCCGTTACTTGCCGAAGGAGGGAGGGAGTTGTTGTCTGTCTTGCCTTCGGCCTGTGCCTAGTCTTCGATGATCTCGCTGAGCGTGGAGGCGTGAGAGGCCTGGTGTACATTTTCCCTGCAAATAGGAGGGTGGCCGACGAGGCTCGAACCTGCGACCTTCGGGACCACAACCCGAGGCAAGGGTGACCACGAACAGGGAGACGCGAGTCTCGTGGCTGCGGGGAGGGTCAGACGAATACATGGTTGCAGTGCGGGTGCAGTGAGCGTTCCCCTGGTCTTCCGCGCCACGCTTGGGGACGAGGGGGGCGAACGCTGGTGGTTCGAGGCGGTAGACCAGCGGGCGTGATCGCGCAATAGAGGGGGCCGTGGCTTTCCGCGCTACGCTCTACGCGGATGGCAGCGCCCGGCTTGAGGTCGCTCCTCATAGGCTCCGCGCAGGGGAGGTGCCGGGGTGAATCCCCGGCCCCCTACTGCGTATCTTCTAGCTGCGTCTGCTCCGGT
>JALYGT010000094.1 GCA_030776965.1 Actinomycetota bacterium
GAAGACAACGTGCTCTACAGGCGGGATGAACCGGTAGAGAGCAATGCGCAACTTGTCGAGCGCACCGTGCGTATTGCCCGCGAGCTCGACCGCGAACCGGCAACCCCGGACGAGGCGAGGCAGAGGCTGGGCCTGCGCGGAAGGGATTCTGGCCAACTACCAGCCACGGACCAGACTGTAAAGGGGTGAGGACGCGGGACCCCGAACCGCGCCTGAAGCACCGAGGGTAGCGGGTACCGTCTTAGTCACCTCCGAACAAAAGGCAACAGATAGTCAAAGCCTGAAGGAAGCATAAGGAGGCGAAATGTCTGAGAAGGTAGGGTTCGTGGGGCTGGGGATAATGGGTAAGCCTATGGCTCGTAGCCTCACGCAGGCGGGCTACGAGTTGGTGGTCCACAACCGCACCATGGAGAAGACCGAGGAGCTGGCCTCCGAAGGAGCTACCGTTGCCGGGAGCCCTAGGGAGGCGGCCGAGAAGAGCGGGATCATCGTCAGCATGCTCCCCGGTCCTCCCGAGGTCGAAGAGGTTGTAGCGGGCGAGGAAGGGCTCTTGGAGGGAGCCAAGGAGGGCTCGCTAATCGTCGACATGAGCACCTCCTCGCCGGTACTGGCGAGGGAGCTGGTCCGCGCCGCCCGACAGAATGGTGTCGGGATGCTCGACGCCCCGGTCTCCGGTGGGGACGTCGGGGCCGAGAAGGGTACGCTCTCGATCATGGTCGGCGGCACGGAGAAGGACTTCGAGAGGGCCAAGCCCCTCTTGGGCGTGATGGGCGAGACTGTGGTGCATGTCGGGGAAAGCGGGGCCGGGCAGATGGTCAAGGCGTGCAACCAGATTGTGGTTGCCCTCATCATCGAGGCAGTCTCGGAGGCACTGGTCTTGGGAGACAAGGCCGGGGTGGAGCCGGCGAAGCTCATCGAGGTTCTCTCTGGTGGCTTGGCGGACAACAAGGTCATGAAGGTCAAGGCGAAGATGTTTTGGAGCACGAGTTTGAACCGGGCGGCAGGGCGGAAACCCACCGCAAGGACCTCGTGATAGCGTTGGAGGCGGGCAGGGAGCACAGGGTGCCCCTGCCGGTGACGGCGATGGTTCAACAGATGTTTGAAGCTCTGACGGCTAGAGGACGGGGTGGCTGGGACCACTCGGCCCTGATCACCGTGCTTGAGGGCTGGGCCGGGCAAGAAGCCGCTTACAGTGGGTAACTGTCAAAGAAGCTCGACAAGTTAACTGAGGTTTTCCACAACTTTACGTTTTACTTGCATTGGAGATCGGGGCGGCCGCCTTGATCCCCCACGGTTCGGTGACATCGTCTCCCACTGTTGCAGGTTGGAAGTAAGCCTTCGTGGCGCGTTCCACTATGCAAGAATGGTAGGTCGAGTTCAGTCGCGTTTGCGGGTTGAGGATGGTGTCGTGAAGCTGATCATGACCCACGGGTACATGCTCTCGGACACCGGGAGCAACGTCTACGTCCAGAACCTCTGCCGCGCTTTGGTGCGCGAGGGCCACGAAGTTCACCTCCTCTGCCAGCAACCCGAACCGCTCTCGTACGACTTTGTCGACGAGTACGCAGTGGTCGACGAGGATCGTATCGAGAGGCAAGGCAAGCAAGAGACGCTCTATCCAGGGCGCTGCTTCGTCTATCTGCCGACGATCGGTGACCTGTTGCCTGTCTACGTCTATGATGACTATCCGGGGTGGAGGGTAAAGACTTTCCTAGACCTGACGAACGAAGAGTTCGAAAACTACGTTGAGAAGAATACAAGCGCGGTACGGACGGTGCTTAAGGCCTCTGGCGCTGAGGCGGCCGTTACCAACCATGCCGTGCCAGGACCCCTGATCGCGCGCCGCGCCTTGGAAGGCTCAGATGTTCCGTACACTAGCATAGTCCACGGCAGCGCCCTGCAGTACGTGGCCCGCAAGAGCGAGAGGTATATGCAGGCTACCCGCGAAGGACTAGAGGGGGCGAGCAGGATCCTGGCCCTCTCCTCCCACAGCGCGGGCACCATCACCGAAGACTTTCCGGACCTAGCGGAGAAGACTTCGGCGCTCCCGGGGGGCGTGGACACTCACCTCTTCCGGCCAGAAGCGCTAGACCTCCGCGTCGCGAATCGTCTAGAGGGCGGCCCCGGACGCGGCCCCAAGCAACGAGCAGCCCTGAAGGAAGCCCTCGCGGTATCTACAAACGCCGACGAACTGTTAGGGGCGCTCCACGAGGTAGCTGCCTCCTACAACGCCCGCTCGCACGACCGGGATGCCGGTAAACGACTCAAGGGTTTTTTCGTCGGCGACTCTCCGCTGGTAATGTACGTAGGCAAGCTCATTCACTCCAAGGGTGTCCACAGCCTCCTCTCGGCCTTCGCCCGGGTACACCAGGAGACGGGGGCACGTCTCCTCGTGATCGGCTTCGGCACCTTCCGCGAAGGTCTCGAGGCCCTCACCCGGGCCTTGAGCATGGGTGATGAGAAGACAGTCCAGCGGCTAGCTGAACTAGGCAGGCTGCTCGAAGGAGGACCTGCGGGGCCACTTGAGCACTTCGGGGTATCCCAAGAGCTGCTAGGTGCCGCGGCTGGGATGGAGGATTACATAGAGTTTGTCGGCCCACTCCGTCACGAGGAACTAAGCAAGCTCTTGCCGAGGGCCGATCTTGGGGTTGTGCCCTCAATCTTCCCGGAGACCTTCGGGCTGGTGGCCGCGGAATTCGCGGCGAGCGGAGTCGTCCCGTTCGTCGCCGACCACTCGGGTCTGCGGGAGGCTGGAGAGATCGTTGGAAGGGGTTTGCCATTCGACCTTCCTGTCAACGTGGACGGGTTCGAGGAGAATCTCGCCCTCGCCTTAACGGATTACCTGAAGCTGCCGGAGGACGAGCGGCGGAGGTGCTCAAGCACCGTACGGCACAACAGTGTCGAACACCTGAGTTGGAGAACGCTGGCCGAGCGGCTCGTGACTATCACCGGCAAGTCCGGGTAGAAACACCCATAACCATGTGAACCACGAGTAGGTAGAAGCTGAAGTCGGTTCGCCTCTAATTCCTTCTGCAGCGGTTTGCGGTGAAGTTAAACCACGACGACCATGGGCGCAATAATGCTTGCCCAGGAGGTCTCTTCCGAGCGAGGATCGTGCACCGCCGATGAAGTATGACTACGAACAGAGAAAGTACAGGTTCGAGTCCTGCCGAGCAGGCTACCTATCCCCAAGAGCTTACGCCTGCTTAGAGAGAGTAGGCACTCCTAAGAAATGGGCGCTTAGGAGAGAAACAGCTTTTTGAAAAGTACACAGAAGATGTCCACCGCAGTCGGTGAGGTATCCTGAAAGGAGCGTTTTGGACTCGTTAGAATCGCCACACATCGTTTTGATCACCTGCCATGACCTGGGCCGCCACCTGGGCTGCTACGGCGTAGATACGGTGAGCACCCCCACCTTGGACGCACTCGCTTCCGCCGGGGTTAGGTTCGAGCACTCCTTCTGCGTGGCGCCGCAGTGCAGCCCCAGCCGGGCCGCCTTGGCCACGGGGCGCTACCCTCACTCAAACGGTGTCATGGGCCTCTCACACGGCCCCTTCGGCTGGGAACTTAACCCCGACGAGCTGCACGCCGCCTCTTTTCTCGCCAAACATGGCTACGAGACCCACCTCTTCGGCTTGCAGCATGTCACCCAGCACGTCGAACGCCTCGGCTTCGATTGTGTCCACAGCCAGGGTTTGGGCCGTGACGTGGCAGCAGAGGTAGCAAACTTCCTTCGCGGCCCCCTCCCCGAGAAGCCTCTGTACGTGGAGGTCAACTTCTTCGAGCCCCACCGCCCTTACGATCATGGTGGCGTAGAGCATGACATGTCGGGCGGTGTGTTCGTGCCACCGTACTTACCGAAGGACGCAGCTGCGCGAGAGGAGATGGCCGCGCTGCAGGGGGCTATCCGTGAAGTCGACGGGGCCGCAGACCTCATTTTCGAGGCGTTAGACGGCTCCGGCCTCTCGGAGAGGACGTTCGTCGTCTTTACAGCTGACCACGGCATCGCCATGCCACGGGCCAAGTGCGCTCTGTACGACCCTGGGATAGAGGTCACGCTGATCGTGCGCTGGCCGGGTGGGGGTATAGGAGAAGGCCGAACGGTGCCTGACCTGGTAAGTAACGTCGACGTGCTCCCGACGCTACTCGAAGCCGCCAGGGTGCAGGTGCCGGACAGCATCCAAGGTCACTCCTTTTTGCCCCTGCTGCGTGGGGAACCATACGATGCCCGCGATGCCGTCTACGCCGAGAAGACCTTTCACAGCTACTACGACCCGATGCGTTGCATCCGAACCGAGCGCTACAAGTTCGTGCGCAACTTCGAGGCAGGCTTTCTGATAGAGGTCCCTGGCGACATCCAGGAAGGGCACATTTTCCGCTCGCATACGGAGCGGTACTCGACGGACCGCTCCAAAGGAGTCGAGCTCTACGACCTCCACACCGATCCCCTTGAGCAGTGCAACCTAGCAGGCGACCCCGAGTTCGCTGAGGTCGAGATAGAACTCAACGCACGGCTGTGGTCGTGGATGGAAGAGACCGACGACCCTCTGCTGGCCGGACCTGTAGCCTCGCCTGCCTATCGGCGAGCCCTCAAAGAGGACTGAGCTACAAGCGCCGCATATTTTGATAAGCACCCGAAAGAATGAGGGAGTGCCAGCGCTTGCTCTTACGCCTCGTAATAACGATCTGGTCGACCTACCTCAGCTGCATCCTCAGCAGCAGGCGGCTCGGGGTCGCCTTGCACGCAGCTAGAGCTAGGTCGGTTCTTGTTCGGTCAGCCCCAGACTTCTTGCGCGGTCTCTACTATGAGGCGGAGCTTGTCCCACTGCTGCTCGCGGGTGAGGTCGTTGCCCTCGAACGTGGAGGAGAACCCGCACTGAGGGGAGAGGCAGAGCTGGTCTATGTCCACAAAGCGGCTCGCCTCCTCGATGCGCCGCTTGAGCTGGTCCTTGTCTTCTAGCTCGCCCCGCTTGCTCGTGACGAGTCCCAGGACGACCATCTTGCCCTCGGGTACGAAGCGCAGCGGCTCGAAGCCGCCCGAGCGTGCGTCGTCGTACTCGAGGAAGAAGCCGTCCACCTCCAGCTCACCGAAGAGGGCCTCGGCGACGAAGTCGTAGCCGCCCTCGGCCGCCCAGGAGGAGCGGTAGTTGCCGCGGCACATGTGGGTGGTGATGCTCATGCCCTCAGGCTTGTCCGAGATCGCCCGGTTGATGGTGCGGATGTAGATCTCGTGCTGGTGCTCGGCGTCTCCGCCCAGCTCGTTGGCGACGCGCTCGCGCTGGCGGGGGTCGTTCAGGTAAGCGAGGCTGACGTCGTCGAACTGCAGGTAGGTGCAGCCGAGCTGGCCCAAAGCCCTAACCTCCTCGGCGTAGGCATCGGCCAGGTCCTCCCAGAACCCCTCGAGGTCAGGGTAGACCTCCTCGTCTATGGCCGCGCGGCCGCCGCGGTAGTGAACCATGCTGGGCGACGGGATGGTCTGCTTTGGCGTGGCGGTCGTGACCTGTTCCTTAAGGAACCGGAAAGCTTCGGTGAAAATCGGCTCTTGCAGCCCGACGCGACGCTCCACGCGCAGCGCCGCCGGCGTGAACTCGAGGCTGCCCTCTTCGTTGCGGAACTCGACCTTTATGTCGCCTTCGACCTTCTCGATCCCACCGAGCTGGTAGATGAAATCCATGTGCCAGGAGGCGCGCCTAAACTCGCCGTCGGTCGCGGACTGGAGGCCCACCTCCTCCTGCATCCGCACGACCTCCCGGATCGCCTCGTCTTCGACGC
>JALYGT010000095.1 GCA_030776965.1 Actinomycetota bacterium
CTGCGTGATCCCCGAGAAGCGTGCTCCGGAGGGCAAACGGCGCAGGCGGCGCGGGCGTCCTCCTACTTTCTGCAGGACAACCTACCAGACGAGCCCGGTTGCGCCAGGAACTCCGCCTCCTCGGACGTGGTGGTCCGCCCCAAGATCTCGTTTCGGTGCGGGAACCGCCCGAAGCGTTCGACGATCTCTAGATGGCGTACGGCGTACTGCGCCGGGTCCGTCTCACCCGTGCCGCCCAAGCCCCGGAAGAGCTCCACTTAACGGCGCTGGTCTTCCAGGTCCTCGCTGTGCATGAACGGCATGTAGAGGAACCCGCGCTCTACGGGCGACAGCTCCCGATCGTAGGCGTGCTCCACCGCGTACCGGGCCGCTTGGCGTGCTTTCTCGTCTGTAGCGTACATCTGCGCGTCACCGCGGTACATGTTGCGAGGGAACTGGTCGAGGACGATGATGAGCGCCAGGCAGCTTCGCGCCTCGTCCTTCCAGTGGTCAAGGTTGCCCGCGGCGGTCTCCTCGTAGACGGGCTCGAAGCGATCCCGGATCTCACGATCGAACCCGGGATCTTTGGTGAACCACGCCTCCCGGAACTTCCCATAGCCCTCTTCGCCCTCGCGGCCGAACCAGAAGTCGAGGATCTCCTCCGGCGCGCTCACTACTCCGTGCGGCTCACGACGGTCACTTCGTCGTCGCCGCGGCGGGTCGTGGAGGGGAGACCCTCAAGGTACGAGCTGTAGCGACCCAACATCCAGAGCTCGGGCGTTATCTCCGAGATGAGCTCCCCGTCGTCGAAGACCCGCACCGTCGAGCTCTCCGAGACGGTGACCGCGACGGCGCTCGTCCGATGCGAGACGGACGCGGCGGCCAGGTGGCGGCTTCCGAGCCCCAGGGGCACGTTCAGGCTGTCGGAGACGGTGTCTATGTAGCGGGCCGCCGAGACGACGATGCCGTCTTCAGAGACCACGAAGGCACCGTCGAGCTGAGCGAGCTCTTTTAGGGTCTCCCGCAGATTCGGATCGTCTATGCGTTTAGCTTCGTCGGGGTGGCCGGCCAAGGGATCGAGGATGAGGGGGCGCGAGCTTTTCAACACCTCGTCCGCGTCGCCGATGACGAAGAGGGTGCCGATCTTGCGCCCCTCCCGGCCTTCGCGTGCGATCTCGACCGCCAGCGTCACCGCCTGCTCCAAGACCCGCGTGTTTATCCCGCGCCGCTCGCTGCATATCTCCTTGAACAGGTCCTTTCTCAGGTCCAACCTCTCTAACCTCCCTTGCCGTTGGCTCTCTCCGTGGTCCGTCTATGGGGAGCCGCACCTCAAAAATCGTCTCGCCGGGTTCGGAATCCTCCCGGACCTCACCAGCAACACGCTCGTCTCCTCCTCCGCTCAAGTTTCGTACGCCTCTCCTAAAGATCATACACCCGAACGTCGCACCCAGACGAAGCGGTCGCGCGTCTCGAAGTCAGTTTTGTAAGGGTTAGAAAGAGTAAAGGGCGCATTCTGGAGGGTCGGTGCATTGAAGGATAGCGACGCGGAGCATACACTCAGCCTTTGATCGTAAGGGGCCGTAGCTCAGCCGGGAGAGCGCCGCCTTTGCACGGCGGAGGTCAGGGGTTCGAATCCCCTCGGCTCCACTTCAAGAAAGTGGCAATTTGCAGGTAAAATGCCACAACGCAACAATGGCACACGGAGTTCTCTGGCTTTTTGTACACCAGTAGTACACCAACGTGGCTTCTGTTCACGGAACAGGCCGTGGCGCTCGCGCCGCGGTTCTTGCCGGAGACGCTTGCCGTCGGTCGTAATGGCGAGGCCCGCCACCACTTTTACCGTTCACCCGGTCTTGGCTACCGGACGTTTCGGGACGAGAGCGGAGAGCTGCTTGCGCTTGAAGCGTCCGACAACGGTGCCGGTCATTACGTAGTGGTAGAGCCGTCCAGGCATCCTGAGAAGGGCGAGTACCAGTGGCGCGGCGGGTTCAATCCGGCGGCGTCCCTGGCCCATAGGACCGGGGCCGCTACTTCACCCTTACAAGTGAGCGCCTCTCGGATGGCCGCAACCGTGGCAGCCTCTGTCCTCAGAGCTCCAGCGGTGGGGACACGCGGCTCAATGCCAGCCCCTCCCTCGCGAGCCACATCGTCCCCGAGTGCTTCACCTGCGCCTGCCTGTGGTCCGCCCCCGGCCACTCGTCGAGGTCCTCCTCCAGCACCGTTGTCTTGACGACCAGCTCCGAGCCTTCTATCAGTTCGGTCAAGGCCCGCTGCTGGTTCAGCGCCTCCTTGACCGTCATGCGCAGGTCCCAGT
>JALYGT010000096.1 GCA_030776965.1 Actinomycetota bacterium
AGCTGCTGCTGCTCTACGGTCTGCTGCTGGCGCTGGGCGGGGGCGGGCTCTTCGCGTTGCTCGGGATCAGTTCCGAGCTCGGAGCGCTGGCGGCCGGAGTCCTGCTGGCCGGCCACCCGAAGGCCGATGAGCTGGGGGAGATGTTGTGGGGCCTTAAAGAAGCGTTCCTCGTGGCCTTCTTCCTAGAGATTGGGCTCGGGGGCCTGCCGTCGGCAGAAGGCGTGCTGTTGGCGCTAGCGCTATTGCTCTTCTTACCCTTCCGGGCGGCCATCTACTTCTTGCTCATGACGCTCCTGTTCAAGCACCGCGCTCGGACGGGGTTCATGCTAGGGGCCTCGCTCACCAACTACAGCGAATTCACCCTTATAGCGGGCGTCCCGGCGGCCGCAGCCGGGCTGATCCCACAGAGCGCCATCCTCGTTCTTGCGCTGGTCGTGGTGCTCTCCTTCGTCGTGGGCGCGCCGGTCGGCGATCGGGCCAACGCCCTCTACGCGCGCCTGGAGCCGGCGCTCAAGCGCTTCGAGCGAGAGGGAAGGCACCCCGACCAGACGCCGCAGGTCACGGGCAGCGCCCGCTCGCTGGTCTTTGGTATGGGCCGCATCGGCACGGCGGCCTACGACGCCCTCCTCGAGCAAGACAAGCGCCCTCTGGGTTTCGACTCGGACCCCGCCAAGATAGAGCAGCACCTCCGGGAAGGGCGCAGGGTCGTCTACGGGGAGGCAGAGGACCCGGACGTTTGGAGGAACCAGGGCCTGGCCGAGATGGAGATGGCCGTCCTGACCCTGCCGGAGTTCGAGGCCCGGCTGCGCGCCGTCGAGGCGCTGCGCGAGCGCGGCTTCGACGGCGTGATCAGCACCATCAGCATGTTCCCCGAAGAGGAGGAACCGCTGCGAAAGGCCGGCGCGGACGTCATCTCCCACCTGCTTACTGAGGCTGGGTTCGGGCTGGCCGAGCAGAGCCTCCGGCTAGGGGCCCGTTCGAGCACTACCTGAGCTTGGTTGGTCTCCATCTTCCCCTCACCCTACCGGCGAAGGGCACTCGCGGGGGATGCCGCAGAGTAACTCTCTGCGGCTTCAGCGGGCTTCTACAGCGTCTTTTCATGACTGTTGCTTCAGCCCGTAGTAGCCGCAGTGAGTAAAGAAGCCCCTTGCGTCCCGGGCACCCACCACAGTACGGGCCCGGGAAGTATTTCTTGTGCAGGCACTGCTACGACTTCCGCTACGAGAGCCAGCGCAAGGACAAAACGGACCGGGCCTTGAGGCGGGCGCAGAAGATCAGGACGCGCCTCGGGGGCAGTGCGAACATGCTGGAGCCGTTCCCTGAGAGGCCGAAGGGGATGCACCACGACACCTACATGCGCCTGTTCTGGGAGCACCACGAGGCCGAGATGGAGCAGCTCGCCGGCATGCGGGAGTGGCTACAAGCCATTTCAAAAATGATCGACACCTCTTACGCCAGTGTCCATGAGGATCTCGGACCTTTATGCAGCGGGGCAAGATATTGTGGTCGCCTCGTCGCTGCCAATGCCTCGTTAATGAGCGAGATTCCCCAGTAGGCGCGTCTCCTATCCAGGATACTGCATACGGACTTCCGAGAACACCCCTTGTCGGCAATCTAGTGAATAGTGGACTAGGAGCTTGCGAAGGCCATCCTCGCGCCGCTGAGCGCACGAAAAAGGGGCCGGAGAACCATAGGAGTACTCGGGGTAGTAGGAACATCCGGCCCCGAAGAAGATGATAGGTCCCTCGTACACGTCTAGTACTAAGAACCTGTAAGGAAAGGGCAAGGAAACGGTTAGGAATGTATTAAGAGCTTGCGCGGATAGGCGGGTAGCGAATGTGTCAATAGTCGATGAGGAGCCGATTTGATCGTTCGGAGAATCGGCAAATATGAAAAGTAGCGAGCCTATCCGCGCAAGCTCTAAGTAGCCGGGCCCTGGTCCAAGAGGGTCCGCAAAGTTTTATCGGAACGTTGGGGAAGGTGAGGCTCGGAAGCCCCTGGGGCAATAGGACCGGGGCAGAGCAACAAAAAGGGGCCGGAGAGAGTTCACGGAAAAAGGTGATAGGTGATAAGGGTAGATTTCCGGCCCCGAAGAAGGTAGTAGGAGCATCGTACCCATCCAGTACTAAGAACCTGTAAGGCAATGGTTAAGGATGTATTAAGATGCCGGGCCCCGGTCGAGGAGGATAGCCCACTAGGACCGGGGCCTATCCCTAGCGGACCGGGGCTATCGGGGGTTTCCGAGAAACTACCTTGTCGGCAATTGGGTGAAAAGAGGCAACGAGGCAGCCCCTAGGCACTAGGCATGGTTTGTATCCTTCTCGACCGGGTATTTTACGCGGAACGCAAGGAAAGCGGGAGAAAGGAGGATGCCGTGACCGAACAGCGGTCCGCCAGTGGGCTTGATTTCGAGGCCGCGCGCCGCGCCATCGAGCAGAGGGACGCCGACCCGCTCATAAACCTCTACGCCGACGACGCCGAGTTTCGCCTCATCGATCGCAACACCCCCC
>JALYGT010000097.1 GCA_030776965.1 Actinomycetota bacterium
GCGGTGAGCAAGGAAGAGGATTAGACAACGCGAACACTTTTTTGCTCTTTTTAACAATCAGTTGCTGAACTGGCTCTATTGCCCATACTGTGAAGCTAAGAGGAGCTTCGTTCTAGTGTGACCGGCCCCTTTCAGCACACGGTCAAGTCCCGGAGGTTCTGTACTTTCCTCCAAGTCCGATCTCTCCTCTACCGCTCCATGAGCATCACCGCCTCCGACTCCCGCTCTTCCTGCCAATGCCCTTCTAGGTCTCGCATGTCAAGGTAGCGCCTGCCCGTGATCCACTCCTCCGATTGCTCGACGGCAAGCGCCGTCACCAGGCGTAGGCACGCCTCACGGTTTGGGAAGATCCTAACCACCCTTGTGCGGCGCTTTATCTCCTGGTTTAGCCTCTCCAGACCGTTGGTGGTGCGGATGCGCCGCCTATGGTCCTCGGGGAAGGAAAGGCACACCAGGCAATCCTCGACGTTCTCCTCGAGGTGCTCGCTCACCTTCGGGTGGCCTTTCTCGCGCCACCGATCGGCCAGCTGCTCGACGAGCTTTAGGGCCACCTCCCTGGTGGGGGCGGCGAACACTCCGCTAAGGCCCGCTGCAAGCTCCTTGCGCTTGGTGCGGGGGACCAGCTTGGTGAGATTCCTCGCGTAATGGACCTGGCAGCGCTGCCAGCTTGCCCCTTGGAAGTGGCGGGCGATGGCCGCTTCCAGACCCGGCTGATCGTCGGAAGTGACGAGCTCGACCCCTTTTAGCCCTCGGGCCTTAAGCGAGCGGAACAGCTCCTGGTAGGTGGCTTCGCTTTCGGTGTCGGCCACCTCCACGGCCACGATCTCCCTAAAACCGTCCTCGCGCACGGCCGAGACGATCAAGGCCCCCTGGCTCACGACCCGGTGTCCCACCCTGACCTTCTCGTAGCGGGCATCCACGAACAGGTAAGGGTAAGCCTTAGCGCCCAAAGGTCGCCTCCTCCACGCTCGAAGCTCCGTGTCGAGGTCGCCGGCCAGTCGCGAGACTAGGCTCTTGGAGAATGACGTGCCGCAAAGCGCCTCGGTGACCTCGGCGACCTTCCTGGTCGAGATCCCCTCCACGTACATCTCCATGAGCGTCAATACCAACGCCTTCTCGTTGCGCTGGTAGCGGGCGAAAAGGCGGGTGGAGAAGGTCCCCTCCCGGTCCTGAGGAACGAGCAGGTTCAGGGTGCCCACGCGGGTCCTGAGCGTTCTGGGCTTGTAGCCGTTGCGGTGCCCGGTTCGCTTCTCGGTGCGCTCGTAGGGAGTGGCGCCTACGTGCTCGGTCATCTGCGCCTCCAACATCTCCTGGAGCACCCTCTCTACGACCTCGCGCAGGAAGCCGGGAGCGTCTAGCAAGACCCCTTGCGTGAGCTCCTCGATCGACCTACGATGATCTTCGGCCATCTTCTCCTCCCTTAGGTAGCAGGCTTCGAACACCGACTATCTTGGAGGAAGGTGGCCGCTCTTTCCTAGCGACTCACCAATTTACAGAAGTTTAGGGGCACAACCGTGGTGCTGGGGACGGCCCACCGCGATGGCACAAACTGCCTTATCTGCTACGATCCCAATCTCACCGCTCAGAACTTTGCACGCCACTCGCAGGCAGACGGCGAGACTATTTTCGGGATACAGAACCGAGTCCTCGAGAAGATGATCGAGATGAACGAGCTCGCCTTCTACAGTCCGCATCCCGACCCGGGCAGGCTCGAGCAAATCCTCAAGCTTTGCAGCTACGTAATGGGCCGCTCGGTCGACGATATGTCTTCAATGACTGCCTACGAGCTGATCGAGCTGACGTTCGAGTCGGACAAGCCACGCCAGACGATGATCTGCCCGGTAGCCCTGCACCTGCAGGGTGCTCCGCTGTCCAGGGGCCAGGGCGCGTTCGCCGTGGCCCTCAGCCTCTTCTACACGACGGCCATCGGTATTGGTGGGAACGGGGCGCTGACCGACGCCATGACCCGCTGCTTTCTCGACCACGGCGGCACGATCCTCACGAACTGCCCGGTTGAGACGATCGAGGTGGAAGATGGCAAGGCGCGGGCAGTCACCCTATCGGACCGGGCCGTGTTCCCAGGAGCCAGGATCGAAGCTCGCCATGCTGTGATCTCCAACGTCGGGGCGCGCGTGACGCTCGACCTGGTAGGCGAGCGGACCATGGCCGCGGCGGGCTCGCGCCTCGCCGCGAAGATGAAGCACTGGAAGTCAGACGAGCGGGGTTCGACCGTGACCTCGTGGCTGCTCGACGGCGAGATGCCCTGGGGCTCGTCCGACTTCGACCAGCTGGTTACGAAGGCGCACCTTATGTACCGAGCCTACGACTCCTGGCAGGGGGCCAAAGAGCACGTAATGCACGTGATCAACAACGACCACTGGGAGTCGTTCGGCCAGCTAATCGAGATCCTGGACTACGGTCAGTGCGATCCCAACGCCATCTCGCCCGAAGGCTATCGGGTGATCCGGGGTGAGGAGGCGATGCCCTATCCGCTGCGTAGGCATGGTAGACCGGAGGCCTGGGACGGCCCCATCCGGGACGAGATGCTCGGGAGGCGCCACGACGTCATGGATTCCATCGCGCCCGGCTTCAAGGAGCGTATCCTCGATGCCTACCAATGGACACCCATCGACATCTGGCGGCTGAACCCGACAGCCGTGTATGGGCAGGTCCTGGGAGGCGACTTCTCTGAAGATCAGTGGATCCTCGACCGGATGCCGTACCGGATGCCGATCAAGGGCCTGTACATGTCGAACTCCGTGTGGCCGCTGGGGCTGACCTGGATGGCCGCCGGCTACAACGCTGCCCAGGTGGTGGCCGAAGATCTCGGCGTGCGAAACCAGTCTTGGTGGGTCCATCGCCCGGTGGCGTGGTTCCTGGAGAACATTGGCAGGTTGCTGGAGCCCCTCGAACTGGAACCCCCCGAACGCGAGCCAGTCAGGGCGGGGAGGTGATCGCTATGGCAAACGAGCCCTTCGACGTCATCGTCGTCGGCGCAGGCCCAAACGGTCTCACCTGCGCCTCATACCTGTCGCGAGCAGGAGCCCGGGTCGTCGTCCTGGAAAAGCGGTTCAGGTGGGGGGGCACCCTGGACACAGACGACTACTCGACACCGTTTCACTACAACATCTGCCAATACACGCTCCCGCTGGGCCGAGATTTACCCCCCTATCAGGACCTGGAACTGGACAAGATGGGTGTTCAGCTGCTCGAACCCGACCCGCCTATGGCCTTCGTGCCCCAAGGCGGAGGCGATCCCTTGGTCGTGCGCCGTGACGGCACGGGGATCACCGAGCTGCGAGAGATGCTGGATGCAGTAGATCGCGTCGTCCTGCCGCTCCTTTACATGCCCCCGGCTCCTGTCGAGGAGGTTGAGCGGGCACTCGACCAGGACGAGGGCAATCGCGCCCTCGAGCTGGCTCGCCTTACGCCCCAGAATCTTGCCGAAACCGTTAGAGATGAGCGGGCTGCCGGGCTCTTGCGCTACTTGTGCGCCTTGGCCGGCTTCGATGGCGGTGATGAACCACTGGGGCTGATGGGGGCCTTTGCCCTCGCCCGGTTGCTTCGTCCGACCGTGGTTGTGGGAGGTTCAAAGACCCTCGCGAATGGCCTCTTCCGAGCGGGTATCAAGGCAGGAGCGCAGTTCCGAGCCGTGGCCGACGTGCAGCTGATTGACGCTGGCAGCTCTGGTGATCTGCGAGTGGCTTGCCGGGATGGGCGGGAGTTCACGGCGAGGGCGGTAGTTTCCACGCTCGACCCAAAGACAACCTTCCTCAACTTACTCCAGGAAGGCGTGGTGCCGGACGCCATCCGGCAGGCAGCGGAGAGGTGGCGCCTGGACCGGACCGGTCCGTTCACGGGTCACTTCGGGATCAAAGGGGAGTCGCCGCGGCTGACGACCGAGGAGGCTACCCGCGCGCTTGTCCAGGTGGTCGGGTTCGAGAATTCCTCTGCCGTTGCCGAGCACTTGGAGGCGGCGGGGAGTGACCGCCTGCCTGCGAGCCTGGCAGGGCACCTCACGGTCACGACCCTTCATGACTCGACACAGGCAGCGCCCGGCCCCTACGGTCCCCTGCACACTCTGCGGTTCCAGACCATGGCGCCATACGAGAACCCAGAGGGTGCATGGGACCGAAAACGGAGCGAGCACCGCTCCCAGTGCTGGGACTTCATCACTCGCCACACCGTCGGACTTGATCAAGCACGGCTCCTATTCGCCTTCGCTGACAGCCCATAGGATATCGAACGCCGGTTCTATACCACTCGTAACGGCTCGCTGCGCCAGGGCGCGCTGGTCAGGGACCAAACTTTTGCCAGTCGGCCGCACCCGGACTGCAGTGGGACACGAACCCCGATCGAAGGGCTGTACTTGGCTGGAGGAGGAGTGCACCCAGGCATCCCCGGCAGCCTGGGCGGCGGCTATAACGCAGCGAAAGTGATTTGCAGCGACCTTGGGCTCGAGAAGTGGTGGCCCGAGCCCGCCTCGGTCCAACATGCTCGTGAGGCAGGATTGCTGCCCGAGCCATCAGTGGCGCACTGAGGCTACGAGAGAAAACGGGGGCAGGTCTCGGCGCCTACCCCCGTTTGGTTGATGCGACCCCTCTATACACGCAACGTGAATAATGCCAAAATACTCGCTGGCGAGTGGTACGCTTCGGCGCCGCCGGATGACACCTCCACGCTTGGCGTGCTCCTACGGTTGCGTACCGCCTGTCAAGAGCCCGCGAAAGGTCCAGACCTTAAACTCCTCTAGAGGGCACTAGGAGGAGGTAGCGGTTAATATAGCCCGCTTCGAGATAGCGAGCCTTGCTCCAGCTCCGCGTCGGAGATGCAGGCCCTGAAAAACGCCTCTACGCTGCAGCGGAGAACAGAAACTCGCCGTACTAAGGAAGGCAAGTACAGCGGACGTGGTTAATTATTGTATGGCAGAGACGTACACCGAGAGCGGTTATCGGAGCAGCACGTCAATGGGTCCCTTTATAGTCGATGACGCTAGCAGGGAGCTGGCCGCCTCTCTTCATTGAGCTTGCGAGGGGTCAATCTGCGCCCGCTCGAAGCACACGACTCGGGTACCATCATCCTCCAACAGAGCCCGGAAGATCAGCTCAGAGCGTTTTGTACTTCGAAAGTATGGTGAACTCGATGCTGTAACCGAACTGTCCGTGACTTCGATAGCGCTTAACTGTGTCCTATGAGATCACGTGCAGAAGGCCTGTGGTAGATGGAGCATTGAAGGCGTTTCCCAGAGTTAAGAAGAGGGAACCGTGCCGCTCCTCCTGTCTATAAGATGTTCACCAATTCTACTCGGTGGGCGCCGTTTTCGGTCAGCAGGGCGCGAAACCTTAGCTCGGATAGTTTTGTACTTTGGGACGTATATAGAAGGGGTTGCGGCGGAAAGATGACGAAATAGGATCTAGTGCTACCGTGAGTAGCGTCTCTTGGAGTGATGAACGCTAACATGACTGGTACAGGCAGTTTACGAGACGGCTTTCTAGCCAAGCTAATAAGAGGAGAGGTGGGAGTCGATGACGGAGCATCACCGCTTGGTCGAGCAGCAGTTCGCCCGGCAGGCACCCGGTTTTGGTCAGGAAGGTTTGACACTCACGAATCGCGACTACCTGGCCTGGATGGTGGATACGTTAGACTTCGATCCACACGACGCCGTGCTAGACGTAGCAGCAGGTACCGGCCATCTCGGCAGGGCGATCGCCCCGCGCGTTCGGTGTGTCGTCTGCCTGGACCTTACCCCCGATATGCTGCACGAAGGGGAACAGGCAGCGCAGCGGGAGGGGTTGACGAATATAACGTTCCTTAGAGGAGCAGCCGAGGCTCTGCCATACCCAGACTCTGTCTTTGACGCGGTCGTCAGCCGGTTCGCCGTGCATCACTTCGTCGAACCCTGGTGCAGGTGCGTGAGATGGTTCGTGTGTGTCGCCCGGGGGGCAAGGTGGTCTTGATCGACCTGGTTGCCCCAGAGGACGAACGAGAAGCCGCCGCTTACAACCGCCTAGAGCGCCTCCGCGATCCCTCCCACACGCATGCACTCTCTACTGAGGAGCTTAGAGGCACCCTTAAGGGCTGTGGGCTGAGCGGCATTCGCACCGCTTCACGCGACGTGGAGGTAGAGACGGAACGCTGGTTGGCGTTGGCCTCTACGGCGACAGCGAGGGCGCAAGCGATCCGCGAGGACCTTATGCATGAGGTCCTCGGTTCGACAAGTACGGGGATGCGACCGTTCCTTGATGATGGGGTACTCATGTTCACCCAAAGATGGGTCATTGATGGGTCATTGCGGTGGGCCTCAAAGCCGATTAGCACGGCTTACGAGGGATCGATAACCCTAGTAATAGAAGCGGGGGTAGGCGCGGGCCGCTATAACTGCTTACTATAGGAGTCTGGACTATATTGACTTCGCTGTACGGGAAAGAGTCTGGGCGTTGTGAAGCGTTGGGCTTCTGTTAGAGAGACGAGTAGGTACTGGGATGGCTGACGCTCCCCAAGCTTGCTACCAACGGCCCTGCTAGGCACTGCTACTATCGGGTAGTGGCTAACTCTTAAGGAGGCGAGGATGATAAAGCTTTACCAAGCCGAATGGTGTCCCTTCTCCCACCGGATTCGCGCCAAGCTTACGGAGCTCGGGATCGACTACGAAGCTGTGAACGTTTCAGCTTCCGCCGAGAAGCGGGCGGAACTAAAGGAGATCACCGGCAACAGCACCATCCCGGTGCTGGCAGACGGAGAGAAGGTCTTCTCGGATTCGAGCGAGATCCTCTCCTACCTGGGAGAGGAGTACGAGAGTGGCCCTGAGGAGCTCAAGTTGCACCAGCGGGAGCTCTCACCCACCATCTACGGCACGCTCCCTTTCGGCATCGATGAAACAGTCGGGCGGCTACGAGAGGCGCTGCAGGAGGCGGAAGTCGAGATAATAGACGAGCTCGATCTCTCCTCCCTTTTGGACGGAGAAAGGACATACAAGGTGCTGCTCGCCGCAGATAGAGAGTTTCTGCAACTTGCAGCTGGTGCAAACTTGGGTGCCGCTACGCTGGCACTGCTCAAGGTCGCCGTATACGAGCAAGACGGCGAAACTCGCGTAGACGCCATAGAGCCTGAGAAGGCAGCGGCGCAGATCCGTAACTCCGAGGTTAATGAGCGAGGCCTTGACCTGCGCAAGCGTTTTATAAGGGTGATAAAGGCCCTCAAGCACGCAGACACGGGGGTTAAGTAGTAGGGAGAATGCCCTTCCGACCCCTTGAGGCACCTAACTTCGGAAGTCGTAAGAATCTCACACCAGAGGTTCTAGTAGCGCGCTCGGCAGGACTCGAACCTGCGACCTTCTGATTCGTAGTTAGATCTCGTACGTTCTAACCTATCCTAGCATGTCCGGGGATCTAGCTTATTTATGCGGTTTTGTGTGTGCTCAAAGAGTTCCGTCATCCGCTGCGTACTGGCCTGTACCAGCTGGGTTGCAGTACGGTTGCAGTAAAGTGGTTACTACGGGCGGCTTGCAGCCGAGTAGTT
>JALYGT010000098.1 GCA_030776965.1 Actinomycetota bacterium
TAGCGCCGCCAGGTTCTCTTCCTCGGCGTGACCGCTGACTATAAGGGTCCGGCCAAAGCCCGAACGAGCGAGCCCCCGACATATGTCTGCCACAAGTGCCGCCACTACCTCTGCCCGAACGGTGATAGTACCGAGAAAGGGGCTGGCAACTTCTGCCAGGCAGTAGGAAAGTAGAGGTGCTATGAGACACTCGGTGCCCCGGCCGGCCAACTCCCGAGCTGCGCGTTCGCAGAGTTCGCGGGCCGCGATGAGGTCGGTTCCTACCGGAAGGTGTGGACCGTGCGCCTCCGGTGGGCCGACCGGTAGCAGGGCGAAATCCGTACGGGAAGCGAGGCGCTCAACTTGGGGGTAGGTCATCCGTTCTAGGTAGTTGAGAAATCCCATCTTAAGTACGCTCGCTGTTCGGTGTACCCCTGCTGCCTCTCTTCTTTATCTGGTAGAGGCCGCATTGGCGGAGCAGTGCCGTGTCCCGTAGATCCTCGGTTCAATTTTAGCCATTCTTGTTAGGTGGGATTTTATCGCCATTCCGACTTCGCGGGTACACTCGGCATGACGAGTGAAATAGTCGGAAGCGCTGATAAGGCCGGTGGGCGTGGTATCTTCCACACAGATCGGTCCCCTTCCAAGGAGGGTACATGAAGGTACAGAAGCTGGACCACATAGCGCTCTACATGAGAGACAGGGACACGGCCGCCGAGTTCCTGACTTCGCACCTGGGTTTCCACGTGGTAGACCGCACGGACCGCTACACTCTCGTCGGCGCCGGAGGCAGGATCGGCAAGCTGACCCTCTTCGACGCCCCGGAGGGCACCAAGCCTTCTCCGGGGGTGATCGAGCACATCAACGTCCGCGTCGCGGATCCGGAGTCCGCCGCCGCCCGGCTCCCGAAAGGGGCCGGTGTCGAGTCGCGCGACGGCGAATACCTCTTCACCGGCCCGGAGGGCTTGCCGCTGGCGCTGGTTACGGGAGACGGGGACTTCACGGATTACGACCTCGAAGGCCTCGTCCTGCGCTCTGGCAGCCCGGAAATCTCCGCACGCGAGTTCGTGAAGATGGGCTTCGCCTCGGAGGAGGACGCTACGACGGTGAAGGCCGGAGAGTACAGGGTGCATCTCGTCTCCTCCGCGCCGGGCGACGAGGCGCAGAGCATGCTCTACCATTTGGGGTGCCTCGTGGACTCCGCGCAGGACCATCGTAAAGAGGCCGAGGAGCAGGGGTTCGAGATCCAGGACTTCGTAGAGGGCCCGAATACGCTGGCGGTCTTCGTCCGCGGTCCGGAGGGCGTGAGCGTGGAGTACGTGGAGCACAAGCCCACCTTCTCGCTGACCTAGGTCCTCCGATGAACATCATCGTCGTCGGCGGTGGCCTAGCGGGTCTGGTCGCCACCCTCCGGGCCGTCGAGCTGGGTGCCCGAACCACCCTCCTGGAGAAGGGCGATCGGCTCGGCGGCTCTTTCGTCTACTCCAGCGGTTACCTCTGGTCTTATAACGATTTGCCTACCTTTCGGCGAGAAGCTCCGGGCGGCGACATCGCCCTGCAAATGCTTATCCTGGAACGGTTTAAGCCTGGCCTCGAATGGCTTGAGGAGTTCGGCGCACCCGTTCTCGCGCGCGAGACGGGCAACTCACTCACTTTCGGCGCTCGTTTCGATCCAGAACGGACGGTGGCGACCTTGGCGGAGCACATTACCGCTTCCGGCGGAAGGATACTCTTGCGCACGGCGCTAGGCGATCTGGTGGAGGGCACAGGAGGCCGGGTAGACGGAGTGCGGGTGACCTCGGGCGAGGAGCCCAGAACGGAGGGGGCGGACGCAGTGATCCTGGCCTCCGGCGGTTTCGGCGGCAACGCGGACCTGGTCAGGCACCACATAATCCGGGGGCCGGGGAGTGTGCGGCTGCGGGCGAACCCCTGGAGTACGGGGGACGGCTTTCTCGCGGCGCTGAAGATCGGCGCGCTCGCAAGCGCGGGCCTCGACGAGTTCTACGGACGAAACCTTCCGGCTTATCCCGCCGAATTCTCTCCGGAAGAGTTCATCGGGGTCTCCCAGCTTTATGGCCGCTATGCCGTGGCGATCAACCGCAACGGTCAACGCTACGCTGACGAGGCCGCCGACTGGTCCGAAACGGCGCTCACCCGGGCCACCGCCCGCCAGCCCGGTCTTCGTGCCTGGTACGTCCTGGACGCAGAGGGACTTCGGCAGCGGGTTCGAGATCACACCGTGGAAGAGATGGTAGAGGCCGCTCGTCGCGTCGGGGGAATAGCGGTGCAGGCTGAAAGCCTGGAGAGACTGTCGGATAGTCTCGCGGAGCGGGACGTACCCCGCAAAAACGTGCTCCGAACCTTAAGCGAGTACAACGCCGCCGTCGCTAGTGGAAGAAGCGGCGAGCTCTCGCCCGCGAGGAGCGACCCTGCTGTGCCTGTGCGGGTTCCACCGCTCGTGGCGGTGGAGGTCGCCCCAACTATCACCCACACGATAGGCGGACTCGCGGCGGACAGTAGCTGTCGCGTGTTACGCCGGGCGGACGGTCGGCCGATCCCCGGGTTGTACGCCGCTGGGGTCGAGGTCGGTGGGGTGTCGGTAGGTGGCTACTCGAGCGGCCTTGCAACGGCCCTGGTTTTCGGCGTGGTGGCGGCGGAATCCGCCGTTTCTCATGGCGGAGCCTCCGTCTGAACGGTTTCGAAGAAACCGGACGATTTCGTTAGACGATTCACGATCCTGAGAGAGCTTTCCTCGTGCTCGCTGGGGCTCGGCATCCTACAGCGTCTTGCGATGAGGTCGAGCTACCCAGCATTATGGGTCCACTTAGGCACGTCGTCGTAGCCGCCTCCAGCCTAGTAACCCTACAGTAGCAGCGGCTACCGTCCCCGCAAGGGCCATCCGGCGTGCAGAGACGGTGCCGTCGGCGTGTTTCCAGCCACCGCTTACTTCGGCACCTTCCAGAACTGGTTCGAAAAGGTTACCTGATGTCGAAGGGGCTGGCTTATCCTGAAAGTGATCTCTGTCGATCTGTCGGGCGGCCATGTTCTCGTAGAGCCTGAGCGAGAGGGAGTGTTGTAGGGCGAGCCAACGACCGGCATTCCCAACGATGACCTCCCTCTTAGGCCTCTCAGCA
>JALYGT010000099.1 GCA_030776965.1 Actinomycetota bacterium
CGGGTGGGAGGAGGACCTCGCCGGCCGACCGACGGTCGGCCCCGCCCTCGAGCTACAGATGGGGTACACCCTGTTCTCCGGGTACCCCCTCGTTATAGAGGACGTACGTCACAGGACCCACTTCCGGTGGGCGGCTCCCTTGCGCGACCGCGATATCGTTAGCGGTGTCAACACCTTGATATGCGCCGACGAGCGCATCTTCGGCATACTGGGCGCCTACTCCACGTCCCAACGCCGCTACACGGAAGAGGAAGTCGGCTTCGTGCAAAACGCGGCGGAACTACTCGGGGTAGCCGTCGAGCGCGCCATCTCCGAGAGGAGTTACCGGCGCTCGCTCGAGAAAGAGAAACGACGAGCCGACGTTGCCGAGGAGAGATACGCCTTCCTTCACGAAGCCAATGTGGTGCTCACCACCGTTCCCGATGGCCTCGCGGCCCTCGTAGCCGTCGCGCGCCTCGCGGTGCCCATCCTCGCCGACTGGTGCTTCGTGGAATTGGTAGAGGATGACGGCACACCCCGGGCGAGGATAAGACGGCCCGTCGTGGCGCACTCGGGGCGTGGGGAGACCGAGAAGCGCCTGGCGCGGAGACTCATCCGCCACTACCCGCTAGATCCCAACTCCCCGCACGGTACCCCGAAGGTGCTGCGCACCGGCCGGCCGGAGCTGATCCCGGAAGTGCGCGACGAGCTTCTCCAGGGTTGTGATGGCGAGTACCTGCGCTGGATGAGGGACCTTACGCCCGGCTCCTACCTGTGCGTGCCGCTGCAAGTCGGCCTGCGTCTGGTCGGCTCGATAGGGTTCGCCTTTTCGGCGGCGGAGTCCGGCAGGCGCTACGGGCCGGAGGATCTCGCCCTGGCCGAGAGCCTCGCCCGCTGCACCGCCCTCGTTGTGGCGAACATTCTCAAAGGAATCCCTGATTCACAGCACAGACGAACGTTCGGCGAGCCAGCAAGCCAGCGTCAGATCATCGCTTCCCCGGTTCCCGGCAGAGAACCGGGGTTGACCCCCCGCCAGCTAGAGGTCCTTCGGCTGCTCGACAGCGGCATGCGCGTCCACCAGATAAAGGCCGAGCTGAAGCTCTCCGAGCCGACCGTCCGCACCCACATCCGGGCTATCCTTCGAGCGTTCGGGGCTTGCTCCCAGCTCGAAGCTTTGCATAAAGCCCGTGTTCTGGGTTTCGTTGGCGAGATGTCCCAAAACGCCGAAAGTGATCGGTTTCGATGATCTCGTCGAGCTGCAAAAACCAACAAAAAGTCATCAGTTTTGATGATGCGCCGGTCCCTCCCGGGCGAGAGACTGCCACCCGTGAGAGCGACCTGCAAGAGCTCGGTGGTGGAGAGAACGCTCGTGAGACGCAGGCTTTCGGGCGATGCGTCCTGGGCAGCCGTTCGGGCTCCTCCTGTTCGAGGGTCGACCGTAACCGCAACATCGCTCACGAACAGGAAGGAGGTTGACGGCAATGGTTGCTCATCCTCCTCTAGAGGACGTTTCTCTGGAGGAGACGACAGGACTTCTACTTCCGGACCTTTATGAGGTCCCTGTCGCAGAAGTCGAGCACGTGGAGCGTGAGACCGAGTCTTACCTTTGGTGGGTTATCGTCCTGGGTTTCGTCGCTTACGCGCTCGCGCTGTACTGGGCACACCGGTGTAGCAGGAGAGGAGGAGACCCCGATATAGCGTTCACCTGGCGTGGCTTCGTAGTCAAGTGTTACAGGTAGCGAGAATCTCCGTCTCCGGCCCGCGCATCAACGTGCGGGCCGGAGACGAGGAGTAGAGAAGGGATCGGCCTTTGGACGGGCTTCGAGTCAGCGGTATAACCAAGCGTTACGGAGAGAAGACCGTCGTGAGCGAACTCTCCCTGGCCGTCGAACCGGGGACTGTCGCGAGCCTCGTTGGGCCCAACGGGTGTGGCAAGACCACCACTCTCGGCATGATCGCCGGCCTCAGAACCCCCGACAGCGGACGGATAAGCGTCTCGGGCTACGATACTATCGGTTCCCCCCTCGACGCCAGACGCAACCTCGCCTTCGTGCCCGATACCCCGAGCGGGTTCGAGCAGCTCAACGTTCGCGAGTATATGGATCTCTACCAAAGCCTCTATCGGCAACCGCGCGTTCGCTACGAGGAACGGGCGCGAGTCGTGCTCGAGGCATTCGGATTGCTGGAGTACAACGAGACCAATCTCGGCGAGCTGTCTCACGGCATGCGCCGAAAGGCCGCTACGACGGCCGCTCTATCCCTAGACGTCCCGAACGTTCTGATCGACGAGCCGACGGTGGGTTTGGATCCCGAAAGCGCGGTCGTTCTACGGCGCCTCGTGAAGCACATCGGTCGCAGTGGTTCCGCCGTTCTGCTCGCGACCCAGGATCTGGCCTTCGCCGAACGCGTATGCGACCGCCTGTTTCTCATCCATAACGGGCGACTCATCGCGGATGGAAGTCCCGCTCTGCTGCTCGGGCGTTACCACGCGAACAGCATCGAAGAAGCATTCCTGGCGGCGACCGGTATCGAGAGACGGATCGATGATTTCGAGCAACGCCTGGAGACTTTTCCGCGCTAACGCGCTCTGCCTGATCCGGCGTTTGCGGCCGGTAGCACGGACCAATCCCTTGCTCGCCTCCCTGGCA
>JALYGT010000100.1 GCA_030776965.1 Actinomycetota bacterium
CCAGCCCTGGTTCCGAACCCTTTGACCGCAGGTGCGTAAGCCGCAACGATTGAAGGGTGCCCGCGAGGTTCTGGAGAACCACGTCGTGCAAATCCCGCGCTATCCTCCGGCGTTCCTCTCTCTGGGTACGCGCCTCGATCTCTCGGGCGCGCAGATGATCCCGCTCCTGCTCCGCCCGTTTACGCTCGGTTATGTCCAGTAAGCCGGCGACCGCGCCAACGATCTCTCCACCCGCGTTCCTTAGGGGAGCGGCGCTGATGAGGACGTCGTGGTGGCTGCCGTCGGGCCTTACCAGGCGCGCCTCCCTGCCGACGGTCGTCTCCCCTCTCAGGGCCCTGGGTATGGACCACTCCTCCAGAGGTATGCGCTGGCCGTCGGGGTAGTGGATCACCCCCCACACGTCCGGGACGGTGTCCAGCGTGGTGCCTTCGGGGTCCAGCAGCGCCAGGCGTCTCGCCGCCTCGTTGGCGAACGTGAACCTGCCTTCCTCGTCGCACACTACGATGGCGTCCGCCGCTTGCCCCAGGATCGTCTCGAGCAGGACCTTCTGATCTCGCAGGGTCTCTTCGGCCACCTTCCGCTCCGTTATGTTCTCGTGGGCGACCACCACCCACGGCGTCTCGGCCGCCGAAAATGGCGTGACCCTTACTATGAACCAGCGCTTCTCGGTGGGCGAGTGACACGGATATTCCATCTCGAAGCTCTCCCGCCGATCCGAGAGCACTGACCGGATACCATCTGCGAAGGCGGCGGCGTACCTGGATTGGTCACCCATCACCGAGTCGCAAACCCGTAAGTAATCGGCGCCCTCGCAGACCTTCCCCAGGTCGCCCCCGTTGGCCTCCGCGAACGTCCGCCATGCGTTGTTCACCCTAATAATTTTGCCCGACTCGTCCAGGATGGCTATATGCGCGGAGAGGCTATCCAGCGTCCGCTGCAGTTCCTGGCTACGCTGCGTCTCTTTTTTCTTAGCAGCGTGCTCGCGCTCCAGCGCCCCGAGCAGTTCCAGCCTGCCAACCACCGCCCGGGCAAATGCTCCAAGCACTTTCATCTGCTCTTCGCCGAACTCGGCGGGCCGGCTGCTCAGCAGGCAGAGAGTGCCGATGGTGTGCCCGGCGGAGGTGATAAGTGGCGTCCCGGCGTAGAAGCGGATGCCGTAGTTCACGTACCAGTATTGCTCTCTGAACTCTTCGGTAGCCAGGAAGTCCTCTACGATGATCGACATCTCGTTGTTCACCACGTATTGGCACATGCTGTTCTCGAGGGGGTCTTGCCTGGCTTCGGCTTTGTCCGGGGGCAACTCTCCCGACCAGGCCCTGAAGTACTGCACGTCGGTGAGAGCAAGGTCGACCAGACAAAGATCCGTGCCGTACACGCCACGGACCTCGTCTACCAACTCCTGGAGAACGTGGTCCACCTCGGGCCGGACCGCTCTCAAGTATTCGAGCGCCGCCAAGCGTTCTAGTTCGCGTCTGTCGTTGCCGGAGACCGTGGTGTTGGGCTGAGTTTTTTTGAGAGGTGGGGCCACGATTAGATCTCGCTCGCGTGTTTACCGACTCAGAGAAGAGTACCACACCAACGGATGCTGCCCCTTTTTGGACGTAGATCTCAAGAGCCCTTGCCACTCCGGGGTGGCGATGAATGACTCGTGGTAGGGCAATTGCCCTAGCCAATATTACCGGCTGCGGAATAGTCGAAAGTCCGATGTCAACTCGGCGCGCGCAGAGCATACTCACCTGTGAGATGGTCGTCAGCGCCTACATGAAGCGGCAGTATTTATCTTTCGCCTCTGTCGCCGACGGTATGCCATCGAACGGCTCGGGATCGGGCGGCTTCTCCTTTCCCTTTCCCCCTTTCACCCCTAAAGCTTGCCCTCCCGAGCCCTCCTTCGAAGCTCCCTACCGGACATGAAGGCCACCTTGACCACCTTCCGTAAGGGCGAAATATAGATGATAAAGGTTTCCGTCGAAGTGCGCGAGGGAGCCGCCCTCTTTAAGGTGGTAGTGCAGGCCGAGAGC
>JALYGT010000101.1 GCA_030776965.1 Actinomycetota bacterium
GAAGAAGACCCGCCTCTAAGATGGTCTGCCTTCAACGACGTGTTCCTCCTCTGAAACCCAAAAAACAGTGACCAAGAACGCAGCCCGCACCAGGCCATCGCGGCGGTCCTGGTCCGGGCGGGCTTAGGCGATAGGACCGAGGCTATCGGGGGTTTCCGAGAAACTACCTTGTGAAACTGTTTGGAAAATCCGGTTAAGGCCCCAAACTGGGGCCCGACGAGTCGGTAAAACGGAGTAAAAAAGCTCTATCTTTGCCCCATTGCGCCACTATGGACGCGCCATCGAGACCCCCTTAGCCATTTTCCAAACAGTTTCTGTGAGACTGTTTGGAAAATCGGGGTAGCCTCAGTTCGGAGTTCCGCGGGTGGGCAAAAGGGTGTGAGAAGAAGCCCCATTTCGTCGTTTCAACCACCAAAGACCTACGGTCGAGACACCCTTCAGCTATTTACCAAACAGTTTCACAGAAACTGTCCGAAAAGTCTCGAAGGCGCCTGCGGTGTAGTCCTACAGGTCGCCGAAAATTCCTTTTCGGCCCATTTTGCCCTCCGGGTGCTGGCCAAGTTCACGCTTGGAGCGATGCTCAAAGCACTTTTCGGACGGTTTCTGTGAGACTGTCTGAAAAGTGTCTCTTGCGGAGCGTTACCGAGGATCAGACGCACCCGAAGTGACCTAGAGCTGTTGCCGAGTCTCGGGCGCACCAACGCAATGCGACGTCCTTCAGCTGTGCATTGTGCATCTCACCATACCTACCATGAGTTCGATCGCCTGCTTATCAGTTAGGCCCTGCTTGCGCACCATCATCCTCCAGGTTTGGAAGTCGAGCGCAAGCCTTATGGCTCCGAGCAACGGCTGTGGCGGCCCGTCAGCTGACTCCCAACCCACAGCGAGGGTTTCCTTCATCCGTTCCCAGTGTGTGAAGATGGGCTTCATCACCTCGTGCACGTCTGGGTTATCCTTGATGTAGGGCATCTCCAGGTCGCGCAGTATGTTGGTCCATAGCCTTTCTCTGCGACGAAAGTACTCGTACAGCTCGGTCAAAGCTACCCTCAGGCGTCTCTCGGGGTCGGCGATCTTCTCCCACTGCCCCGGATCCGGAAGGGGGTTCTCGGATAGATCGAGTGAGGAGCAAGCCTTTCCCAGGGACAGGTCGTCAGGGAAGTGGCTGTAGACGGTGGGCCTCCCTACTCCCGCCCTCTCGGCTATGCCGCTTCTGGTCGTAAGCGCAGGCCCGATAGTCTCGTGCAACTCCAGGGTCGCCCGGGCGATCCGCAGCCGGGTCTCCTCTTGGCGCTCGGCGCGCTTCTTAAGCTTGTACCTGCCGCGCTTCATATCCGAATTCTAAAGAATTTTGGACGAATGGCTCGCTTACCCCTTGACAGCTGCCCGCATACAGATCATGATTCTACCAATCACTTTACACTATTGTAAAGTGATTGATGACCTCCAAGAGAAAGGAGAAAGACACGATGTCGTCGAGAGAAGACCAAGCGCAGAAGGAGGCCCTGCTCAACGGAGCAGAGGAAGATGCTGCAAGCCGCACCTTTGCACACGAGCCGGGCGAAGGCGAGGCGTGGTGGTGGTTCGACGGGCTAGCCACCATCAAGGCCACGGGGGAGCAGACCGGCGGACGCTACTCCCTGGTAGAAATACTTGTTCCGGAGTTCACTAAGGAAGAGGGTTTGCTGCACGTCCATCACTTTGAGGACGAAGGCTTCTACGTTCTTGAAGGCGAGATGACCTTCTACATAGGAGATCAGACGAAAAAGGCGCGGCCCGGATCGTTTCTCTTCGGCCCCAAAGACGTCCCTCACGCCTTCACTGTTGAGTCGGGTCCGGCGAGGCTGTTGTTCATCCTCTCGCCCGCGGGCATGGAGGGCTTAATCAGGGAAATGGGAGAGCCAGCAAGGTCGCTGACTATTCCGCCTCAGCCGGAGGAGCCGCCCGACGAAGCCGAGATGAAGCGGATTATGGCCATCGCCGCCCGATATGGAAGCGAGATCCTCGGGCCGCCGACTCAGTAGGAACGCTTCGCCAGTCGCTAGGAAGGGCCGGGACGCTTAGAGGGCCCGGCCCTTCTGTGCGCAGTCTCCTATTCACCGAGCTGCCGAGAGACTGTCAAAAGTCTCGATGGGTCCCAAACCGGGGCTCCCTTGAGATCACAAACGGGGTTTTTCTTACCCTATTTTATAGCCGGTGTGCGTACACGGATACTCGGTTGACACCACTGTGGAGAGTTTTCAGACAGTCTCTGTCGGCAACTGGGTGAATAGAGGCGAATCCGCCCCCAGTCTTAGCGAAGCTTAATAAGGTGCTAGCTTCATATAACCCGCACTTTAGACAATTTTAGGCGGGGTGTTTTAGCCTCAGAGCAGGTGGGATGGACCCCTAACTAAAGGAGGTTCAGGTGGTGATTGGAAGCGTCGGGTGAGGTAGGGACAACTGAATATCTGTAGAAGCCTTCGGTAACCACCAAGCCGGGGGCTTTGTTGTTCCCTGCACAGCCCTAGCGAGTTTCCCGACAAGACAGTTGCCCCGGGCCTGCTCCTAAAGGCCCTATACCCAATGGACACACGCGCTCCGCGTGGGAGGGTTCCGGCCCCGCAGCCATGTAGCACAGCCATCAGACACGTCCGATGCAAAGAGAAACCGCTGCGCCCCGGTCCGCTAGGGGGATGCTTAGGCGATAGGACCGGGGGAGAGCACGAAAAGGGGCCGGAGAAAGTAAGAAGTTGATGAATGCATGTGTAAGCGGATCTCCGGCCCCGAAGCCGATGGCAGGTGATGCTCCGTAATTCCCTAAGAGTAACCGGGGTACCCGTTAGGGGCCATCCGCGCGGCTGCGCACACGAAAAACGGGGCCGGGGAACGTTCACGGGAAAAGATAGGTGAAGGGTGTTCTCCAGCCCCGCTAACCGCCAGCGTACCCATCCATTACTAAGCATCTGTAAGGAAACGGTTAGGAATGTATTAAGAAGCCAGGCCCTGGTCGAGGAGGGACCAGTCCTGCGAGGGTGAGAGGGAATATACTCCCAAAAGTAAGCGCCAGAAAGCGGGACGAATTGGAATACGCGCGACTCACCAAAATGCTCCGGATGCTCAAACTCCTGCGTCGGTTACTCGCTGAAGCCCGGAAGCGCGGAGACCTTGGGTTGGTGTTGGAGTTCTACAATCCCCCTCCCAGCGATGACTCCTTGGAGTCCTACGACGCCCTTCCTCACTACGATGAGCCACCGCGACTAATGGTGTTCGGTGCGAAGGTAGACGTCGCGCGGGAGGTGGGCCTCGATGCTGCGGAGGCGATCGGTCTGTTGAAGGAGTTGGAAGCCGACGGATATGTCTATCTAGATTATGGTCCTGGCGGGCCGTATGTTGACGCTGGCGAGGTCATGGTTAGCTTCACCGAGAAGGGCCATGCTGCGATCAAGGCACTTTCCGATCCGAACGAGGCCCTGTTAGAAAAGCTGGAAGCCATCGCGGAGGCTGTTAGGGACCTCCAAAACGTAGACTTCCCCGAGAGGGAGTCAGCGTTAGACGCAGTGGAAGAACTAAAGCGGTTCGTAGGTGCCCTTTCGTCTGAAAGCAGCGCGGAGTTACTCAGGAGGTTGCCCAGCGCGTTTGGTCTTGGCAGTGACTAGACCAGCTAGAAAACTCTTCCAGCTGAGCAGGGTGTCTCGACAGAGACCAACTCGTGAAGAAGCGAACTGATATATCTGACCAGACCGCCAAGCTCGTCATTGCGGGAGTGCTCCTGGTATGGCAGCAGTAGCGATAGAACAGAGCCGAACAGAATTGGAAACACGTACAGGGTAAAGCCGCGTTTTCGGCTTAAGTAGGCAGAATTCTCTAACGGGATAGGACAGGCTAGAATTTGCAGATTGGGATTGTGGTCTCCAAGGTTGCGGGTTCGAGACCCGTCAGTGACCCTGTCTTGCGGGCGTGCCCTTTTACCCTCGCTTCTGGACTCCTTGCGCCCTTAGCGCACGGGAGGGGGCGGCAGTTATGCGGCTGTTATAATCCCGGTCAGGTTTTCGATGAGCGAGAGTGGTGGAATGGTAGACACGCTAGATTTAGGATCTAGTGCCTTCGGGCGTGCGGGTTCAAGTCCCGCCTCTCGCACAGCGGCTCGTGCAGAGGTGAGGCCTACGGAGAGTTGGAGCGTATGACGGCGAACGTTACGAAACTCGAGGACAACAAGGTTCGCATCGACGTCGAGGTACCTCCTGAGGAGGTCAAGAAAGGCGTCGAGGCGAAGGTCCGCGAGCTCAGGCAGCAGGTCCGGGTGCCGGGCTTCAGACCCGGCAAGGCGCCGCGGCGCGTGATCGAGAACCGGGTGGGGCGTGACTATATCTACATGGAGGCGCTGCAGGACAGCCTGCCGAACTGGTACTCGGCGGCGGTCGTCGAGCAGAACCTGAGGCCGGTAGACCGGCCGGAGATCCACTTCGACGATCCTCTGGACGAGCAAGAGGGCTTCAAGTTCTCCGCGACGGTCGAGGTCAGGCCCGAAGCGAAGCTCGGAGAGTACAAGGGCCTCGAGGTCCTCAAAAGGGAGGTCGAGGTCGCGGAGGAGCAGGTGGATGCTCAGCTGGAGGAGTTCCGGGGGCAGTTCGCCACGCTCGCGGCGGTAGAGGATCGGCCCGTCAAAGAGGGCGACTTCGTCGTCATGGACTTCAAGGGCGAGAGCATGTCGGGGGGACCTCTAGAGGGCGGCGAGGCCGAGGATTACATGCTCGAGGTCGGGCGTGGCGAGCTCTTGGAGGACTTCGAGAACAACCTCGTCGGGATGAGCGCGGACGAGCGCAAGCGGTTCGGGGTGACGTTCCCGGCGGATTACCGGGAGGAGTCCTTGAGGGGACAGTCGGTCCTCTTCAACGTGCACGTGAAGGAGATCAAGGAGAGGGAGTTACCTCCCCTGGACGACGAGTTCGCCAAGGAGGCGAGCGAGTTCGAGACCCTCGAGGAGTTTAGGGGCGCTATGCGCGTGCAGCTTGAGGAGGAGGCGGAGCAGAGGGTCGAGGGTGAGTTCCGGGGACGGGTGCTCGACACGGTCGCCAAGGAGGCCGAAGTCGAGGTCCCCGAGGCCATGGTCCACGAGAAGGCTCACGAGATGGTCGAGAGCTTCGAGCGGAGCATCCGGGCCCAGGGCATGGAGCCCGAGCAGTACTACCAACTCACCGGTTCGAGCCACGCGGAGGTTGAGGAGCGCGTGCGCCCCGACGCCGAGGACACGGTCAAGAAGGAGCTAGTCTTGGACGCGGTCGCGACCGCCGAGGGCATAGAGGCAGACGATCACGAGGTGATGCACCAGATCGAACACTTCGCCGAGGGCTCAGACCGCAGCCCTGAGGAGATAGCCGAGAACATGCGCAGGAATGGGACCTACCAACTCCTGCAGGAGGAGATCGCCCGGGGGCAGGCGCTCGACTTCCTAGTCGAGAGCGCCGTCCCCGTCCCGATGCCGAAGGAAGATGCTGAAGGCGGGGAGGCCGAGGAAGTGGTAGACGAAGGCGCCGGGGCACCGGAGACCGGCGACATCGAGGTGATGGACGTGCCGAGGGCCGAAGGGAACGGGGGAGAGGACGTGCCAGGGGCCGAAGAAACCGAGCCCGAGACGGGCGAGGCGAGGGTCGAGGCGTCGATCCAGGCCGGCGAGGGTCCGGCGGAGACAACCAGAGAAGGAAAGGAACTTTAGGAAGTGAGCTACGACATCAACAACGTCATCCCCTACGTCATAGAGCAGAGCCCGCGCGGCGAGCGGGCGATGGACATATACTCGCGGCTCCTCAAGGATCGTATCATCTTCCTGGGGACCCCGGTGGACGACCAGGTGGCGAACGCGATAATGGCGCAGCTTTTGCACCTCGAAAGCGAGGACCCTGAGCAGGACATCAACTTGTACATAAACTCCCCTGGCGGGAGCGTCTCGGCGGGTCTCGCTATCTACGACACCATACAGTTCGTCAAGCCGGACATCGTCACTACGGCCTTGGGCATGGCAGCCTCGATGGGTGCCTTCCTCTTAGCGGCTGGAACGAAGGGCAAGAGGAACGCTTTGCCAAACACGCGGGTGCTGTTGCACCAGCCGAGCGTCGGGGGACTTGCGGGGCAGGCGTCGGACGTGCAGATACACGCCGAGGAGCTCATAAGGACCAAGCGTCGCCTTAACGAGATCCTGGCGGAAAACACGGGCCAGCCCTACGAGAAGATAGAGCGAGACACCGACCGTGACTACATCATGGGGCCCGACGAGGCCATCGAGTATGGCGTGATCGACAACATCGTCCGCTCGCACTAAGGGAATCGGGAGCGAAGGGGAGGCCGTAAAGGGATGAGGGACCCGTCGGATCAGCTGCAGTGCTCTTTCTGTGGTAAGAGCCAGCGCCAGGTCAGAAAGCTCATAGCCGGCCCGGGCGTCTACATCTGCGACGAGTGCATCGAGCTCTGTAACGAAATCATCGATGAAGAGTTCTCCGGTCCCGAGGTCCTGAAAGAAGACGACCTCCCCAAGCCCCGCGAGATCAACCGCATCCTAAACGAGTATGTCATCGGCCAGGACGAGGCCAAGAAGGTCCTCGCGGTCGCCGTCTACAACCACTACAAGCGTATATCCATGGGCCCCGACTCCTCGGACGGCACCGAGCTGCAGAAGTCCAATATCCTGCTCGTAGGGCCGACCGGCTCGGGTAAGACGCTGCTCGCGCAAACCCTGGCTAAGATCCTCAACGTCCCCTTCGCCATAGCGGATGCCACCGCGCTTACCGAGGCTGGCTACGTTGGCGAGGACGTCGAGAACATACTGCTCAAGCTCATCCAGGCCGCCGACTTCGACGTGAAGAAGGCGGAGACGGGGATCATCTACATAGACGAGATCGACAAGATCGCACGCAAGGCCGACAACCCCTCTATAACCCGCGACGTCTCTGGCGAGGGCGTCCAGCAAGCCTTGCTCAAGATTCTCGAAGGCACGGTCGCCTCGGTGCCGCCCCAAGGGGGGCGCAAGCACCCGCACCAGGATTTCCTCCAGATAAACACGAAGAACGTACTCTTCATCTGTGGCGGGGCGTTCGGGGGCCTCGAAGAGGTGATCCGGCACCGCATCGGCAAGAGGAGCATCGGCTTTTCCGGCGACGTGGACTCGCGACTAGAGGAGGAGCCGGACGAGATCCTCCAGCACGCTCAACCCGAAGATCTCCTCAAGTACGGCCTCATCCCCGAATTCGTGGGACGGTTGCCGGTGATCTCGACTTTAAGGAGCCTCAGCGAGGAGGACTTGGTGCGCATCCTCACCGAGCCGAAGAACGCCCTCGTGAGGCAGTACCGACAGTTCTTCCGCTACGATAAGGTGGACCTCGCCTTCACCGACGAGGCGCTCCAGATGATCGCGGAGCTCGCCCTGGAGCGGGGGACCGGCGCCAGAGGCCTCCGTAGCATCCTTGAGACAGCTCTCTTGCCGACGATGTATGAGCTGCCGAGCCGGTCGGATGTGGCGAAGTGCGTCGTGGACGCCGACACGGTGCGCGAAGGCGTGCAGCCCACCCTCGTCACCGACTCGGGGCGGTCGAAGTACGCCTACGACGAAGAAGAGACCGCCTAAAGAAGGCCGTCCTTGAGCCAGGCCGAGATCCCCAAAACCTACGACCCTCACGCCGTCGAGGACGGTATCTACGAGGAGTGGGAGCGCTCGGGCGCCTTCGAGGCCGACCCAAACCCCGAGAAGGAACCGTACTGCATCGTACTGCCCCCACCGAACGTGACGGGCGCTCTGCACATGGGGCATGCCCTCAACGGCACCATTCAGGACACTCTCACCCGGCGGGCACGGATGAAGGGCTACGAAGCGCTCTGGCTACCGGGCGTGGACCACGCCTCGATTGCGCTGCAGAACGTCGTCGAGCGCAGGCTGCTCAAAGAAGAAGGCAAGACCCGCTTCGACCTGGGCCGCGTGGAATTCGTGGAGAGGTGCCGCGAGTTTGCCCTCGAGTCGCGCTCGCTGATTCTCGGGCAGCTCAAGAGGCTCGGCGCGTCGGTTGATTGGCGCCGCTTGCGGTACACGATGGACGAGCTGTACGTGGACTCGGTGCTGACGGCGTTCATAGAGCTATATACCGCGGGTTTGATCTACCGCGGCAACCGCATAACCAACTGGTGCCCCCGTGACCGCTCCGCTATAAGCGACCTGGAGGTGAGCTACGAGGAGGTCGACGGCAGGCTCTATGGCGTCCGCTACCCGTTCGCCGACGGCAATGGCCCTGGTCCCGACGGTAACGATTACGCCCAGGTCTTCACCACCCGCCCCGAGACGGTCCTGGGCGACGTGGCGCTCGTCGTGAACCCGGACGACGAGCGTTATAAGTACCTCGTCGGGCGGCGCGTCACGGTGCCGTTCGTGGAGCGTGAGGTGGAGGTTCTAGCAGATCCTTACGTGGACCCCGAGTTTGGGACCGGCATCCTCAAGGTCACGCCGGCCCACGACCCGAACGACTTCGAGATCGGGGAACGGCACGACCTCGAAGCGGTGAACGTCCTAAAGCCAGACGGCACGATCAACGACAAAGGCGCGGAGTTCGCGGGGATGACACGTGAGGAGGCGAGGAGGGCCCTCGTGAGGCGTCTTGCCGAAGAGGGGTTACTCGGGGAGGTCAAAGAGTACAGGCACCGGCTCGGACACTGCGACCGGTGCGGGGCTGTTATAGAGCCGTGGCTCTCCGAGCAGTGGTGGGTCTCGATGCGGGAGCTCGCCGAGCCCGCGCTAGAGGCTTTGAGAAGCGGGGAGATCACAGTCTACCCTGACTCTTGGCGGCGAGAGACGATCCGGTGGCTCGAGAATCTGCAGGACTGGAACGTGAGCCGGCAGCTTTGGTGGGGGCAGCGTATCCCGGTGTGGTACGGACCGGACGGGGAGACCGTCGCTGCCAAGGAGTCGCCGGGTGAAGGGTTTGAGCAGGACCCGGACGTGCTCGATACATGGTTTTCGTCGGCCTTGTGGCCTTTCGCTACTTTAGGATGGCCGGAAGAAACGGAGGACCTCGAGTACTTCTACCCGACGAGCCTCCTCTCGACGGCGCGCGAGATCATGTACCTGTGGGTGGCGCGCATGATCATGACGGGGCTGCGCTTTAAGGGCGAAGTCCCCTTCAGGAAGGTAAACGTCCACTCGATCGTGCTCGCCGAAGACGGGAAGAAGATGAGCAAGTCCAAGGGCAACACAATAGACCCGCTCGACCTCCTCGACGAGTACGGCACCGACGCCGTCCGCTTCGGCCTCCTGTACCAGTCCTCGACCCAGGATTTCTCCTACTCCTACGAACGGGCGGCTTTGGGCCGCGGCTTCGTCACCAAGCTCTGGAACATGGCGCGCTTCGTCTTCAGCTACCCGGCGGGGGTCGAAGGCCCCGAAGAGGCATCGCCTTCGGACCGTTGGATCATCTCTTCCTTCAACGAGACCGCAAAGGAGTACGACCGTCTCCTCGAGGAGTGCGAGTTCTCGGAGGCGATGCGCTTCGTCTACGACTTCGCCTGGCACGACCTTGCAGATTGGTACGTGGAGATCTCCAAGGTCGCGCCCTCGAAGGAGACCCCACGCATCCTGCGAGAGGTCTTCGACGGCACCTTGCGCCTGCTGCACCCGGTCATGCCGTTCGCGACGGAGGAGATGAACCGCGTCTTGGGCGGGGAGGAACTGCTTGTGAGGCAGGAGTTCCCGCGGTTCGATCCTGCTCTGGAGGACGCCGAGGCGCGCCGGGTGCTGGAGCGGACGCAGCTCGCGATCTCGGCGGTCCGCTCTTTCCGAGCGGACTCCAAGGTCGAGGGAGAGCTTGAAGGGAGGGCGCCCCATGGGGTAGACCTCGAGGTGTTCTCGGCCCTGGCCGGGGTGCAGCCCGTGGAGAATCTCCTGGACGGGTCGTTCACAGCGGCGCTGCCAGCGGGGGATGTGGTGGTCGAGGTTGCCCTATCGGAGGAATTGAGACGCGGGGAAATCGAACGCTTGCGCAAGGAGATCTCGCGTGTCGAGGGCGAGGTCAAACGCGCCGAGGGCAAGCTCTCGAACGAGAAGTTCGTCGAACGGGCGCCCGCTCCGGTCGTCGCGGCCGAACGGGAGAAGCTCGACCGCAACGCCGCCCTCCTCAAGACGCTAGAAGCGCGCCTCGAAGAGTACCTGTAGTCAAGGCGCCTCCGTGAGCGCTGTGTCTTACGAAGCCGTCTGCGGGGCGTTGGATCTCCGCCGTCGAGTCGCTCTGGGCTTCGAGCGCATCGAAGCCCTCTTCCATCTCCTCGGCGATCCCCGGCGCTCCTTGCGCGTAGTCCAGGTCGTCGGCACGAACGGTAAGGGCACGACAGCAATCGCACTCGCGACCGCCTTGGAAGCCGCGGGCAAGACTACGGGGGCGTACCTCTCGCCGCACGTCCTCTCCTACACCGAGCGGGTGATACTGCGCGGTAGCTACGTTTCTGAGAAGGAATTCGCCGCCGCGATGAGAGAGGCGATAGAGGCCGCCGACGGTAACGAGGTCCCCGCGACCCAGTTCGAACTCCTCACAGCAGGTGCCCTAAAAATGTTTCGCGATGCGGGGTTAGAGTGGGCCGTCCTAGAGGCGGGGCTCGGTGCACGCCACGACGCGACCTCCGCCGCGGAGCCCGAAACGGTCGTGCTTACCAACGTTGGCCTCGACCACACAGAGTACCTTGGCGACACGGTGGAGGAGATAACGGAGGAGAAGCTGGCCTCTTTAAAATCCGGCGCGACCCTCGTCCTCGGCACAGACGATCCCCGGATGGTCGGGGTCGCCCGCGCCGCCGCTACACGAGTAGGCGCCCGCCTCGTAGAGCACGAAGCTTCGGGAGAGCCGTACGCTGGGGCGGGAGAGATCCCTTACCTGGCGCGCAACGAGCGCCTCGGGGTGCGGGTGGCGGAGGTTCTGCTCGGGCGTCCTTTGCGGCGGGACGAGCGGGAGGCGGCGCTAAAGCTTGCTCGGGCGGCGCGGCCGCCGGCCCGGTTCGAGGTGCACGAGGTTCGCGGGGCGCCCGTCGTGGTGGATGGTAGTCACAACCCGGAGGGGCTCAGGGCCGCGCTCGAGGCGATCCGAGTGAGGTATGGGGACCGTCCTTTGGGGGTGGTGTTCGGCGCCTTGAAGGAGAAAGACGTCGGAAGTATGCTTAACGACCTTGAGAGAGTGGCCCACGTCCTCGTGCTCACCCGTCCCGAGATCACAGATGAGCGCGTCCTGGACCCGGGGCAGGTAGAAGAGGAGTACGGTCCGAAAGACGCCAAAGGGAGGAGGGCCCTGGTGACGAGCGACGCCGGTCGCGCTTTGCGCGCGGTCGTAGGGGAGATGGAGAAAACGGGCGGGGTGGTACTGGTCACGGGGTCTCTGTACATGGGGGCGGGGGCCTTGGGGTGGTTACGTGGGTGGTAGCCGCACCTGGAAGCTCGTGGGGTTGCTCGTCGCGATCGCGGGTGTGTTCTTCGTCCTCGGCTACTTCGTCGTCTTGAGGTACATAACGTGAGCGGGATAGCTTTAACCTTTTCCGCGCAGACGGATTCGAACCCCTTCCAGGTGGTGAGCGATCTCCTCAACAGCCCCTTGTTGAGGATCGGGTTCTACCTCGTGGTCGTGTTCTTTGTGGTGCTGTGGCTCTCGATCGTGTACTGGACCTTCATCGATGCCGATAGGCGGGGAACGCCGCGGTTCTTCTGGGCGAGCGTGGCCCTCATCTTCCCGTTCATCGGGGCCTTGATCTACGTCATAGTCCGTCCGCCGGAGTACTTGCTCGACTCCCGGGAGCGCGAGCTGGATCTCGCTGTGCTGGAAAGGGAGTTCAGGCGGAGTGACCTGTGCCCCAACTGCCGCTCGGTCGTAGAGAAGGAGTACCTCTTATGCCCGGAGTGCGGTTGGGACCTCAAAAAGCCCTGCGAGAACTGCCGGAGGCTCTTGCGCCTGGACTGGGATACCTGCCCGTACTGCGCGACGATGCAGAGCAAAAAGAACATCAACTGGTAGGAGGATAAGGAGATGGAACAGACGCTCGTACTCGTAAAGGGCGACGGCGTCAGGAGACGCTTGGTCGGGGAGATCATACGCCGCATCGAGGCCAAGGGCCTCGACATCCGCTCTATGCAGCTCATGGACGTGAGCCGCGAGTTGGCCGAGGAGCACTACGCCGAGCACCGCGAGAAACCTTTTTTCGAGGAGCTGGTCGAGTTCATCACCACGACGCCAGTCGTCGTGATGAGGGTCGAGGGCGAGGGCGCGATACAGGTCACACGTCGCCTCATGGGCGCGACCAACCCCGCCGAGGCCGCCCCTGGCACCATCCGGGGAGACTTGGCCCTAAGCCTCCCGGACAACCTCGTCCACGGCTCCGACTCCCCCGAGAGCGCCGAGAGGGAACTGAAGCTCTTCTTCGGCGGTTAGAGGGTTCGTGCGGTTCGTCCTCGCCTCCGAGTCCCCACGGCGCGTCGACCTCTTACGGATGGTCGGCTACGACTTCGAGGCCCAGAAAAGCGGCTTCCCCGAGGTATTTCTCGACGATCCTACAAAGACCGTCGAAGTGAACGCCCGCGGCAAGGCCCTCTCCGTCGCCCTTAAGATCCCGAGCGAGATCGTACTCGCCGCCGATACGGTCGTCCATCTGCCGGAGGAGCGTGAGACTCTGGGACAGTCCGGTAGCGGGGACGACGTGCGCCGGATGCTCGGCGTCCTCGAAGGCCGCGCCCACGAGGTCTACTCCGGCGTGGCGGTGGCGCGCGGGGAGGACGTCATCGTGCAAAGCACGATGACGCGGGTGAACTTCCGGGAGCTTACTGAAGCCGAGATCTCCGCCTACGTCGAGCTTGGGGAGGG
>JALYGT010000102.1 GCA_030776965.1 Actinomycetota bacterium
GAGGGCGAGCAGTGAATTATAGCGTTCTGCCCGTCGTCGATCGCTGAATTTACAAGGAGGAATCGTGGACGTCGCGACCACAGCTCAGATCGTCACCGCTGCATCTAATATCATCTTCGCGGGCGTAGTCGGGATCGGGTGCCGGAGGGAGAGAGTCCCGCCCGACGCCCCGGCACAAGGCGAAGACACGGCGCCACCGGTAGGGACCCCAAGGAGGGCAGTCCCGCCCGATGCCCCGAGGACGCAAGAACCCCCGCCCAGCCCGAGCGAGCAGCCGCCGAGGTAACCTCTGAGCTTCCCCGGGCTAGTCACGGGGCACATTGCCCGTAGCTTTCTTGTTGGGGCTGGGCGGATCCTTCGCGGGCGGTCTCCTCTTCGGAGGTGACGAAGCGAGGCTCTTCGCACTCGTCGCGTAGAGCCTCGCTGGCCTCCTTGACCTCGCGCCACGTCTCGGCGAGAGCGTGCTCGAGAGTCTCCTCGATAACGCCGATCCGGAGGTCTGCCTTTTCTCGCGCCGCTTCCGCCTTTTCTCTCAGGGCGGCCCCCTCCGCAACCTCGTCGAAGTCGACCTTCTCGAAGTCTACGCGAGCTTTCCCGAGAGCCTTCTCCGCCTTCTTCACGGCACGCTCGAGGGAACCGAGCGTGCGACCGATCTCGGAGAGGGCGTCCTCATCCTTCCCGTAATAGGCTTTCCAGAATCGTTTCTTGAGCACGATCCTGTCGTCATGCACTCTCCTCGCCTCGGCCTCTGCCCTCTCCAGCGTATCTCGGGCTGTCTCCTTGAGCTTCGACCGACGGCGGAACTCTTGGAGGTTCCTCTCCAGTTCCGCGATCGAACCCGCAAACTCCGCCCTTATCGCCGCGCCGATTCTTTCCTCTAACACCTTCTTCCTAACGAACATCGTCCCCTCCTGCCTACGGTCCCGCACCGTGACTACCTAAAAGCCCCCAGCGCTGCCTCTGCGCTGTTTTCTTTTTCACCACTCTTTCCGCGCTACTACCTCTCTGGATAGCCTATAGTGATCAGGTCCGGTCTTGCACAAAAAGTCTGTTCAAGCACTATTTGTAGCGTCTTCCTTATACTAATAACCCAATCTCTGGTATCTGCAGGCCTTTCTGCGCAAAGCCGGTTAGGCCCAGATTCACGCACGTCTAAGCGTCATGTACAACGTGAAGTAACCTTAAGTTAACATCGGTTGTGCTTGACCCTAAGTTTTAAGAAAAGGTCATATGAACGTCTAGTCGAGGTTTAGTCTTCTGTTAGCCGGGGCAGAGTATAAGCAGGGGGTAGGGATTGACGGCCGATGTGCTGGTGGCGAGGAGCTCTGTCGTTCCCCTAACGGTTGGCATCGTGGGCAACGGCGCTTTGTTCTACGTCCGAACGTCAAGGATTCTGTGAGCAGAGTACCCGGCGCTGGGTAGGGGAACGGGTGGGGCCGGAGCGCGTCCCCTAAGGTTGCGTCCATTGCTCTCCCATGGCCTTCTCCTACGATGCTGGCGCGGTCGTCTCGCCGCCTGGCGGCTGTTCGCTGGGGCTCCACCTGACGCCTGTGGCCCCGTAGTCCTTGGTGGTGCTGCTTTCCTTGAGCACTCTGCCGCCGTCCAGGATCTGCACCTTCAGTTCTTTGCGGTCGTCGGTGGTCTTCCACGCCGTGGCGGAGACGTAGTCCCCGGAGCTGGGGTCAGTGTGGACCTCCACCTCGTAGTTGGCGGGGACGACCCCTTCGACCGAGCGGCTCGAGCGGAGGTTGCCGAAGTTGGCGCCGAACTGCTCGCCGCTCGCGCCCGTCACCCGGACGGTCACCTTTTTCGTGGTGCCGTTCGAAGTCACCGGGTCTGTTCGCTGCTCCGTGTCGCCTCGCTGCGAGCCCTCATCTCGGGTCTGTTCCGCCGCTTCGCGGATCTGGGGCGCGTAAGCCAGGGCATAGTAGAACGCGACGTAGCACACGGCCAGCCCGACCAGGAGCCCCAATATCTCAAGCCAGCTTATCCTCAACTTCGTAACCTTGCCTTAGAGCGCGTTTCAAAACCTTTCGGCCACCCCTCAGGTTGCGGTTACCGATTGGGCAACTTGGCTTCCGGATAGGCCAACCACGGTTCCCCGTTACGATACCAGCTCCTAGCCAAGCGGTTTTGAGAACACGCTCTTAATACGGGTTTGCTTTGCGACGAAATCATAACGCGGCGCTTCACATTTCGCGCCGTTCGAACTTGCGGAGGGCGGTGCACGGGACCGGAGTGTAACCGACCCGGCCTTTTCCGTGTCTACCGAGGTAGACCGGGCTGGCAACGATTCTCCCCTCCAATATAAGTCCAGCCCTGCTTTCCTTCGCACCGAGGCGCGACGGTCCCGGCCTCCTGTCTAGTATGGTAGGAGGCTTCGTCGGCCATGGTTGAGAGTTGCCCGAGTAAGCGCCCCGAATTGAGTCAGGCCCGCGCTTACCGCCCTGTTCCTTGCGGTGTTCGTGGCCGCGTATCTGCTTTCGGATGCTTCTCGGGGCGAGACGAACCGGGCGATCAGGGTGCTCACGAGCGGAGACATCGACGTCGTCCGGGAATACATCCTCTCCTACGGCGCGTGGACGCCGTTGATCTCCGCGGCGCTTATGGCCTTGCAGGCTATTCTGGCGTTCCTACCTTCATACTGGACTTCGCCAACGGCTTGCCTTCGGCGCATTCTAGGGTGGATTGTTGAGCCTCGTGAGGGGCGCTTTAGCGGCGGCTGTCTCGTTCGGGACCGCGCACGCTCTAGGCCCAGTGCCGGTCGAGATGGTGGTCGGTAAGCAGGGCCTCGGCGGCGCCGACAGTTGGTTCTCCCGGTACGGGGCGTACGCGGTGCTGACCGCGCCTCATGCCCGTGGTCTCCTTCGACGCCATCTCTTACGTCTGGGCTCACGAGGACGGGCTTCTGGCGCTTTCTCGTCGCCGCCACCGTCGGCACGGCGTCCGCCTGCTTCGTCTCACGCCTACCTCGGCGAGCACGCCCCGCATGCACGACGCTGCTGCTCGTCCACTTCAGCCTCATAATCGCCGGCGTGGTTGTCGCTGTCGCAGTCCGGCGTCCTCGGTGAGAGATCCAGGTGCCGTAGCTCTTATTGGTCGGCTATCAGCTTCCGGTCGAACGCGGAGACCCAACTCCCTGAGGTTTCGCCCGTTCTGGCCAAGGTCCCACAACCCGACGCGGGAGGCGCTCCTGCAGTCGGCCCGGGTGTTCCGAGAGATCCCGCTATCCCTCATCTCCCAGATCCGGATCGACACGTCGTCCTCGAAGCCGAAGAGCCGGGTTCTGCGGACCGTCCGGATCTCCCCCTCGGACAGACCCGCGAGCGACCACCCAGGTAACTCCCCGACGACCCTCTCGATGGCGTCACGAAGCTCCTCTGCTCCGATGGGGTAAGTACGGGCGGTAGCCGCGGAGTGCAAACTCTTGAGGTCGAAGCGTTGCATGGCACTCTCATTTGTAGGCGGGTGACGGCGAAAAGCTGATAGTTGATCTCTGACGGCTTTATCATACCCGCGTGAGGTTGAGCTCGGAGATCCTCGAAGCCTGCTATCGTGCCGGCGCCTTCCCGATGGCCGACCGGTGGGGGAGGATCGAGTTCTACCGCTCTGACCCCCGGTCCGTGCTGGAGCTAGACGCGCTGCACGTCTCCAAATCGCTCGCGCGCGTCGTCCGCAAGGGCGTCTACAACGTCTGGGTAGACCGCGACTTCGAGGGTGTCATACGGGGGTGCGCCCGGCGCCCGGAGACTTGGATCAACGAGGAGATCATAAGAGGGTTCGTCGCGCTCCACGAGGAAGGCAAGGCACACAGCGTCGAGGCATACAAGGACGACGAGCTCGCGGGTGGGCTCTACGGTGTTACTTTGGGTGGCGCGTTCATGGGTGAGTCCATGTTCGCCCGGATGCGAGACGCCTCGAAGGTCTGTCTCGTGTACCTGGTAGAACGCCTCAAAGAGCGAGGGTACGTCTTACTCGACTGCCAGATCCAGAACGATCACCTAGCGAGGCTCGGCGCTACGGAGATCCCCGAGAAGGAGTACCTTCAGCGGCTCAAGGAAGCCTTGGAGCTACGGCGAAGCTTCTCGTAACAGCTCCGAAGGGGAAAGATTGGATCTATCGCGTCCCGGCCCTAGATCATCTTACGAAGCGCAAGGGTTCGCGGTTCCCGATCGTGTAAGGGCATCGGCCGAGATTTCGACACCCTTCTGCTAGCTGACTAAACGCTCTGCCGACATGTCCGTATACATTTGCAAGTTCTCGCTGCGTGTGGGATCTACGAGGATTTGAGAACGCCAACCTCTGCCACTGCGCCCCGGACAAACGGTGGCTCCGCGAAACGGCGCGCGTGTTAAGCTTGCAGTATGATTGAATTCATAAACCTGGAGTGGCGGCCGGAGCTCGAGCGTCCGGTGTTCATAGCCGGGTTCACGGGCTGGAACGACGCGGCGGAGGCGGCGAGCTTCGCGGTGAGCACCATCGGGGAGGCGAGCGAGGCGAAGCGGTTCGGTAGCTTTGACGGTGAGGAGTTCTTCGACTACCAGTCCACGCGGCCCCAGATCAGGCTGGTGGAAGGCGTTACCCGCACGGTCGAGTGGCCCGAGAACCCACTCTCGGCCACGGGGGCGAGGGTCGAGGCTTTAGGAGGGCGGGGCGCGGTCTTGCTCTCGGGCCCCGAGCCAAACTTCCGGTGGCGGGCGTTCTCGCAAGGAGTCGTGGAGCTCGCCCGCGAGCTCGACGTGAGGCTCGTGATCACGCTCGGCGCCCTGCTGGCAGACGTGCCGCATTCAAGGCCGGTCTCGGTCGCGGCGAACGCCCAGGACCCCTCTCTCGTCGAGAACCTAGGGCTTTCGGCCTCTCGCTACGAGGGCCCGACAGGCATCACCGGCGTACTGCACCGCTACTGTGCGAACGAGGGCCTCCCGGCGGTGAGCTTCTGGGCCTCGGTGCCCCACTACCTGCCTTCGGTGCCTTCGGCCCCCGCCGCCCTCGCGTTGCTCACAAACCTCCAAACCCTGCTCGGCGGCAGCTTCGACACCTCACACCTCGAGCGCAGCTCCGAGGACTACCAGCGGCAGGTCTCGGCCGCCGTCGCCCAGGACCAGGATCTCGCCTCCTACGTCCGCATGCTCGAGGAGCGCTACGACGAGCAGGCCGAAGGGAGCGAAAGGAACCTCCCCACCGGGGACGATCTCGCGAAGGAGCTCGAACATTTCCTGCGTGAGAAGGGCGAGGAAGAGTAGTTTTTAGCCGTCAGCAAGAAGACGACCGCTCTAATTAAACAGCGCTACCACGAAGACGATCACGCTTAGTAGCCCTAGGATGCCCTGCGCCACGGTGCTGAAGAGGTAGCCGATGAGGACCCCGCCCGCGGCCCTCGAAACTCGCTGCCAGTCCCCGCGCCCGGACCGGACGCTTCTCACCCGCGGCCTCGCGCCTTCCCCGGCGGAGGATGTTCGTTCGCGTCGCCGGAGGTACTCACCGACGAAGACGCCGGCGACGGAGCCGACGAGGAGGCCGAAAAGGGCTCCGATGCCGAAGAACAGGGCACCCAGCAAGGCGCCGACAAGGCCTCCTATGGCACCGCCGATCGTGCCCCAGTTGCTCGCCCCGAACCGTCGCGCACCATAGGCCGTGAAGAGCAGATCCGCAACGAAGGCGAGGAGGGCGAAGAGCCCGAGAAGGACCAGCACGAGGGCGCCTACGACCTCGAAGCCCGTCACATAGGCGTAGACGAGGACCGCGGCAAAGATCAGAGGAACGCCCGGCAAACCTGGCAGAACGCTGCCCAAAAGGCCGAGGAGCATGACCAAGAGCGTGACCCAGAGTATGGGCTCGTTCGTGGCCTCCACGAGGGCTACCAGACCACGGGCAGCTTCTTCTTGGCCTTCTTGCCGGGCTGCTTCCTGAGGACGGCGTTCAAGGAGCCGGACCTGTACCCGTCGAGATCCAGCGTCACGTAGAGGAAACCCGCGCTCTTCAGCTCGGCGGAGATCCCCTCCCTCTCGGCGAAAGCGCGCTCCAGTTCCTCAGAACCGACTTCTAGCCTGGCGATCTCGCCGTGGTGCCTCACTCGCACCTGCTCGTAGCCCCGAGAGCGCAAAAACTCTTCGGCCCTCGCCACCTGGGCAAGCTTCTCTGGGGTGATCTCCTGCCCATAGGGGAACCGGCTCGACAAGCAGGCGAGCGCCGGCTTGTCCCACGTCGAAAGCTCAAGGTACTTTGCGAGCTCCCGCACCTCGGCCTTGCCCATCCCCGCCAGGGCCAGCGGCGAGACGACCCCGAGCTCCTTCGCCGCCTTCCTGCCGGGCCTGTGGTCTCCTTCGTCGTCCTTGTTCGCCCCGTCTATTACGCACCCAAAGCCCTTCTCCCGGGCCATCTCGGCCAGGTCCGAATAGAGCGTGCTCTTGCAGAAGTAGCAGCGGTTGGTCGGGTTCTTCGCGTAGTTCGGGTCGTCCAACTCCCGCGTGTTCACCACGAGGTGCTCTACCCCTAGAGAACGGGCGAACTCCTCTGCCTGACCCAGCTCGCTGGGCAGGTAGGTCTCGTTGTTGGAGGTAACGGCGAGCACCTTCTCCTTGGGCAGTGTCCTTGCTGTGACCGCCAGGGCCAGCGAGGAGTCCACCCCGCCCGAAAACGCCACCAACGCGCTGCCGAAAGGCGCGACTATGGCTTCGAGTTCTTCCAAACGTTCTTTTAGAACGTTCACGGAAACGGGTCTCATCTCGTCCTCCCTAAGCCTGCTCCAGTACGACCGCTGCGTTGTGGCCACCGACCCCGAGGTTCGCGCAGAGCGCCACCTCAAGGTTCGGGGCCTCGCGTGGTTTGTTCACCACGTAGTCTAGCTCGGCGCACTCCTCGGCCAGGGTTTCGAGGTTCCGCATCGGAGGGACCTTCTTCTCCTTTATCGCTAGGGCGCAGATGGCGGTTTCTACGGCCCCGGTCGCGCCCATAGAGTGTCCTAAAGTGGACTTCGTGGCCGAAACCGTTACGTCCGGGTTGATGGCGTGCATGGCCTGGGACTCGGGACCGTCGCCCGCGGCGGTACCGGTGCCGTGGGGGCTTATGAAGCCGACCCGCTCTCCTTCGACTCCCGCGTCTTTGAGGGCGAGCTGCATGGCGCGCAGGATGCCGCGACCCTCGGGGTCCGGGTCGGTCAGGTTGTAGGCGTCGGTGGAGCGGCCTGCGCCGAGGATCCGGGCGTAGGGCTCGGCGCCGCGGCGTTCGACTGAGTCCGCGCTCTCCAGGATGAGGACGGCGCTGGCCTCACCGATGACGAAGCCCCCGTGGTCCTTGTCGTAGGGCCTACACGCTCCTTCGGGGTCGTCGTTGCTGCGACTCATGGCACGCATCGCGATAAAGCCCGCGACGATGACCGGCGAGATCACGGCCTCGGAAGCGCCGCAGACGACCATATCTGCGTCCCCGCGACGGATGAGGTCGAAACCCAGACCCATAGTGTCCGTGCCGGAAGTGCAGGCCAGCGCGGGGGTCGCCGACGGTCCCTGCATGCCGAGCTGGATGTTCACGTGGGCGGTGGCCGCGTTGGGCATGATCTTGGTCACGGCGAAGGGGTTCACGCGGCTAGGGCCTTTGTCGTCCATCTCCTGCTGGGTGCGCTCTATGCTCGTTACCCCGCCGATACCGGTGCCTAGTAGCAACCCCACCCTCTCCGGGTTCTTTTCGAGAAACCCCCAAGCCCCCGCGTCCTCCAGGGCGAGCTTCGAGGCGGCCAAGCCCATCTGCACGAAACGGTCCGTCCTTTGGGCGACCTTGCGGTCCATGAAGTCCTTCGGCTCGAAGCCCGTGCACTCGGCGGCGATCTTGACCTCGAACCCGTCGGGGTCGAAGAGGGTGATCGGACCGACCCCGCTCTCGTTGGCCAGGAGCGAACTCCAGAACGCTTTCCGGCCAACCCCGATGGGGCTGACTACCCCGACCCCAGTGATGTAAGCAGCTGGGCGGTCGTTCTTCATCTCGCCCTCCACTAACGCGACCTCAACTCTCGTCCAGTAAGGCTGCATCTTAGCACCACCGTCCCGTTTCAACTTGCCCGAAGGCGCCTCCATACTCACCAGGGCTTCGGAAGAAGCGTTTTGGTGCTTGGGAATCGCGTGTTGGTAGTAACCGTCGAACATAAAAACGTAACGAGCGACGGGGAGGTTTTACTCGAGCATCGCAACGTCTATGCCATCGAGATCCAACGTCCTGCATCGCGGGTGTTTCCTGTCTCGTGGAGGGAGAGAGACTCGTACGGTAGATGAGCGGGCTCGTCGGGTCGACGGCCTTGACTGCCGGCGAGGTCGAGGTTGGCTCCCGCTCCCGCGAGGTGATAGAGATGGGCCGGGGCGAGGATGAAGTTGGAGACGGAGATCCCCGATTACAAGCCGACGAGCTGCTGTAAGCTCGAAGGACTTCGAGACGATGAGCACTTACCGCTTGCAAGAGGCTAAGGGACGCTGTTAACCAGCGTCGTCGAGTCGGAGTACGAGACGTTTCTCGTCCGAGTGCTCGCTCTCCCGCTCACCAGACAAGCCCGAAAGAAGCTCGAGGCGGATCTCACGAAGCTAAAGCAGCTTGTGGAGGAGGAAAGCCTAGCGGGCTGAACCGGGCATCGGACCCCATCCTCATACGGCTATAATACGGGCGTGAAGAGGGCACGACCCGGTGGACGAGTTCCCTACCGGTACTCGGCTCGTGAGCGGTAGTGCTCCTGTGAGCCCAATGGGCAGAAGGCGACTTTGTTCATGCTGACGGAAAACCTAACCACCTGAACAGACTTGGCAACCTTAATCTTCTACGCAGCCGCGATCCTATTCCTCCTGAACTTCGCGTTGGGTTTGCTGGTCCAGGTCCGCATCGTAGACACGAAACCGTTCCGTTGGCTCCACCACGCCCTTTTCTTCGCTGTCTTCGTCTCCACCGCTGTTGCCGTGCTCGCCGGTTTCGTCTCAGGAGAGCCCTACGGCTGGCCGCTCCTACCTGTGCTCGTCCTCTATGCCGTTCTGCCCTACGTACGCGCCGGGACGATGGGCCATGCCGGCCTCGCCTGCGGCGCCCTGGGCTTCTACGCAGCGGGATTCCTCCAAACACTGTAGGTTTCCCAACCACTATCTTCTTCTCCGGCCTTGGTGTGTCAGCGGTTTTCGAGCTCGCCACACGGAGAGCAAAACGGCGAGTTCGTCACAACCATCTTACTCAACCCTTCCTAACGACAAGCTCTGTTAAACCCAATGAAATCTTATAGAATCGCCGCGTTTCTTCGTCGGGGAGTGACGAATTTGAAGGTTTTGGGCTTTTTGGGCGTGCTTCTGAGCCGCAGGGATTGGGTTTACCTGCTTAGCCTCCTGGTGCCCTTCGCCGTCTACAACCTCGCGCTGAAGGCCGCCGGCGCGGTTTTGCGACCCGGCGCCGACGGTGGGCTCGTTAGCACCCTGGATCTGATGCAGTCGGACGTGTTCTTCAACCTGGCTTATGCGTTGCTCTGGATCGGGTTCTTCGCCATGGCACGCCGGGGGCTCTTGCGCCGGGTCGTGGTCGTCCTCTTTCACGTCGTGACGGTGCTCGTGCTGGTAGTGACCACGTGTGCCCACGAGTACCTCCGGCAGAATGGCACCACGCTCGACTATGGCACCGTCGCCGAGTGGATCCCCAAGTTCGAGGAGATAAAGCCGATCCTCACCACCGACGTCCCGCTGTTTGCTTGGATCGTCCTCGCCGGCGCCCTCTTCTATGCCACCTTGGGTCCCTGGCTCCTGACACGTGCCGTCAAGCGGTGGCGGGGACGGTTTCCGGCCGAAACGCCTAGGGTTTCCTTCTTGAGCCCTCTTGGGTCATGGATTTTGGCGCTTGGGTTCGGCTCGCTCGCGGTGCTGACCGGTGCCACCACCTTGGAGAGGGACCCGGTCACCAACATGGTCCTGACGGGGATCGAATATGCGACCTTCGAGGAAGAAGCCTACGCCGCCATCCAGACCGGTGAGCATCCGGCAGCGCGTTCCAGCCTCGTAGAGACGCCCGGGACCGAGAAGCGCAACGTCGTCCTTATCCACCTGGAGTCCACTCGCGCGCGGTCTGTGACACCCTACAACAAAGACCTCGATACCACGCCCTTTTTGGACGAGCTGGCCGAAAGCAGCCTCCTCGTCGAGCGGGCGTACACGACCGTGCCCCGTTCCTCGAAGGCGAGCGTAGAGGTCAACTGCGGCGTCGAGCCGCCCCTCTACCCGGGGCCGGAGTTCGAGCCGGATGGTATCCCTGCCCGGTGCCTCGCCGAGCTTCTGAAAGCGCAGGGCTACGGTACCGTCTTCTTCGCGTCGACGTCCTCCAGCATGGACAACTTCGGGGCTGTCGTGGATGGTTTCGGCTATGAAGAGTTCTACCCGTCGGAGACCATGGATACGACAGGCTTCCAGGTGACGAACACCTTCGGCTACGAGGACGCCATCATGCTCGGGCCGAGCCGCGAGTGGCTCGAAAACCGCGACAAG
>JALYGT010000103.1 GCA_030776965.1 Actinomycetota bacterium
CTCGCCACCGGTGGCACCGCCCGCGCCATGTGCCAGCTGGTCGAGAACGCCGGCGGACGACGACTGATATGAGCGAAGCCCTCCCCGGACCTCAGAAGCACACCAACCTACCGGCCCGTCACCAAGAAGAACCCGAAGCCGAGCGGCTCATCTCCGTCTTCCTCCGCACCCTCACCAGCCCCCAAACAGCAAAAACGTATAATACAGAGATACGGATGTTCTTGGCGTTCGCGGGGGAGGAGGGGTTGGGGCGCGAGGGGTTAGGGGAGGTGACGGCAGAGGACGTGTCGTTGTATCGGGAGCACCTCTTAGGGCGTTACGCGCCGGCGACGGCTGCGAAGAAGCTCGCGGCGTTGAGGAGGTTTTTGACCTTCACATATATGAGCGGGGTTACCGAGGTTAACCCGGACGCGCTGCGTTTCTTCGCCAAGAGCCCGAAGGTCGGCCAAGACCCCTCATACAACGTCCTCACTGAGGAGGAGTTCGCGCGGATGTTAGCCGCGGCGCGCGCGAAGAACTTGAGGGATTATGTACTCCTGGCCGTTCTGGCCGGCGCCGGCTTGCGCGAGGCAGAGGTGGTGGGGCTAAAGATCGGTGACTTCAAGGAGGTAGGGGACGAGCAGGTCATCCTGCGCGTCGTCGGCAAGGGCGTCAAGATCCGGGCGATCCCCGTCTCACCCGAGCTCTGGCGCCTCGTCCAGCGCTTCGTGCTCCTCTCGGGGCGCAGCCTCACCTCCCATGCCGACGCCAGAAAACCCCTCTTCGCCTCTCGAGAAGGGGGAGGCGAAAGACCCTTAACCACCCGCTCTGTACGCTACATCGTCAAGAAATACGCCCAAGCCGCCGGCGTAACCAAAGCCATCTCCCCGCACTCGATCCGTCATACCGTCGGCACCAACATGGCCCTGAACGAAGCGCCTCTACTCGTTATCCAGCAGTTCCTAGGCCACTCCGATCCCAAAACCACCATGCGCTACGTCCGTCGTGCCGAAGAGCTGGCCGCCAAAGCCTATACGTATAATACACTCCCGCTTTAAGTTAAGGTCTGTCATCCTCCCTCGGTCCGTCCACACTCGGTCGAGGTAGGTACCGAGTTGGCAGCTTGGGTACCTGCGGTGCTCTAGGATGCTGCGGAGGCGATAGACATACTACATGTCGGTGATTAATAGGAGGGGGGTCCTATCGGAGTAAAGACAAGATTGTCGGTGTAAGAAGAACGTAGGTGGTTTGAGACGAAGACTTCTAGAACAGTCTTTGTCGAGTAAATAAATTGAGGGGGGAAAAAGAAGTTGATCAGGAAGTTGATTGTCGCCATGGTGGCGGCTGCGATGCTGGTGGCCGTGGCGGCCCCTGCTTACGCGCAGAACGCACCTCAGCTTGTCCCGAACGGTGCAGGTGACGAAGAACTTAATTTGGCCCTGGCGAATCTGGAGCAGGAGTGTGGAATTGAGCAGGAAAACGAAAACAATCAGGAACAGATCACTACGGTTGTTCAGAACAACGAGCAGAATCAGACAGGCGTGGACCAATCGGGTGCGAAGGGCCTGCTTGTCCTAAATACGGGTGATGTTAACCAGAACCAGAGCGCTGAGAACAATGCTGTGGTCGTTCCGATCCAAAAGAATGAGCAAGCTAACGTTAACACGGGGGACGTGGAGTGTGACGCTGCGATAGTGCAACTTCAAGACGTTCTTGCTCTTTTCCTCTTCGGCGGCCTTGAGCGGGACGGTGAGCCTGAGCCCAACGGCGCGTAGTAATGTAACAGCTCGGCTCCCAACAACCGCTTATAAAGGGTTGTGAGCGGAGTGGAAGAAGGGCGGGTCTCGATGGACCCGCCCTTCTTCCTTTTGGCTAAGGAGTGGGTAGAGGCTTCTTCGGAAATTTGCGCTGAGCTGCCACCAGCTTGAAGTCCACTGGTTTTATATGCATAATACAATAGAGCACCAGAGCACAGCACAAGAAGGGGGGCAGGCCCCGTTTTCCTCTCTGGGAAACTCCTCATGGTATACGTAGGTCAAGGAAACAGGCTGTTGCAAGCAATGCGGCTGCGCAGAAGTCGAAAGTCCTCAAGGGTTTCTCCCTGCGAACCGCACAACCACCCCTCATCCCGGCTGCATCTGTTGCCTACGGTATGGTACCGTGCAATGTAGCAGCCTGTATCTTTCTCCACCGTTTCTCCATCCCGGGAACTCCTTGGGGCCTCCTCCGTTAGAATCCCCCCGAAGCGCGAAATAGATATTAACTCCCAGGTTATTCACGAGTTTCCGATAAGTGAAATTCTCGGAAACTCAGTTCGGAAACTCAGTTCGTGCGGTAGCGTCACCTTACTAGCCCAAACAACCGGCAATCAACCGCTGTACTACCTCCGGGAGACGCAGCGCTGTTCGAAAAACGCGTACTCTGGTCTGTTGAAGACCTCAACACCATTAAGAAGCAAGCGTCCCTAGTTTATTACAATTTTGTTTGGGACTTCAAACACGATGCCACGTAAGAATTGTCTCGGTGCCTCACGAATCGTCAGATTGATAACGTTAGCTTTCCTTACCTGATTGAGAGGTAGAAGGCCGTTTGTCTTCTAGTAACGTTATCTATCACCCTGCCTGAAATGTATTATATAGAGTTTACCCCGGCCTGAACACGCCAACCTCCAAGCTGTCCGAAAAGCCTCGATTGACTTCAGCCCTGCGGGAGCAGGGCGTATCTGAGGAAGAGCTCGTCGACGCAGAGGTGAACGGAGATCAGCTTCGGCTTCGGCATCTTTTGGGAGCCTAAGATCGGGCCCTCGAGCACTGCGAGCGCATCTGGACTTTTGCCCCCGAGGAGCTTGGGAGCGAGCGTCAGGTATAGCTCGTCGGCGAGACCGGCGCTTATCAGCGCGTGGTTTAGGGCAGGACCTCCTTCGACGAGTAGAACTTCGACAGCGTACCGCCCTTTTAGGGCCTCGAGAGCGGCATTAAGGTCGAGACCTGAATTTGCTCCTGGAGCCCTCGACACGGCTTCGACGGAGGCGTGCGAAGTGAGGGCAGCAAGGCGTTCTTCGGGAACGTCGGGTGAGACAAGGACGAGGAGGCTGTCAGGCGAGGAGGAGAGCAGGTTCTCTCGAAGCGGGACACCGCCTGTTGCAGTCGCGATAACGGCTAAGGGTTGGGGTTCGAGACCACGCGAGGCTCGCTCCCGTGCGAGGTCCTCCGGGACAGTCAAGGTCAGTTTTTCGGCGCGCAAGGTGCCCGCGCCCACCATCGCGGCATCCGCGTGGGCGCGCAGGGTACGCATCACGGTGCGATCCACCGAGCTTCCTATGGACCCAGCCTTGCCGCCAACGGTCGTCTTGCCGTCGAGAGAGGCGACCATGTTGATGAGCACGTAGGGTCTTTCTTCTAGCTTCGGGAAGGAGATGTTGCAGTAGACGTCCCCGACCGAGAGCCATTCGGTCGGTTCGGGAAAGAGCCTTAGGACCCCTGCTCCGTCAGGCGGTGCGGTAATGGGCGTACCTGTGGACCTGGGGTTTGGGAAGGGTGACGTCGAGTTTGAGGCCTTCATTGGTGTTTTTCTGAGCGTGGATCTCCGCCCTGCCGTAGAGGTCGCTCACGGCGCCGTATTCGGCGTGCGGGATAAAGAGCTCTACGCGCACCATGCTTCTCTTCAGGGCTTCGTTTACGGCATCCACCAATGGGCTCGCATCCCGTCCGGCACTCACCAACACGGCGCCGGGGTAAGAGGATGCAAGCCTACACCTGCGCTCCCCAGAGACGAGGTCCGCCTTGTTGAGGCAGAGTATGGTCTCCCCCTGTGTCCCATTTCCTGCGAAGGTTTCGGCCAGGGTGTCTTCAACAGTCCTTATCTCCTCTTCGAACCTCTCGCTGCTCGCGTCGGCGCACAGAATTATGACGTCGGCGTCTTCAGCAGCCTCCAGGGTGCTCGCGAAGGAGTGGACTAACTGGGTGGGGAGCTTCCTTATGAACCCGACGGTGTCGGTCAATACGAAATCCGGTCGGGACACCGCGCCGTTGCGCCCGTTTTCGGCTGGCGCGCTTTTGATGAGCCGGGTGGCCGTCTCTAGTGTCTCGAAGAGCCTGTCGGCCGTCGAGCGATTCTCCCCGCTCAAAGAGTTGAGGATAGTTGTTTTTCCGGCGTTCGTGTAGCCGACTAGCGCAACACTCGGGGGGCCATCTTTCTTGCGGCGGGCGCCCCGAACTTCGCGAGCAGCCTTCTCCTCTTGTAACCTCTTTCGGATTGTTTCCATCCTCCGGCGGATCACGCGTCGGTCGTACTCGAGCTGCTGCTCGCCTGGCCCCCTGGTGGTAACGCCGCCGCCTCCGAGGCGGCTCAAAGCGGTATAGCCTCCCCTGACCCTCGGGAGCCTATAGGTAAGCTCCGCCAGCTCCACCTCCAAGCGGCTCGCGGCGTCCCGGGCGTGCGCCTCGAAGATGCGGATGATGAGCGCCGTCCGGTCCACTACCGGCACCCTGGCGGCCTTCTCAAGGACCCGTGCCTGCGAGAGCGAGAGCTCGTCGTCCGCGACCACCACCCCGGCTCCGTTCTGCTCGACGAGCTTCTTTAGCTCCTCGCGCTTGCCGCGCCCCAAATACCCGACCCCGTCGTTCCGGCCCTGCTCGAGGGTACCTAGCACCTCGAGCCCCAACGTCTCGGCGAGCCGACCGAGCTCCCCCACCTGCCGGTCCTCCCCTGCCCCGACCAGGATCGCCCTTCGTTCCCTATGCGTTGCTCCACTCACGGTGCCATTTTATCATGCATTGCATGCTTACACTTCGCTTCGGCGGCGTTCTTTGCGACGAGGAGGCGGGTGGAGTCGGGGAGATTGCGCACGAGCTTGTCGAACCACCGCATCTGGCGCCGAGCCAGCCTCCGGCTGCGGGTGGCGATGGCTTCTTCGGCTTCGTCGTCCGAGATGGCGCCCGAGGCATGAAGGAGCATCTCCTTCACGCCGATCGCATCACGCGCCGAGGGGTTCAAGGCTACGCCGGATTCGAGGAGGTTTTCGGCCTCTTCAAGACCTTCGCGCACTATCCTGGAGGAGCGCGCTTGGATCTTGCGGTCGAGGTCCTCCCTCGAGGGGCGTAAATAGATGAAGTCGGCGTCGTAGCGAAGGTCCCCTTCCCAGATGGATCCCCGTTCGGAGGCGCCGGCTAGCTCTAGCTCCTGCCGTCTGGCCTCGCGCCTCGGGTTCTCGCTGCCCGAGGCGAGCTCTTCGGCCCTGGCCCGGATCCCCGGCGGCACCTTCCTTGCTAGTGGGATCTCCAGGACGACCGCGTTCAAGTACATGCCGGTACCTGCGTCTAGCACGAAGGGGATCTCGGCGTGGAGGGTACCTATCAGCTCCTCAGCCTGCTCCCTGTGTCGAGCGACCGTCCACTCATCGGCGACGGAGATGATGCCGGCGATCTCTGCGGGACGCGTGCGGCCCTGGTTGGTTATTATCGGTATCTCCCTGTACACCTGCATGGAGTCGACCAGGATGGTGGTTATCTGTGTCCCGAACGTCTCAGACAAACCCTCGGCGAGCCCGTCGGCGACCTCGCTCTTCCCCGCGGCCGTTGGCCCGCAGACGACGAGCGCTCTGCGACGGCTTCTAGGGGTCATTTGCACGGCATCCGAACGGCGGGGCTCGCGCTCCGCCAGCGCGGCGGTCTTGCCAGCTCGGCGGCATAGAGTACGTGTGGGCCGGCCGATTCTATCTTCGCCTTAACGTAGCTCCCGGGCGCCGCGTCCGTCGGGACGTGGACGGCGTGCCCGCTCCAAGTCTCTCCCACGGCCTTGCCGTCCCCGGTGTGGCCGTGCCGAATGTAGATCTCCTCGACGGAGCCGATCCTGCGCCGGTTCCTTGAGAAGGCGTTCTGCTCTATCGCCCGCAATACCTCCAGAAACCTCCTCTGGGCCACGTCTGCCGGCACTGCTCCCGGGAGATTGGCCGCCTCGGTTCCCTGGCGTGGGGAGAATTTGAAGACGTAGGCCGCGTCGAAAGAGCATTCTTCTACGAGCCTCAAGGTCTCTTCGTGGTCCTCCTCGGTCTCCCCAGGGTGGCCGACGATAATGTCCGTGCTCAAAGACCCGTCTGGGACCGCCTCGCGGAACACCTCAATCTTGCGCCGGTACCTGTCGGACCTGTATCCCCGGTGCATCAGTCTTAGCATCCGGTCAGAACCGGTCTGCACGGGCAGATGCAGCCTCCCCACGATCGTGTCCTTCTCCCCGATAAGCCTCAGGGTCCTGTCCTCCATGTTCGACGGGTGGCTCGTCGTGAACCACACCCTGGGCGCCTCCTCTGCCACGCGCTCCAGAAGGTCGCAGAACCTCTTTCTACTCTCCCGCCAGGCATCGACCGTCTGTCCCAAGAGCGTCACGTACCGCGTGCCGGAGCTGACCAGACGTCCGACCTCCTCCACCACGTTCACCATCGGCCGACACACCATCCTGCCCCTGACGGTTGGCACCACGCAGTAGCTGCACTTGTAGTTGCAGCCGGTCATTATGGTGACGAACGCCGAGTGCCCGCCTTCCGTTCCCGGCAACTCCGGCGTGTGTGTTTCCTGCATCCCTGGTAGGCCCACGAATTCTGCTAGCTCATATGTATTATGGGTACCCAAAACAAGGTCTATACCGTATGCGCGCTCCAGCTCCTTCGCCTCTTCGGCGGCGCCGAGGCAGCCGGCGAGGGCGACCTTCTTGACGCGGCCTTCTCTCTTGAGGCGGACTAGCTCGCCGAGATGGCCGCGGACGCGGTCCACGGCGTTCTCGCGGACGTAGCAGGTGTTCAGGACCACGAGGTCGGCGTCTTCGTAGCGCTGCACCTCCGCGTAGCCAGCGTCCCGGATCATACGCCGCATCCGGTCGGAGTCGTGGACGTTCATCTGGCACCCGAACGTCCTTATGCACGCCGTCTTTGACTCGCCGCTCGCGGACGACGGTGCGCGAGAGGGCTTCTTAGATAAGGGGATCGGGGCCGTGCCCCCTGCACCGCTCGTCTTGTCGATTTTGTTGCTAATTGTCGTGCTACTCATACTCTTCCTCCGGCTCATAGATGCTGGCCCTCAACACGACCTCGCCCGGGCGCCTCTCCACGTCGAGTCTCGCGAGGTCCAGGTAGCTCGACCTCGCCGCCCGCCGCAACGTGGCCTGTATCTCGGCGAGGTCTTCTTCGCCCACAAAGAGTATAGGACCTCCCGGCCCTTTTCGCCCCGCCGCACGCTTGCCCGCGTGCATGACCAAAGCCCCCGAGATTACCTCCTCCGCCACCAGGACCTCCTCCTTTGCTATCCTCTGCACGGTTCTTAGCGACACATCCAACCCCAAACGTAGGGCCGCCTCCCGCAGCCAGCCCACTCCCCTACCCTCGTCCTCGCTTTTTCGTATTATACGATCTTTTAGGAGCCGGGCGAGGATACGAGCGGGGGATGCGTAGTAGAGGCGCGGGGCCTTTTTTTGGGCAGCGAAGCCTGCCAGGGTCGCGGGGAGGTTGGTTTTGGAGGTTTGTCGGGCGTCGGGGAGTGGCGGGGATTGGAGGCTCTTTTCGGGGAGGGTACGGGTGTCGAAGGCGACCTTTACGGCGGTCGGCGAGGAGCCGGAGGAGACCTCGGCCAGGATGGCAGCGTTCTTTACATGGTAGAGGGAGAGGCCGGCGCCGTGGGGGGTGCCTTCTCGTTCCGAGACGGGGTCGAGGTGCCGGGTAGTGACGCCGGGTTCGAAGATCAGGTGCTTGTGGGTTTCGGTGATGCCGTGCCCGTCATCTATGACGACGAGGGTACGGTAGCGGCGGGCCCTCAAGGAAGAAGCGACGTAGACGTTGCGGGCGCCGGCATCGCGGGAGTTGCGTAACAGCTCGAAGAGGGCGTCCTCGACCGAGTTTAAGCGAAAGGGGCTGCGGCGGGCCCCCTCGGCGCCCGTCAGGCGGGCGAACCCCTCTCCTAAGTCCCTGTATGGTCCTTCCAAGGGTTTCTCTAGCGAGCGACCTCGGTCGCGCGGCTCTCGCGGATGACGGTCACCCGGATCTGGCCCGGATACTCCAGGTCGCTCTCTATCTGCTTACTGATGTCGAAGGCGAGCTTGGCGGCGATTCGGTCGTCTACCTGACTGGGCTGGACCATGACCCGGATCTCGCGTCCCGCTTGGATGGCATAGGCCTTGTCCACGCCGCGGTGAGAAAGTGCTATGTCCTCCAAGGACCTCAAGCGTTCGATGTAGGTCTCCGTCGTCTCGCGCCTCGCGCCGGGCCGAGCGGCCGAGACGGCGTCGGCGGTCGCCACCAGCACGTCTTCGACGGTCTCCATCTCGATCTCGTGGTGATGGGCGCTTATGGCCCTTACCACATCGTCGGACTCGCCCGACTTCTTGGCGAACCTGCCACCTATCAAGGCGTGTGTCCCCTCGACCTCGTGGTCTATGGCTTTGCCGACGTCGTGCAGGAGGGCCGCCCGACGGGCGATCTTCACGTTCGCGCCGACTTCGGCCGCCATCATACCGCAGAGGTTGGCGACCTCGACGGAGTGAGCCAGCACGTTCTGGCCGTAGGAGGTACGGTACTTCAGGGCGCCCAAGAGCCGCAGGAGGTCGGCGTGCATGTTGCCGGAGATCTTGGCGTCGTAGAGGGCCTGCCGCCCGGCCGCCTTCATCTCCTTCTCGACGTCCTTTTTGGCCTTGGAGACGATCTGCTCTATGCGGCCCGGGTGGATGCGGCCGTCCTGCACGAGACGCTCCATGGAGACGCGCCCGATCTCGCGCCTCACCGGGTCGAAGCAGCTTATGACCACTGTCTCGGGCGTGTCGTCTATTATCACGTCCACGCCGGTTGACACCTCGAATGCCCGGATATTCCTCCCCTCGCGCCCGATCACGCGCCCCTTCATGTCGTCCGAGGGGAGCGCCACGGCCTTTACGGTCGACTCGGCGGTAACGTCCGAGGCCAGCCGCTCCATCGTAGTCGCCGTGATGCGTCGTGCCTCCGTGTCCGCCCTCTCCTCCGCCTCCAGGGTCCTGTCTCGCACCATGCGCCCGAGCCCGTCCTCGAGCTCGACCTCGAGGCTGTCGAACAGCCTGCGCTCGGCCTCGGGACGTGTCAGGCCAGAAACTTCCTCTAAGGCCTTGATCTGCTCGGCCTCGCGGGCCTCGAGCGCGGCGGCGCGGGAACCCAACGCCTCTTCCCTGCGAGAGAGCTCGCGCCGCCTCTCGTCGAGTTCAGAGTCCCGCCTGTCGAGGGCGGAGTCGCGGTTGTCCAGGCGTTCCTCAAGGCGGGAAAGCTCTGCGCGCCTGGCCCGAATCTCCGCCTCGGCCTCGTCCTTGACCTTGAGCGCCGCCTCCTTCGCGGAGATCTCGGCCTCGCGGCGTTTGGTCTCTGCCGCGCGTTCGGCGTCCTCGATGATTGAGCGGGCGTCGGCGCGGGCCTCGGCCTGGCGCGCTCGCGCCCTCGAGTTGCAGTAAAGGTAGCCTGCGGCGGCGCCCACGACCAGCGCGGCGACCAGCCCCAGGACCAGCAGCGAAACGTTCATACGAATTGTCCTCCAAAAAGCCGCCGCCGCGGCGACCGGGTTCCTCCTGCGACCCCATCACCACGGCGGCGGTCGGTATTCCGGTCGTTACTCCTCGGTTCCCCGCCGGTACGATCGGGCCACCTCGGCGCAAACCTCGGCCGAGTAGCCCCGCCGCGCGAGGAAACCGTAGACCCGGCGCGCCTGCGCGTCGGACCCTTCCCCCGTATTATACCGCCTACGCGCCGCCGCGAGGGCCTCTTCTAACTCGGAGCGTCCGGCGAACTCCTCCTCGACCGCGGCCCGGACAACCTCTTCGTCCACCCCAGCCCGCTTGAGGTCCTGCCGTATCCTGCGTGGACCGTACCTCTTGCGTGCTCCTTCGCGCGCCGAGCTTCGGGCAAACTCCTCGTCGTCGAGGTACCCGAGCTCCCCCAGACGCCCAACCACCAAGTCCACCGTCTCCCCGGCGTATCCCGCTCGCAGGAGCCTCTCGCGCAGCTCATGTTCGGTGCGTGGCCGGTAGCCCAGGGCGCCCAAAGCCCGGTTCATCGCCAGCGGCCTCTCCCCCGCCGCCCGTGCCTCGCGGAGCTCCTCAGGCGAAAACTCGGCCCCCTCACGCATCCCGCGCTCCGCTGCGACGCCTGAGTCCAACTCCGCCCAGAACTCGCCGTCGACAGAGACCTTGGACCTGCCGCGGCCCTCGATCACGCTGGTCACGACCGGCACAGAGAACCTTCCAGCTCAGAAGCCGGTAGGCGAGGCCCTAAATCAGCTGCTCGGCCGGCTCCTCCGTGCCGGGGCGCTCCGCATCCGCCGTAGAGTCGAGGCCCAAGTCCTCGTAGATGTCGGCGAGGATGCGTTCGCGCACATCGTCGTTCTCCTTGAGAAACTGCTTGGCGTTCTCGCGTCCCTGCCCAAGGCGCTCGTCCCCGTAGGCAAACCAGGCGCCGGACTTCTGCACC
>JALYGT010000104.1 GCA_030776965.1 Actinomycetota bacterium
TCGCTCTGGGTGCTCGCAGGCTAGGGACTGCGGCGATCGTTGTCTCGGTTTTGGTGCTCCTTTTCGGTCTTGCGGCGTTCAGTGAACTGATACCCGGCGTCGATGCACCAGGATACAGCGATCAAACCCCGGAGGGTTACGAGTAGAAAGCTTGCAAGCTCGATTTTCGGGGGTCCGTGGTATCTACTGTGGATTTATGAACGCGAAAGCCACGAGGGTTCGTGCTCTGCTTCGAAAGAATCTCCAGAGATCACCTATTTATCGTCCACAACACTACCTTTTTAGTATAACTTTCTAAAATTCTTTCTGGGGTGTCTGTGCATCTCTGGGACTCCTTGCTCAACCACACCACCCCCTCAGGTCTTGCAAAGGTTTCTAAGGGTACCTCTTTTAGTTTTGGATCAGTCCATCTAGAGTATCGAAGGTGAGTTTGCTCTTGACTACGCACTTTGTCGGATTCTACAGTAGTAGGATCAATATTTATGACACACGCTGTTAGACCAGGCAACTGAGTTTTCCGGAATCCTTGTTCTCGGCTTCGCGGGTTTTGTTACCGGTTGCCGTACTGAGCGAGTAATCCACACCATCCACCCGACCATGGAGCCCGTCGTCTTGCCCAGCGCTTCCTACGCGTACACCAAGGCACGCCGGTACGGTCGTACATGACGCTGATCTCCGCGTACGAGAGACCGATCAAGCCGACCACGACGCCCGTTGCCAGGTAAGCCCACAGCGTCAGCTACCTGCGCCACTTGCCGTAGCAAAAAATCCCACCGTGGGCCGCGCCGTTGATCCCGATTAACAGCACCTCCGACGTGCGCTGCACACGCTGCAATTGCTCTCTTATCCCAACACCCCAGTAGAAACGGGGGTTTCGGGAGCTGCCGGAGAAGGATTCGAACCTTCACTAACTGATCCAGAGTCAGTCGTGCTGCCGTTACACCATCCGGCATCAGGCAACGAGGCGTATTGTAACGTGTGAATAGCGATCCGTCGAGGCTCTAGCCGGCGAGCTAGGCGATCCCACCTGTCTCTAGAGAGCGCAGGATTTGTATGCGCTCTTCTATGGGCGGGTGGGTGGAGAAGAGGCCTTTGGCGCGCTTCTCGAACTTCTTTATGGGGTTGACGATGTAGAGGTGGGCGGTAGCTCGGTTGGCGACCTCGAGAACCTCAGTGTCGCCGGAAATCTTCTGAAGGGCGTCGGCCAATCCCTTGGGGTTGCGGGTGAGCTTGACGGCGGTTGCGTCGGCGAGGTACTCCCGCTGGCGGGAGATGGAGAGCTGCAAAAGGCGGGCGAAGATAGGGGCGAGGACGGCGAGCACGACGGCAACGATTATCATGATGAGTTGAGCCTGCCCACCCCCCTCGCGCCGACCTCCCCTGCCGCCCCCGAACCACAGGCCGCGCAGGAAAAAGTCGGAGATCAGGACGGTGGTACCCACCAGGATGCCGATGAGCATCGCGTAGCGGATGTCGAAGTTGCCGACGTGAGCCATCTCGTGGGCGATGACGCCTTGGAGCTCGTCCCGATTGAGCTTTTCCAGAAGGCCGGAGGTCACGGCGACGGAGGCGTGCTCGGGGTCGCGGCCCGTGGCGAAGGCGTTGGGGGCCGAGTCTTCGATGATGTAGACCTTTGGCATCGGGAGACCGCTGGCTATCGCCATCTCCTCGACCACGTTGAAGAGCTGGGGGACCTCGTCGTTGGTAACCTCCCGGGCCCGGGAGGCGGCGAGGACCATCCGGTCGCCGGCATAGTAGCTTACGACGCCCGATACGCTCCCCGCGACGAAGGCGAGGCCGAGGCCGAAGAGAGCGCTGGCTGGATCCCCAATCCAGGCGTACCCGATCACGTACCCGAAGACGGCGATGAACGCGAGGAAGACGGCGATCAAGGCCAGGCTATTACGCTTGTTGGCGGCTATCCGATCCCGGAAGGTTCCCTCGTAGGGGGGCTCGCTCATCTTTAGTCGTAGGTAACGGTCACGGATTCCCGCTCGGGGCCAGCGGCCTCGAAGTACTCCTTCTCGGTGAAGCCCGTCGTTCGGGCGAAGATAACGGCAGGAAAGCTCTGTATCTTCGTGTTGTAGCCGCTGACCGAATCGTTATAGTGCTGGCGAGCGAAGGAGATCTTGTTCTCCGTCGAAGAGAGCTCCTCCTGAAAATCCAGGAGCACCCGATCCGACCTGAGCTCCGGATAGTTCTCCGCCACCGCGAACAGGTTGCCGATGGCTCCGCTAAGACGCGCCTCGGACTGCGCCTGATCCCCAGGTGATTGTGGCTGCATCGCCTGAGAGCGCGCCTGCGTGATCTCTCCGAGAACCTCCTGCTCCTGACGGAAGTATTTCTTCACGCCCTCCAGCAGGTTCGGGATGAGGTCGTACCGGCGCTTGAGTTGTACGTCTATCTGCCGGTAGGCCTCCTCTACCTCGTTTCGCCGCCGCACGAGCCCGTTGTAGGCGACGACGGCATAGACCACGAGCACGACGAGAACCAAGACCAGCAGAACCATCAAAACGGTGCCCATCCAAAACCTCCACGACCCGGCGAGCCTATTTAGGGATAATTGTATCTGTTCCGTAGAACGTCGGATAAAGAAAGAGTGACCCATTGCCTGAATACGACCCTTTGGCCGACCTTTACGACCTCGAGTACGATCACGACTACGATCTCCCCTTCTGGCTCGCCCTCGCCGAACGCGCATGTAGCGGCGGGTCGGTGGTCGAATGGGGCGCCGGGACCGGACGCGTGGCGGTTCCGCTCGCCGCCGTGAGCTACGACGTGACCGCGGTCGAGGTATCGGAGGCGATGGTCGAGAGGGGCCGAAAGAAGGGCGAGAGCATCGAATGGGTCCGGGGCGACATGCGAAGCGTCGAGCTCGGGCGCAGCTACGGCCTCGCCGTCTGCGCTTTCAACTCCTTTCTCTGCCTCTTGAGCCTGGACGACGCCTTGGCATTCCTGCGCAACGCGAAGGCCCACCTGGAGCCCGGTGGCCTGCTCGGGATAGAGGTCTCCGCCTTGTCGCCGGAAGAGCTCTGCGATGCTCCGGGTGGTCCCGCGCTCCGCCACGACTTCTCGCGCGAGTTGCCGCGGGGGACGTTGGAGCGCTTCAGCGTCTCCCGGTACGACGCGGCCTCGCAACTCTTGGGGATGCGCCTCTCCTACGAGCTGTACGATATGGAGGGGAAGCTCGAGGACAAACGGATGCACGAGGTGACCATCCGCGTGGTCGGGCGCGACGAGCTGCTCCTAATGCTCCGATTCGCGGGGTTCGAGGTCGAGGCCATCTACGGCGGGTTCGAGGGAGAGCCGTTTACGGCGGAGAGCGACCATCTCATCGCGCTGGCCCGCGCCGGTAGCCGGAGGTTTTAGGGTCGAACTCTCGCTGCTTTACGGGCCTGTGTCTCGAGACGAAGGGTGGAACCAGATCGCAGTAGCGGCGGCAGGGAACACGGCGCCGCCGGTCCTCGGAAGCGGGACTACTAAGAAGGCCTAAGCCTCGGGCAGGGGGCTTCCCTGGTCCAGGCTTGAGAGCATGCTCTGGCCCGTGAGGTATTGGTCCGCCTGGCGGGCAGCCTTGCGGCCCTCGGAGATAGCCCACACGATCAGGGAGGCTCCTCTCTTGGCGTCGCCGGCGACGAAGATGCCCGGCTCGCTCGTACCGAAATCGTCGTCACCGTTGGCCGGGATGTTGCCCATCTCGGTGTAGCCTAGGTTCAGATCCTCCAGGAACTTGTCGCGCACGGGCCCCGTAAAGCCGATGGCAAGAAGGACGAGGTCCGTGTCGATCTCGAACTCCGTGCCTTCCTTGTGGATGGTCTTGCCGTCGGGCGTGCGCTCGGTCTCGACGCAGTGCATCTTCTCTACGTGGCCGTTCGATCCGGAGAAGCCCGTGACGCCGACGCTCCAGCCGCGCTCGCCGCCCTCCTCGTGGACCGGGTAGGTCTGGAGCACGAGCGGCCAGTCGGGCCAAGTGAGCCTGTCCGGGGTCTCCGGTGGCTGGGGGCCGTGGGTGAGGACCTTCACCGAGGCGGCGCCCTCGCGGTGGGAGTTTCCGAGGCAGTCGGCGCTCGTATCGCCACCGCCGAGGATTACGACGTTCTTGTCCTTCGCCGAGATCTCGGGTCGCGCGTGGATCGGGAGCCCCGCCACCCGGCGGTTCTGCTGCACGAGGTACTCCATCGCCAGGTGGATGCCGTTAAGGTCGCGGCCCGTCACGTACATGTCGCGCCCCTGCAGGGCGCCCACGCCAAGGATTATGGCGTCGTAGTCGCGCTTTAGCTCCTCGGTCGTCGGGTCGTAGCCTACGTAGGAGTTTGTGCGGAACTCGATGCCCTCTTCCCTCATGAGGTCCACGCGCCGGTCGACGATCCACTTCTCGATCTTGTAGTCCGGGATGCCGTACATGAGAAGGCCCCCGATCCTGTCGTCCTTCTCGAAGACGGTTACGGAGTGCCCAGCCCAATTGAGCTGCTGGGCCGCCGCGAGGCCGGCGGGACCCGACCCCACGACCGCGACCTTCTTGCCGGTCCTCTTCTCCGGCGGCGGGGGCTTGGGGGCCACCCAGCCCTCGTCGAAGGCGCGGTTGATGATCGAGAGCTCTATCTCTTTGATCGTCACGGGGTCGTCGTTGATCG
>JALYGT010000105.1 GCA_030776965.1 Actinomycetota bacterium
TTTTGCCCTGGCGACGTGCGGGCTCATCAACACGCTGGTACCGCCGACGATGCGGATCTCCCATCCTACCTCCCCCGAACGGTCCTTCTGCCTCTGCGGCTCTTCGAGCACCCTCTACCGGGCTCTCTTTGCCAACGACAGAAGCGGCCGTCTGTCAGGGGCCGTAGCGTTCGAGCAGGTCGTGCCAGGGAGCTCCCATGCGCAAGTAGGAAAGATAGCGTTGAGGGTCTTGCGATGATGCTCGCGCGGCCGACCGCGCCGGGTTTCCGGAGCAAGAGCGGGGCGAAACCTCGTTGGTGTATAGGGAACTCGGGCGTAAAAACGTTTCACCGCTATTGAGAAACGAAGCACCAATACCACCGTACTGGTTTATTCGGTAGTCAGGGGAAAGAGATCAGTGGGCAGAGCATGCGGAGGGTCGGGGCGTTGCGTACCGGCCCTCTGTTGCGGGTGTCCTTACCTCGGCCTTGGCCTCGCGCCCTTCGCTTCGGCCTCGGCCTCGGTTTCGGCCTCCTCCTGAGCTATCGCGCCGCCGGCGATGGCGACGAGGTCGTTCTCGACCGAGGAGATCGTTCCCCCCACGCTCGCCCAGACGCCGACGCTGAAACCCTCATCGACCGGCTCTCCTATCTTCTGCTCGTACTCCACTTCGTCGCCCTCGGAGACGAGCGGCTCGGCCGGCGTCAAGACAGGGCCGCCCAAGGGCACGTGCGCCCCCGAGACATTGCCGACCAAAGGGACGATGCCCTCTTCGGGGGGATCGGTCTCTATGTCGGCGTACTCCTTGCCCTGCTTGTGCTTGAGGAGTACGAAGAGGGCGTTCGTCGTTCGCTTGACGTAGGCGTCACCGGTCCCAAGCTCGTCTATGCCCTGCTCGTGCAGGTACGGCCCCCCGTCGACCACCGCGAGGTGCCTCGAATCCTCGACGTCTATCCCCGCTATCCGGAGGATCTCCGCAAAGGAGGCCCCTATCGGCGCGTCGTAGACCTTTATCTCCGTCTCCTCGCCGTAGACCTGCAAGAACTTCGTGGTGACGGGCTTGCCCAAGAAGAGCGCTCTGTAGACGTTGAGCAAGGTCTCCGAGTTGTTCATGATTATCCCCGCGTCCAAGGGCAACCCCGGGCGCCTTTTCCCGTCGGGCGTGTCCATGAACCGGGGCACCTTGGTGTCGGTGACCCCCTTAATGAGGTTCTTCTCCTCGCCCATGCCGTACGTGTTCGGCGCGTAGCGCATGTCGTAGAGGTCGCCGGCGTGCTCGGCGTAGTCGGCGAACCACTCCCGGTCCTTCTCGTGCACGCACAGGCTCACCTGCTCGAACCCGAAGATGGCCTTCATCGCTTCGAAGAGTTGGAGGAACTCCTCGAGGTGCTCTTTGTGTACCAGCTTGTCCGCCCAGTAGCCGGGCTCGCTCTCTGTGGCGTTGACCATCAGGTGCTGCTGGGGGGCCTTGTACTTGAAGTACGTCGGGAACCCGCCGCCGCCCGCGCCGACTATGCCGGCCTGGCGCATGATCTCCACGGCCTCTTCGGTGCCCAAGGCCTTTACTTCTTCGAGGCTGCGTTGCTTCATCTCGGACATGACCCGTTGCCCCCTAAAGAGTTACCCGACTAATTGGTCCCGAAGCCTGGCGCAATCTCCGAGTAGTCGAACTCGTGGGCCTTGGTAATGTAGTGCTGCATGTCCTCGGGGACCTCGTCGTCGGGGTAGATGGCCTCCACCGGGCACTCGGGCTCACACATGGCGCAGTCGATGCACTCTGCGGGGTTGATGATGTAATGGTCGCCGGCATCGTAGATGCAGTCAACCGGGCATACCTGCACGCAGGCAGCCTGCTTCGTGCCGATACACGCCTCGGTTATAACCCAAGCCAATGCCGTTACTCCTCTCCCAAGCGCCCCTACTGATCCGCTAGTGCTAGCCCCAAAGTGACACTCGTCTTAAAGCTGTTCGGAGATTAGTCTAATCACTCAGAAAACGTTGTCAACAGGATTTTAGCAGCCGAAATTCCTGTTCTGGCTCCCCTCAACCCGCTGGCTGCTAGTACTACAGAAGGAGGTACCCGTTTCTGCCAGGTCGACTCTCGCCGAGGGGTGTTTTCATGCGAGCAGATAGGGAATTCATGCTGCGCTGGTCGGCGTCTCGGCCCTACGGACAAGCGCCAGCGATAGCGTGGCACTACGAGCGACGGGGAGCAACCCCGCCAAAGTTCGAACAAGCGCGATAATAGTAATGAGTCCCTCGTCGCTAAGGGACCTAGCGGCGCTGAGCGTCTTCCTCGCCTTGGCGATCAGCGTGAGCGTCGCGCTGCTTTACGGAAATGTAGGGAAGCCGGCGGGACGGTTAACGGAGCGGTTGATAGGATGTACGCATATACGCAACTCGTAGCCAAAACGGAGTTTACAACTGACGATAGCGACGAACAAGACCGAGGTGCTGGCGCTCACCCGGCGGCTCGTCCGCTACCGGTCTTACACGCCAGGGGCGGCCGAGTCTACGATTGACTTCATCAACGGCTGGTTCGAGGCGCGGGGACTAGATACGGCCGGGTACAAGGGCGCGGGACCGCACGGCGAGTTGACCTCTCTCGTGGTGCGGATAGGGTCGGGGAGTCCCAAGATCCTCCTTCACGGTCACGCGGATGTCGTGCCCGGCGAGGAGGAGCAGTTCGAGGCTTACGAGCAAAACGGCGAGCTCTACGGCCGCGGCGTCTACGATATGAAGGGCGCCCTGGCCGCGATGATGTACGCCATCGAGGACTTGCACGCTATGAACTGCGACGCGACGGTGGAGCTCCTCATCGTCCCGGACGAAGAGAGGGAGTACGGCGGACCCAAGGGGGCCGAGGTCCTCATACAGAACGGTCATACGGGCGATTTTCTCATCACGGGCGAGCCCACGGACTTCCACGTAGGCGTCCAGGCGAAGGGGGTTCTGGACCTCCGGGTCAACTTGCGGGGCAAGAGCGCGCACGGCTCGAGGCCCTGGCTGGGCAAGAACGCGGTGCTCCTGGCCTACGAGCACTACAAGCTCATACAAGAGCTGCCGTTCGCCAAGGAGGGGAGCGACCTCTTCCCCTACCCGAGCATAAACCTGGCCCGGATCATCGGCGGCGACGTGATAAACCGCGTGCCCGACAGAGCGACCTACGACCTGGACATCCGCTACCTGCCCGAGCAGGACCCGAAGGAGATAACGCGCCAGATACGTGCGGTAGAGCTCCCCGCAGAGGTGGAGATCCTCTTCTCACACGAACCTACCTACGTCTCGCGCAGAAACCCGTTTGTAAAAGTACTTCGCGAAGTCGCAGCCAGGCACTTCCTGGGCGACCCGGTGAGCGTCGGCCGCCATGGAGCGTCCGACATTGTCTACTTCCAGCGCGCCGGCGTCCCCGGCGTCGAGTTCGGTCCTATAGGCGGTGGACACCATGGCCCAAACGAGTTCATCCTCTCCTCATCTTTAGAAACCTACCGGCAGATGCTCGTACAGTTCGTCCACATCCTAGCCGCCAATAGCGAGGCCGACGAAAGGGTTAACGCAGAGAGCCGCTAGGCGCGTTTGCTACTCTTAGTAGCTGCTTGAAAGTCGTGTCTTACGCGGGTATATTTTGGGTGGTTTCGTTCGAAGGAAGGTCCGGTTGGCACTAGCCCTGTTTCAAGGAACGCAGGAAATCGGTTACGGCACGCTGTATGTGTATGTGGGCTTGTTCGGCTTGCTGGTCGTAGGTTTCGTGGCGACGACGCTGGTTTTGGCGCGGCTCATAGCATCCAGTAGCAGGGGCTCGCGGGAGAAGCGCAGCGTTTACGAGACCGGCGAGGCGAGGGTCACGGACCCGTGGCGCCCGTTTCCGGTTCGGTACTACGTCTTCGCGCTCCTTTTCCTGATCTTCGACGTCGAGGCGGCGTTCCTTTTCCCGTGGGCCGTGATCTACCGGAGTCTCGGCCTGTACGGCTTCGTGGAGATGGCGATTTTCGTACTCATACTGGGCGTGGGGCT
>JALYGT010000106.1 GCA_030776965.1 Actinomycetota bacterium
CCTGCTCGCCGTTGTCGGGTTGGGAGAAGTAGAGGTTCTCGAGGTCGAGGCCGATAGCCTCCGCGTAGACTGGGTCGAAGGCATGCTCGGCGTCGATGAACGCGGCCAGTCCTCCCGCTTTCTGGGCTTCGGCGATGATATGAAGTGCGAGGGTGGTCTTTCCGCTGGATTCTGGGCCGTAGATCTCGACTATGCGGCCCCTGGGCACGCCGCCGACGCCTAAAGCCAAGTCGAGTGCCAGAGCTCCCGTAGGGATCGAAGCGACCTTGCGCGGCTCCTCGTCGCCCATGCGCATGATCGACCCTTTGCCAAACTGCCGCTCTATCTGAGAGACGGCCGCGCCTATCGCCTTCGTCTTGTCCAATGCATCCTCCAAAGACGGCTCACACTAATCTTCGCTTAGTCTCAGGAGAATTATACTGCAGGCTACGCAGCCTCCCAAGACGAAAAGGAGGGAGAACGGCCGGACATGGCTTCCTTAACGCCGGGTATCCGGCGTGAAGTCGCGGGTCACGGGTTGGCCGTAGCGGCCGAGGCTTCCGAGGTCTTGGCCGTTGACCTCCACCTCGACGGCACCGGCGTTCGCGGTCGAGACCGTGACCACCCTTTGCCCCTCGAACGTCTGGGAGAAGCCGGGTTGGGCGAACCGGTCGTCCGCGACCGTCCCATCGACGCTTATGGTCAACCCCGCGGGGACGTCGGGCACCCTCACCGTCGCCTGAACCGTTTCGGAGGTGGGTTCGTTCGTCGGCTCGTCCGCGGGTTCTTCTTCCGCACCGACGCTCGCTTCGGGCTCCGCGGCGGGCTCTTCTTCCGCGGGCTCCCTCTCGGCGGCGGGCTCTTCTTCGACAGGGCTCTCCGCCTGTTGTGAGCCGCGGCCGATAAAGTAGAGGACGCTTATCACCGCCGCGAGCACGAGTACGGCGAGCACTACGGTGAGGATCGTCGCCCCGGAGACCTTCCGGCGCTCGGTGCCGCCCAAGCCACCAGGATCTATCAGGGGTTGGTCGAACTCGCTCTCTTCAGATCCCTCGTAGCCGAATCGCCGCTCCCGGCGCGGCGCCCGGCGATCCTTGAGCTCGCGGGAGAGCTTTTCGCCATCGAGGCCGAGGAAGTTCGCGTAAGTCTTCAAGAAGCCATGGGCGTAGATCGGGTCAGGGAGCATAGCATAGTCTTCGCTCTCCAAGCCCTCCAGGTAGCGCTTCCGGATCTTGGTCGCCTCTTCGACGTCTTTGAGCGAGAGGCCCTTCTCCCGGCGCTTGTTCTCCAGGAGCTGCCCTATCTGCCCCCCGCCTTGCTCCTCGTGGTCCACGGCACAGAGACTACCACAAAAGGTTGAATCCTCGCGAGACCCTTGGCCTAAGCGTTTTCGCCGAGTGAGGATGGGTAGGGATTTTTCTGGTCCTCGTCGTGCGGGTCCTCGCTACCGAAGATGCGCCCGAGGTCGAGCTCGGTCGCTATTACCTGTCGGCTCTTGGAACCCTCGTAAGGGCCGACTACGCCCCTGCGTTCGAGGGCGTCTATGATGCGTCCCGCCCGAGAGTAGCCGACCCTGAAGCGGCGCTGCACCGCACTCACGGAGGCCTGTTGGGTCGCGACCACGAAGCTTGCGGCCTCGGGCAGAAGTTCGTCCTCCGGCTCCCCAGCCTCCTCCCTCTCCGGCTTCCCCTCCGTCACCTCTTCGATGTAGCGGGCCTGTGTGCCCCCGGCCCTACTGGCCTCGACGCACGCGGTCACGACGCGCTCCACCTCCGGCTCGGAGATGTAGGCTCCCTGTACGCGGGAGGGTCTGAGAGCGCTTACGGGCTTGAAGAGCATGTCGCCCCTGCCCAGTAGGGCCTCGGCGCCGGGGGCGTCCAGGATTACGCGGGAGTCTATCTGACTGGAGACGGCGAAGGCCACGCGGCTCGGGACGTTGGCTTTGATCATACCGGTGATCACGTCCACCGAAGGCCGTTGCGTGGCGACGACGAGGTGTATCCCCACCGCCCGTGCCTTCTGAGCGAGCCTTATGACCGCGTCCTCGACCTTCGCCGCTGCGGTCATCATGAGGTCCGCAAGCTCGTCGATGACTATAACCACGTACGGCATCTGTTCCGCTCCCCGGTCGTTGTAGCCCTCTAAGGAGCGCACCCCGGATCTTTCCAGTACCTCGTAACGCCGCTCCATCTCCGAGACGGCCCAAGAGAGGGCGTTCGCCGCTTTTTTGACGTCCGCGACGACCGGCGTTATGAGGTGTGGGATACGGACGAACTGCGAAAGCTCGACCCTTTTCGGGTCCACGAGGACCATCTTGACCTGCCGAGGGTCAGTGGTCAGGAGAAGCGACGTCAAGAGGCCGTTGAGCATGACGCTCTTGCCGCTCCCCGTGGTGCCCGCCACCAGGAGGTGCGGCATCTCGGCGAGATCGAAGAATACCGCCCGTCCCGAGATATCTTTCCCGAGGCCCACGGGCAGGCTCCAGTCGCTCGCGCCCGGGTACTCTCGGAAGACATCCCCCAAGGTGACCATCGCGGGGCGCGTGTTCGGTACCTCGACGCCCACGGCGCTCTTACCAGGGATCGGGGCGAGTATCCGAACCTCCGTGGCAGCCAAAGCATACGCTATGTCCTGCTGGAGGTTCCTGACCTTTCCGACCTTGACACCGCTCCCCAAGCGGAGCTCGTAGCGCGTCACCCGCGGCCCCACTACCGCCCTGACCACGTGCGCCTCCACCCCGAGCTCGGAGAGGGCCCGCGTGAGCCTGCGGCTCGTGCCCTCGGCGTCGTGCTCGGGACTACCGCGCCCGAGGTTCAAGAGCGAGAACGGGGGCGGCGTGTACTCCCCGGGTACGTTTTGCTCCCGCCCCTCCTCGAATCCCAGAGAACCGCGCCGCTCTGCCAGGACGACCTCGAACTCCTCGGTCTCCTCGTCCGCAGACTCTCCGGACGCCCCGGCGAAAGGTTCTTCTGAGGCTGGGGCTTCGCTCTCCTGTAGCTCGGACCAGGTAGCCGGGAAATCCCGCCCCCCAACCTGGGTCCGTCTCTCCTCGAAGAAGACCCGCAGCTTGGAGTAGAGGGAGCGCGCGGCGTCGCCAATCGTCCCGGCGACCGCGCCCAAGGTGACACCGGTCAACAGGGAGAGGCCTACGGCGTAGAGCACCACGAGCGCGAAGGCGGCCCCGACGGAGCCGCCTGTCTGGCTGATGACCGCGTATAGGCCGCTCCCGAGAAGGCCACCGCGGTCCTGGTAAGGCAGCCCCGGCGGAAGCGTGGCGGCCAAAGTGGTGGCGAAGGTCACGAGGAGGAGCACCACGCCCAAAGTCCTCCCCCAGGGCAGACGTTCGAGCAGCAAGAGCGCGCCGGCGAGCACCGCGAGCGGGGCCAGCGCAAAGCCGGCTAGGCCCATAAGGTGCGTCGCTGCTGTCATACCGACCCCGCCTAGGAACGCCCCCCGGCCCGTGAGGAACGTCGCGGTGAAGAACAACCCGACGACGAGTAACGTGGTGCCCACAACCTTGCGGGAGAAGGCTCGTCTGACGAGAGTGAGCACGCCTTTCACGCGGCCGGCGCGGCCGCGGTTTTTCCTGCTCGAAGACCTTTTTGCGGACCGCCTCGTGGCTCGTTTCTTCGTAGCCATGGGGTCTAGTCTAGCGCATAAGCCGCGGTTGCTGCGCCGGACACTCTATTTGGTACGGGCTTCTCTTTAGACCTCAACTATTAGGGGGAGTATGATCGGGCGCTTGCGTGTCCTCTCTGAGAGGAAGGAGGAGAGGTCCTTACGAATCTCCTTCTTGAGCTCGCCCCAGTCGGTGACTTGTCGTCCGGCGGTGCGCTTCAAGGTCTCCGCGACGATGTCGATAGACTCGTCGACGAGGCCGTTCTGCGCCTGCGGGTCCACGAAGCCCCGCGAGATCACATCTGGCGGACCCAAGAGCTCGCCGCTCTGGGCGTTGATGCGGGCGATGACGACGAACATCCCTTCCTCGGAGAGTTGCTGCCGCTCGCGCATGATCGCCCCCGAGGTATCCGCGAAGCCCCCGCCGTCCACGAGGAACATCCCCGCGGAGACGGGATCCAGCTTGCGTGCCTCCCCCTCCTTGAACTCGAGCCTCTCTCCGTTCTCCAAGACGAAGATGTTGTTCTCCGGGATGCCCATGCTCACGCCCGTCTTCGCGTGGTGCACCAGGTGGCGAAACTCGCCGTGCACCGGGACGAAGAACTTGGGTTTCAAGAGCGAGAGCACGAGCTTCTGCTCTTCTTTGGCCGCGTGCCCCGAGACGTGTACGGCCCTTAAGGGAGCGTACAGGACCTCCGCGCCCCGCTTCATTAGGTTGTTTATTGTGCGCGAGACGCCGCGCTCATTGCCGGGGATGGGGTGTGCCGAGATCACGACGACGTCGCCGGGGCCGACCTCGATGGTGCGATGGGTGCCGGTGGCGATGCGGCTGAGAGCAGCCAAGGGCTCGCCCTGGGCGCCGGTGGTGAGGACCACGATATCGCCGTCCGGGATCCGGTTTATGTCCCGCTGGTCCACGAGCATCGCTTCGGGAAGGTCCAGGTAGCCGAGCTGGCGTGCGATCTGGACGTTGCGGATCATCGACCGCCCCGTGACCCCTACGGAGCGACCGTGCCTCTTGGCTGCCTCAACGACCTGGCCCACGCGGTGGATGTTCGAGGCGAAGGAGGCGACGATGATGCGCCCTTCGGTCCTCTCGAAGACCTCGTCGAAGGTCTCGCCGACCACCCTCTCCGAAGGCACGTACCCCTCCCTCTCGGAATTGGTCGAGTCGCCGAAGTAGGCGAGCACGCCCTCCTCTCCCAAAGAGGCGTAGCGGGCCAGGTCCATCGGGCCACCCTCGATCGGGGTCAGGTCGATCTTGTAATCGCCGGAGAAGACCACTACCCCCGCGTTCGTCCTCAGGGCCACGGCGACCGCGCCTGGGATGGAGTGGTTGACGTTTACGAACTCGGCACCGAAACCGCCGAAGTCCGTACTGTTACCGGCGTTGACCTGTTGCAACTCCGCGTTCTTTATGCCGAACTCGGCGAGCTTCGGACGCACGAGCTCGAGCGTGAGACGCGTCCCGTAGACGGGAACTTCTTCGAACTCCCGCAAAAGGTACGGCAGGGCGCCAACGTGGTCCTCGTGGCCGTGGGTAAGGACGATGCCCCTGAGCTCGTCCCGGTGTTCTCTCAGGTAAGAGAAGTCGGGCAGAACTAGGTCTATCCCCGGCATCTCCTCGTCCGGGAAGGCCATGCCGGCGTCGATCAGAACGATCCCGCTGTCCTGGCGCACGGCGGTCATGTTCTTGCCGATCTCCCCCAATCCGCCTAGGGGGAGAACCTGCAAAGTTCTACTGTCTAACAGCTCCTACACCCCCTTTGGAAGTGGCCAGGCATCGTCCGTCGGCATCACCCTTTGCTTTTTCCGACGGCCGATCGCTGACGGCTAACTGCTGCTCAAGTACCTTCCGAGGTCGAGCTCCTTTGGACCGACGGCGGAGAGATACATGTTCTCTAGTCTCAGGTGGTCGTTGGCGAGCCGCTTGATGTCGTCGGCGGTCACCGCGTCGATGCGAGCGGCTATCTCCTCGGGCGCCAAGAGCTCCGAGCCGGTGATGACGCTCCGGCCTACGCGGGTCATTCGCGCGGCGGTGCTCTCCAGGGCGAGTATAGTCGAGCTTTTGAGCTGCTCCTTGGTGCGCTGCAGCTCCTCCTCGGTCACGGGCTCCTCGCGGATCCTTGCCAGCTGCTCGGCGATAACCTTCACTACCTCCTCGACGTTTCCGGTGGAGGAGCCGACGTACATCTTTGTGGCGCCGGCGTCTGAGTAGCCTTGGTGGTACGAGTACACGGCGTAGGCCAAGCCTCGCTTCTCGCGGACCTCCTGGAAGAGCCGGCTGCTCATCCCGCCGCCAAGCACGTTGTTTAGGGCGCTCATGGCGAAGCGGTCTTCGCTCTTTGCGGGTAACCCCAAAGAGCCCAGCGCCACGTGGTACTGCTCGGTCTCCTTGAACTTGTAGAAGAAGCGGTTCTCCGGAGTCCCTGGGTTCGCCTCTCGCACGAACGTCTCGCCCGCAGGCAACGCCCCGAGCTTCTCCTCGACCATGCGCTCGAACCCATCGGTCTCGAGGTTACCCGCGCCGACCACGAAGATGTTCGGGGCGGTGTAGGTGCCCCGGTGGAAGGCGCGCAGGGTGTCGTGGTTTACGCCGCGAACCGTCTGGACGGAGCCGATGATCGGGCGACCCAGGGTGTCGTCGTGGAAGATCAGGGAAGAGAGGTATTCGTCGGCCATCTGATCGGGCCTATCCTCGTACATCTTGATCTCTTCGACGATCACCTCCCTTTCGCGCTCGAGGTCCGCCAACGTCGGCGAGACGACCATCTCGCTCATGATGTCTATTGCCGTCTCGAGATGCTCGGGCAAAAACCGGGCGTAGAGGACGGTATACTCCTCGCCGGTCGCCGCGTTGTCCTGGGCGCCGATGCTCTCGAACGCCTCTGCAATTCCTAAAGCGTCCATAGAGGGCGTGCCCTTGAAGAGCATGTGCTCCATGAGGTGGGTGATGCCGGCGACCTCGTCCCTTTCGTCGCGGCTGCCGGCTCGGATCCAGATCCCCAAAGAGACGCTCGTCGCCTCGTCCAACGGCTCGGAGAAGACCCTCAAGCCGCCGGGGAACTCCTTAACGTTTACGTTCCGCTCGCTCAAGGGCTACTCCTCCTCCACCCTCTCCAAGGAGATGCGCTTCTGCTTGTCTATGTCGAGGACGCGCACCTTGACCTTGTCTCCTTCCGCGACGACGTCCTCGACCCGCTCTACCCTTTGGCGGCCCGGTGCGAGGCGCGAGATGTGCAACAGCCCGTCACGGCCCGGGGTGAGCTCGACAAAGGCGCCGAAGTTGGTGGTCTTCACCACCTTGCCGGTGTAGATCTCGCCGGTCTCCACATCCTTGGTCATGCCGGTGACCGCGGCGGCAGCCTCTTTGGCCGCTATGCCTTCGCCCGCGACGTAGACTGTCCCGTCGTCCTCGACGGAGATATTCACCCCGAACTGCTCCTGCATGGCGTTGATCGTCTTCCCGCCCGGGCCTATGAGGAGTCCGATCTTGTCGGTCGGGATCCTAAAGGCCTCGACCCTTGGTGCGAACTCCGAGACCTCGCTCCTGGGCTCGGAGATGGTACCAACCATGATGTCGAGAATCTCGAGTCGCCCCTTCCTGGCCTGCTTCAAGGCCTTCCTCAAAAGCTCCGCCGAGACACCGGTGATCTTCATGTCCATCTGCAGGGCCGTTATGCCGTCGCGCGTGCCCGCGACCTTGAAGTCCATGTCGCCCATGTGATCCTCTAAGCCCTGTATGTCCGAGAGGACGACGTAGTCATCGCCCCCCTTGACGAGGCCCATAGCCACTCCAGCAACCGGCGCCTTGATAGGCACGCCGCCGTCCATGAACGCCAGGGTCGAACCGCAGACGCTCGCCATCGAGGAGGAGCCGTTCGACTCCAGGACGTCGGAGACAATACGCATGGCATATGGAAAGGTCTCTTCGGACGGTATAACCGGCAAGAGCGCTCGCTCGGCTAAAGCCCCGTGCCCGATCTCGCGCCTACGTGGCGCCCCAACCCTGCCGGTCTCGCCGGTGGAGTAGGGCGGGAAGTTGTAGTGGTGCATGTAGCGCTTGCCGGTCACCGGTTCTATGGTGTCGAGCCTCTGGGCTAGCCCCAGGTCCGCGAGCGCAAGGGAAGAGAGTACCTGCGTCTCACCGCGGGTGAAGAGCCCCGTCCCATGCACGCGCGGGATTATCGAAATTTCCGCCGTCGTCGGCCGGATCTCGTCCATCTCCCGAAGGTCGGTCCGCTTGCGGTCCTCGAGGTAAAGCTTGCGGAACGCCTCCTTCTCCAGAACGCTCAGGGTTGCCCGTACTTGCTCGGCCTCTCCAGGCTCGTATCCCTCGACCAGCTCCGTCTCGAGCTCGTCCAGGGCCTCGTGCCTGCCCCTGCGCTCAGGGTTGACGATGGCGTCCTTGATGCGGTCGAGGTAGCGCTCTCTGAAGTCGGCGAGGAACGGGTTCTCGTCGCCCCCTGTCGCGGCGACCTCCTGCTTTTCCTTGCCGAACTCCCTGGCCCAGTTCTCGATGGCCTCGGCTTGTTCCCTGATGGCGTCTTGGGCGAAGAGCATGGCGTCGACCATCACGTCCTCGGGGACCTCGTTCGCGCCGGCCTCGACCATTGTGATCGCTTCCTTCGTCCCCGCCACCACGAGATCGAGGTCGCTCTCCGAGAGCTGTCCGTACGTCGGGTTGAGGATCAGCTCCCCGTCGAGCGTCCTCCCCACGCGCACGGCCCCTATCGGTCCGTCGAACGGTATATCCGAAAGCGCCAGGGCCGCCGACGCCCCGACCATACTAATGGTGTCATACGGCGTCTCCTGATCGGCCCCGAACACAGTGCCGATGACCTGTATCTCATTGCGGTAGCCCTTAGGGAAGAGAGGCCTCAAGGGACGATCGGTAAGCCGGGCGGTGAGGATAGCCCTCTCCGAAGGCCTTCCCTCGCGCTTGATGAAGCCGCCGGGGATCTTGCCAGCAGAAGACATCCTCTCTTCGATATCCACGCTCAAGGGCAGAAAGTCCACCCCGGGCCTGGGGGCCGCCGAACGGGTCGCGGTAGCGAGCACGACCGTGTCGCCCAAGCGCGTCGTGACCGCGCCGCCGGCTTGCTTGGCCAACTTCCCGGTTTCGAGCACGATCGAGCGCTCGCCTACGGGTATCTCTAAACGCATATTCTTTTTCTCCTCTGTGCTTATACTGGGTAGGCAGCGAAGGTACTAACCCCGAGCTTACCGACGCAGGCCTAGCCGCTGTATTAGCGCCCGGTAGCGCTCGACATCCTTCTTCTGCAGGTACTTTAGGAGGCGACGTCTCTTACCGACCATCTTCAAGAGGCCACGTCTGGAATGGAAATCGTGCGTGTGCACGCGCAGGTGCTCCGTGAGGTGCCGGATGCGCTCCGTCAGCACCGCGACCTGAACCTCGGACGAACCTGTGTCGCCCTCGTGGGCTGCGTAATTTTGGATTATCTCGTCTTTGTTCTCTACTACCGCCAACTTCTTCGTTCTCCTCTTTGCTCTCTCGATTTATCTCTCTAGTCACGCACATGCTACCACATGCATCAATCTAGCAGTCAGGTATCGGGCATCATCCGTCGCGTCTTCCGGAGCCTCCCCGCGAAAGCTACAGAACAAAGCCGGAAGACTTCTCGTCTGATCCCGCAGCGGCCGTTCTTTTCCGAACGTCGGTGGTTAAGAGACCACCTTTCGGGCCTGCACGACGTCCCGCGCTATCTGAGTTCTTAGTTCTTCGATATCGGAGAACCGCTTCTCCGGCCTGAGCCGCTCCACAAAGTTGACGTCAACCACTTCTCCGTACAAGTCCCCCTCGTAGTCCAACAGGTACGCCTCGACCTTGCTGTCCCGCCTCTCGAAAGTGGGTGCCACGCCGACGTTAGTACAGGCGCCGAACCACTCGTCCCTCACCCGCACGCGTCCCACATACACTCCGCGCCCGGGTACGAGAGCGCGCGTGTCCGGGAGGACGTTGGCGGTGGGGAAGCCTATTGTTCGGCCCCGTTTGTCCCCGACGACGACCTCGCCACGCAACGCGTAGGGCCTCCCCAAGAGCCTTGCGGCCTGGCGTGCCTGGCCATCTAAGAGAAGGTCGCGTATCCTCGTCGAACTGATGGCTTCGCCCGAAGCGTAGGTGGGGACGGCGAGCGCCTCCCCGCCCGTCTCCTTCATGCATCTCCGGAGGTCCTCGAAGTTCCCCGACGCCTTGTAGCCGAACCGGAAGTTATCACCGACCACCACCACCGCAGCACGAAGCGCGCCGACGAGCACGTCCCGCACGAAACCCCAGGAACTTTTCCTCGAGAGCTCTCTGTCGAACCGTATCACGCGCATCTCGTCCATCCCACACCCGAGCAGCAGTTCTTCGCGCTCGTCCAGGGTCGTCAAGAGCTTGGGCTCGTTCCCCGGCGCCAGGACTGCCCGCGGGTGGGGATCGAAAGTCACCGCCACGGAACGCAGCCCCCGTATGCGTGCCTCCTCGACCGTGCGTTGGATCACGGCCAAGTGCCCGAGATGCACCCCGTCGAAAGTCCCCAAGGCCACGACTACGGACCGCACAATACGACCTCAGCCCTCGCACTCTCGCCGACGTCCCGGTAGATCGCCAATAACTCTCCCCCGGACTGCACCCGGTAGCTGCCGCCGATCCCGAATGCATCTAGGGGCTGCCCGTTGCACACCGAACGCTCCCTATCACCCGGCGAGACTGACACCACTGGCAGATGTCCCACCACCACCTTTGATTGTATTATATATATTTCTAGTCTCTCTGGGGCTAAGTCTTCCGGGGGGATCGCATCTTCGACATTCAGGTGTCCTACCCGGGTGCGACGGAGGGTTGTGAGGTAGGCGCCGGTTCCCAGGGAGTCGGCGAGGTCCACGACAAGGGTACGGACGTAGGTGCCGCCACTGCACGAGACATAGAAGGTGGCGGTGTCACCATCGAGGGACAGGAGCTCGAAGGCATGTATCGTCGCGGGGCGGCTCTCGCGCTCGATCTCTTCGCCGCGGCGCAGTGCTTTGTAGAGGCGTTCTCCTTTCACCTTGATGGCGGAGGCCATCGGGGGAACCTGGCGTATCTCGCCCGAAAACTGCTCTGTCGCGGCGCGTATGGTGGCTTCGTCAGGTATCGGAGCGTCTTCGAGGGGTGTGATCTTGCCGTCCGCGTCCAGGGTGTCGGAGACGGCGCCGAAGCGTGCGGTGGTGACGTACTCCTTGTCAAGGCCGGCCACGTAGCGAGAGAGACGGGTCGCTCGGCCCAAAAGGAGAACCAAAAGCCCTGAGGCGGGGGGGTCGAGGGTGCCGGTGTGCCCGACCTTGGTCCCCTTCGACAGGAGGCGCTTTACCCGGGCGACCGCCCGGGCGCTGGTGATGCCGGACGGCTTGTCCAGCAGCAGCGCGCCGGAGAAGCTCGGAGGAGCTATGTTAGGCGCCCCAGTTCTCGTCGAGGTTCGCGACGCCCTTTAAGGCCTCGAGCAACTCCTCCTTGGCCTCCCGTGGCGGCTTCTCCGTCGTGTAGCCAGCCGCGAGCCTGTGCCCGCCACCGCCGAATCGCCGGGCTAAGGCGCCCACGTCCACGTGCTCGGAGCGCAATGACGCCTTCGTGCCGTCCTCGACCTCCCTCAGGTGCGCTACGACCTCGACGCCGGCCACGGTCCGCAAGTGGTCTATGGACTCCTTGGAGTCGAACTCGGTGGCGCCGGTACGTTTGTAGTCGGAGCCGTCCACGACCGAGACCAGGGCTTCGCCGTACTGCTCGGCGTTAGCTAGAGAAACGCCGACGATGTTCAGTTGCTCTACGGTGCTGGTACGGTTTATCCGGTTGTCGATCTCGGCTGGCACTACTCCTGCGCGGAGGAGGTCGGCGGCCAGCTCGTGGGCCTCAGGGGAAACGTTCCTGAAACGGAAGCCGCCGGTATCGGTGTAGATGCCGGCGTAGATCGCCTCGGCCGCCCTTCCCTTTAGGGGCACGCCGAGCTCGGCGTATAGGCGGGCCACCACTTCGGCGCTCGCGGCGGCCTGCGGGTCCACGAGGTTCATCTCCCCGTAGAGCGGGTTGTCTTCGTGGTGGTCGAGGTTCAGGCGCACCGGGCGCGCTTCCCCATCTCGCACGCTGATGCGGTCTGCCCGGGAGACGTCGACCACAAGGAGGTCGTGATCCGGCGGACGCTCCTTGAGAGGCTCTTCGGGCAGTAGCCAGCAGAGGTAGTCCGGCACCTCCTCAGGGTAGCAGAATATGGCCTCGGCATCGAGGTAGCGCAAGAGGTACAAGAGCGCGACCGCAGAGCCCACGGCGTCCCCGTCGGCCCCGGTGTGGGTGGCGATGGCCGCCTTTTCCAGACCCTTCAAGAAAAACGCGACCTCTCGCGTCGTATTGTTAGTCGGTCGCAGCCGCATCCTCCCTCGTCTCTCTGACGTCTTTGAGTGCCGCCTCGATCCTGCCCACGTTCTCCACGACAGGGTCCGGTTCGAAACGCAAGCGCGGGGTACGCTTGAGGCGCGTCTGCGCTCCTATAGAGCCCTGGATGCGCCCGGCAGCGCTCTGCAAACCCTCTCTGGCTCCTTCTCGGTCCTCGTCCGAGAGCACGCTGTAAAAGACCGTGGCGGTGCTGAGGTCCGGACTCACCCGGACACCGGTGACCGTTAGGAGACCCCTGATGCGCGGGTCCGAGAGGGTGGCGACCTCCTCGCCGACGATCTCCTTCAGCTGGGACTCGACCTTGCGGGTGTGCCCGCTCATAAATTGACAAACTCCTCCCGCCAATCGAGTATGGCCAGCTCCTCGTAGTTGAGGAGCGCGCGCCTGACCTCCTCACGCTTCTCTTCTGCCGCGCTCCTGCTGACGGCGGCCAGGGCCAGCTCGACCGTGGCCTGCTGCCAGAGGTCTTGGTGACCGGCCTCGACAACGGAGACGTTCTTGCGCCTCAAGCGGTCTTTGAGCGACCTCAAGGTCTGGCGTTTGTCCTTCAGGTTTGTAGCGAAGGGCAACTCCAGCTCGAGCCTTACGGCGCAGAACAAGGGACCTCGAGTATTACCTGGAGACCTCGACGACCTCGAAGAACTCCAGGACGTCGTTCTCCTTGATGTCGTTGAAGTTCTCTACTCCCACTCCGCACTCGAAGCCCTGCCGCACCGAGCGTACGTCGTCCTTGAAGCGCTTTAGGGAAGCGATGTTTCCCTCGTAGACCACGGTGCCGTCCCGGACCACGCGGACGCGGTTGTTGCGGAAGATCTCGCCGCTCGTCACGTAGCAGCCAGCGACCACACCGACGTTCGGGACCCTGAAAGTGGCACGGACCTCGGCGGTAGCTGTCTCGCGCTCTTCGGTCTCCGGGGTGAGCATGCCGCGCATGGCAGCCTCTATCTCCTCGAGGGCTTTGTAGATCACCTCGTAGGTCCGTATCTCGACGTTCTCCTTCTCGGCGACCTGCTTGGCGGTGTTGGTCGGCCGAACGTTGAAGCCCAACACGATGCCGCCGCTCGCCGAACCGAGCATCACGTCTGAGTCCGTTACGGCCCCGACACCGCTCCTGACGATGTTGACCCGTACTTCATCGGTAGTGAGCCTCGCCAAAGCCTCCTTCAAGGCTTCGACCGAACCCGCGACATCCGCCTTGATGACGAGGTTCAAGTCTTGCGTACCGCCCTCGCCGAGGAGCTCTTCGAGGGTGCGCCTCGGTCCACCCTGGGCGAGCTCCTGCCGCCTCAGGGCCGCCTCTGCCTGCTGGGCCCGGTCTCGGGCGGTCCGTTCGTGGTCCACGACCTCGAAGCGGGTGCCCGCCTCGGGGACGCCAGAGAGGCCCAGGATCTCGACCGGGGTCGCAGGCCCCGCCTCCTTGATCCTCTTGCCCGTGTAGTCGAGCATCGCCCGCACGCGCCCGTAGGCGGTGCCAGCGAGCACGACGTCGCCATTGCGCAAGGTGCCGCGGTTCAAGAGGAGCGTCGCGACGGGACCGCGGCCCGGGTCACGCTCGCCCTCTATCACGTACCCGGAAGCCTGCGCCTTAGGATTCGCCTGAAGCTCCTGGAGTTCCGCGACGACGAGGATGTTCTCCAAAAGCTCGTCTATCCCCTCGCCCGTCTTGGCGGAGACCGGCACCGTGACCGTTTCACCGCCGTAGGCCTCGGGCATGAGCTCTCGCTCGGAGAGCTGGCCCAAGACTCTGTCCGGATTGGCGTTCGGCACATCTATCTTATTCAGCGCGACGACCAAGGGTACCCCGGCAGAGCGGGCGTGCTCTATGGCCTCCTGCGTCTGGGGCATCACCCCGTCATCGGCGGCGACGACCAGGATCACGACGTCCGTCACCTTCGCGCCTCGGGCCCGCATCTCGGTAAACGCCTCGTGGCCCGGCGTGTCTATGAAGGTGATCTTCCTCCCACTACTCTCGACCTGGTAAGCGCCGATGTGCTGCGTGATCCCCCCGGCCTCGCCGGCCTGCACATCGGACCTGCGGATGCGGTCCAGTAGGGAAGTCTTGCCGTGGTCGACGTGGCCCATAACCGTTACGACCGGTGGCTTCTCAACGAGGTCCTCCGGCGCGTCTTCCGGTATCGCCGCCTCCGGGGCGGGTTCCTCGACGGCCCCGATCTCGACCTCGACTCCCATCTCGTCGGCGACGAGCTCTATCTCCTCGGTCGAGAGCGTCTGTGTCACGGTCTTCATCTCGCCCAAGGCAAAGAGCACCCTAATGATCGCGGTCGGCGCCACGCCAAGGGTGTCCGCCAGATCTTTGACCGTCGCCCCCGGCTCGACCCTGGCTGCGGTCTTCTCTTCCCCTGTGGCCTCGGTCTCGGGTGCCCGCCGTGTCTCACTAGGCACCGCTTCGGTGGGCATGGCACGTGGTCCCCTGCTCGTAGCGCTCGCATCTATCACCACTCGGCGCCGCTTGCGGCCACCCTTCTTCTCCTTCGACTCCCGCCGCTCCGCGGACTCGGACACCAGAGGGGCCTCAGCCTGCCCGTTCGAAGCGCCGTCAGTGTCCAGCGAAACCGGAGCGGACGCCTGGCCGTCCCCCTCGTCACCGAAGACCCGCTCGTAGACGTTATCTTCGACCGCGGCTAAGTGGTTCTTCACCTCCACGCCCGCGGCGTTCAGGCGATCCAGAACCTCTTTCGTCTCCAGCGATAGCTCGCGGGCTATCTCGTACACTCGTCTAGTCATCTATACCCCCTCTAAGAGCCCTCTATCAGGCCTTCGAACTCCGCAGCCTGGGCCTGGTGCGAGGGGATCCCGCAGAACAGCGACCCTGGCAGCGCCGTGTTCGGGCACCTCCGGCCGTTGGCGAGGACCGCCCGGCAACGGTGCATCGCCGAGTCCTCCTCAAGCTCCCAGTCCTCTTCCTCATCCTCAAACTCCGCAGCCTGGCTCTCGGGCTTTATGTCTATCTTCCAGTCGGAAAGCTTCACGGCGAGTCGGGCGTTCTGGCCCTCCCGCCCTATCGCGAGGCTGAGTTGATCGTCGGGCACGATGACCTCGGCCTGCTGCTCGTCGTCGTCCAGGTAGACCTCCCTGACTCGTGCAGGGCTCAAAGCCTTCGCTATGAAACGCGCCGGGTCCGGGTCCCACTGGATGATGTCTATCTTCTCGTTCCTCATCTCGGAGACAACGGCCCTCACGCGGCTCCCGCGCGGTCCCACGCAGGCACCGACCGGGTCTATCCCCGACTCGTTCGACCATACCGCGACCTTCGAACGCAACCCCGCCTCGCGGGCGACGGCCTTTACCTCCACCAATCCGTCGTAGATCTCTGGCACTTCCAGCTCGAAGAGGCCCTTCAAGAGCCCCTCGTGGCGCCTACTCACCACGAGGCTCGGGCCCCGTCCCGGCTCCCTTATCTCCAAAAGGTACACCTTGATGCGCTGCCCGTTCTCGTACCGCTCGTTCGGGACCTGCTCGCTCGCCGGCAAGAGCGCCTCGACCCTCCCCAGGTCCACGAGCGTCATCCTGCGGTGCGCCTGCTGGACGATGCCGGTGACGATGTCGCCTATGCGTCCGCCGTACTCTTCGAGGAGCTGCTCGTTGTGAATTTCGTTCAAGCGCTGGTAGAAGGCCTGGCGCATCACCTGAGCGGCAATACGGGTGAAGTCGGCGGGCGTTATGTCCTCGCCATCCTTCATCACCCGGAGGTCGCCGGTCTCACGATCCAGGACGACCCGTGCCTCCTCGTCGGCCCCCTCGCGGTTCAGGTACGCGGCGAGCAATGACTCCTCGAGGACGCTCTGGACCGTGTCGAAGGGGATACCCTTGTCCACTTCGATCTCGCGTAAAGCCGATAACAATGCTGTATTCATCTGGTTATATGTCCTCCTTGAGGTACGCCCGCGAAACGGAGCTGAACGGCAGCTCCACCTCCGCGCCCCCCTCTAAGAGTTTTAATACGAAAACCGTCTCGCTAGTCCGCTCGATGGTGCCGGTGAAGTTCCGCCGCCCGTCGATGGGCTCCGCGAGCCTCACCTTCGCCTCGTGCCCGACGAAGCGCCGGAAGTGCTCTGGTTTGGTCAAAGGACGCTCTATCCCCGGTGAAGAGACCTCGACGAGCCCGTCGTAGCCCTCCCCGTCTAGGACCGGCGAGATCCTGGTAACGACCTCCGAGCAGAACTCGTGGTCGACGGGTCCGTCCTCCCGGTCCACGAGCAGCGTGAGAAGAGGCCCGCCGGAAAAGCGGGCCTCCACGAGCTCCGCCTCCTTCGGAAGCGCGCCCTCAACAACCTCCGCCAATCTATCCAACCGTGCCGTCTGCTACTCCCTGCTTTCGAGACGTTAAAAAAGCAACGGGTCCCGAGAGACCCCTTGCTCCACTACAGCAACAAAGATTATATCGCAGAGTATCTAGGTTACAAGGCGAGCGGTACTGAAAGCTTATGGGCAAGCCGGGAACACTTTTGATTGCCCGTTGTCGGTAATTCTTCGATAGCCAGTACGGATCGAGTACACTCACAGCGTGGCATTGGAAATCAGAAATAAGATTGCTGGAACGGGTTGAGCACCTCATTGTTAAAGGGGAACGGGTACTCAGTACGCATAGACCACCTCTGCCGCGGGTGATCACGAATGTGACCCTCGACGCAGGGGCGTTCGCGGAGTGGCAAGCGCAGACGCTCAGCTTCCTCACGAATCTGCCAGGCAGCGAACACGTCTACTGGAAAGCTTTACGACCGGAGTCAGAAAGGCTGCACCGAGCCACGTAAAATGGGACAGAGCATCCTGAGGTCCGCCAGAGAAGACGTCGAAGACGGGTACCTCACTGCCATCAGGACACTAACTCCGCCGAAGTTTTCACGGACTTCCTCAAGATGGCCGAACACTTGGACGACAATGGTTACAAACACCCCACCGCGTATCTGACCGGTGCGGTTTTGGAAGATGGTCTGCAAAAAATTGCGGATGCGAAAAGCGTCAAGCTCAAAGCGAGGAAAGACCTGAGTTCCTTGAATCGCTAGCTCGTGAGCGCTGGCGTTTACAACAATCTAGTGCGCAAGAAGATTCAAGTCTGGATCGCCGTGCGCAACAACGCCGACCACGGTCACTTCGGAGAATACGACGCTCACGATGTTGCAGACATGGTGGGTGGCATCGAGAGGTTCCTCGCTGATCGCCTCCAGTAAAACTTGGCGGGCACGAGATGCGAACATGCATCTAACTTGTAGGCGACAACGGCCGGACGCTACGAGACCATTAGCTTAGCAGCGCCGGTCCCAGCGACTGAGTCGCTTGCTGAGCGCTACTTCCAGCCGTCCTTCTCAATCTCCTCAAAGAGCGCGTCGAAGATCTCGTCGCGGTGCACCTTGCGAAGCGGTTGGCCCTTGGAGAAGATGACGCCGTCGTCCTTGCCGCCGGCGACGCCGTAGTCGGCGTCTCGCGCCTCGCCGGGCCCGTTGACGATGCAGCCCATCACGGCGACGGTGAAGTGGTCCTCGTAATGCTTGAGCTTGTCTTCGACCTGGGCAGCCATGCCGATGACGTCGAAACCCAAGGTGCGGGCGCAGCTCGGGCAGGCGATGACATTGGGGCCGCGGTGCCGCAAGTTCAGGGCGGAGAGGATGTGGTACGCGACCGGTATCTCCTCGACCGGGTCCTCGGCGAGCGAGATGCGGATCGTGTCCCCAATGCCGTACGGTAAAAGCTGACCCAGAGCGGCGGCGCTCTTTATAGCGCCGGGAAGCTTGGTGCCGGCTTCGGTGACGCCCAGGTGCAGCGGCGCGTCGGAGCGGCGACGAAATTCCTTGTTCGCCTCGACCATCTCGGGGACGTGGCTCGCCTTCAGGGAGACCTTGAAGTTCTTGAAGCCCGTCTCTTCGGCAATCTCGACCTTGTGCAAGGCGCTTGCAACCAGGGCTTCGGCCTTTGGGAGGTCCCAGAAACGCTTCTCGACGGAGCCGGAATTGACGCCGATGCGCATGGCACAGCCGCTCTCCACGCATTTCTCGATCACGGCCCTGAAGCGGTCGTCGCCGCCGATGTTGCCGGGATTGATGCGGACACAGGCGGCGCCCGCGTCGGCCGCTCCCAGGGCCATCCGGTAGTCGAAGTGTATGTCGGCGATCAGGGGGACTGGCGAGCGCCAGACAACCTCTTTAAAACCTTTTAGGGCTTTGGAGCCGTTGACGGAGACGCGCACGAGGTCGGTGCCGGCAGCGTTGAGATCGTAGACCTGCTGGACGGTGGCCTCGACGTCGCTGGTGTTCGTGTTGGTCATCGACTGGACGGCCACCTCGGCGCCTCCGCCGATGGGCACGCCGCCCACGACTATTTGTCGGCTGGTGATCGGGCGCTCCTGCACCCCTGTCTCTGTCATACTACTCCCAAACTTTAAGGATTCTGGTCGGGGACAAATGGCTGCCCCGTAAAGATTTTACTAAGATCCACGTAGGTTGCGACAACGAAGAGCATCAGCATGAGCGCGAGGCCGAAGGCGGCGATCCTGGCGAGCGTCTCGGGGTTCACCGGCCTCCCCAAGACCTTCTCCGCCGCGATGAAGAACAGGTGTCCCCCGTCGAGCGGAAGGATAGGAAGCAGGTTGACAATGGCAAGGTTGATGCTGATGAAAGCCAGAAGCAACGCAAAGCTCTGCGTCCCTTGCGAGGCAGCGTCGCTGCTGACCGAGGTGATGCCAACGGGCCCCGAAACCGAATCGTAGAAGCTCTGTTCTCCGATCACTAGCTGTCCTATGAACCAGCCGAAGAGACCGACGATCTGGACCGTCCTCTCCACCCCGAGCCCCACAGCCTCCAAGGGCCCGTAGCTCGTGTACGTGAGGACCGGACGGAAGCCGACTATGGCCTTCTCGGGATCGTCGGGGTCGGCTTTCATGGTCCCCGAAAACTCCTCGCGTTCGCCGTTTCGTTCCACGAGGAGCGTCGCCTTATCGCCCGGGCTCTTCTCGCCGACGACCTCCTGGAAGTCTTCCCACTCCCCGACGGGCTCTCCGTCGACGGAGACGATCCTGTCTCCAGGCTCCAGACCGACCTCGGAGGCCAGGGAGCCGGGGACGACCTGCTCGATCTCCGGTTCGGCGCTGGTCGGGACGCCCGCCATGTAAACGCCCGCAAGGATCAGGACGGCCGCCAAAAGGTTCGCGAAGGGCCCGGCGAAGATGATGAGGGCCCGCCGCCACGCCGGCTTCGATGGGTACGTCTCTGGCCCCAGCTCGCCCGTCTCCTTCTCGACGCCCGCCATCCCCTCCATCCCCGCCATCTTGGCGAAACCGCCGAGGAGTATTATGCGGAAAGAATACACGGTCTTGCCGATTTTTTTCTTGAAGAGTGCAGGGCCAAAACCCACGCCAAACTCGGGAACGTGCACGCCCATCGCCTTGGCGACGAGCATGTGGCCGAGCTCGTGGACCACGATCAGGGCTATCAGTCCGAGGATGGCGAGGAGTATCGTCATCACGCCCCCCGCGTGGCCTTTTCCGCTTCTTCTCGTGCCCAGGCGTCGACGAACACTATGGCCTCCATGCTCTTCATCGCGCCAAACTCAGGCACGGCTTCCAGGACCTCCTCTACGACTTCCGCTATCCGCAAAAATTGTATCCGGCGGTCAAGGAACGCCCCCACGGCGGTCTCGTTGACCGCGTTGAGCACCACCGGGTATGCTCCGCCGAGCCGCCCGGCCTCCATCGCGAGCGGCAGGCACCGGAACACGTCGTTTCGGGGCTCCTCGAAGGTCCAACTCGCCTCTCCGAAACTAACCCTTTTCGCTCCCACGTCCACCCTCTCCGGATAGAGGACGCCGTAGGAGATCGGGAGCCGCATGTCTGGCAAAGCCGCGTGCAGGATCGCCGACCCATCACCGAGTACGGCGCCCCCGTGCACCACCGACTGCCGGTGCACGACGACTTTTATCCGATCGTAGGGCATGCCGAAAAGATGGTGGGCTTCTATGACCTCGAGGCCCTTGTTCATCATGGTGGCCGAGTCTATCGTGATCTTGGGTCCCATCTGCCACGTCGGGTGCTTGAGGGCGTCCTCCGGACCGGCCTCCAGAACCTCCGCCTTGGTGCGACCGAAGAACGGCCCGCCCGAAGCGGTCAACAGGATCTCGCTTACCTCCCCTTCATGCCTTCCTTCGAGGCACTGGAAGATCGCCGAGTGCTCCGAGTCCACGGGTATTATGCGGCTACCGGTGGCATCGGCGAGGTGTATGACCCAGTCGCCGCCGGCGACGAGGGATTCTTTGTTGGCTAAGGCGACGGCGTTGTTCGCCTCCAGAGCGTTCACGGTGGAGGCGAGGCCGGCGAAGCCGACGATGCCGTTGAGAACGACATCGGCGGGGGCCTCGGCGAGCCTGGAGGCGGCGCCGGGCCCGGTGATCTTTTCCGTGCGCAAGCCTTCTAAAGCGTCCGCGCCCCCGAACTCGAGGGCGACATAGGTGGGCTCGAACTCTTCGGCCTGCTCTTTGAGCGTCTCGGCGTCCTTGTTGGCGCAGAGGCCTACGATCTCGAAGCGTTCTCTATGGGATCGGACGACGTCGAGGGCCTGGAGGCCTATGCTGCCCGTGGAGCCGAGGATGGTGAGTCGGCGTTTCATGCGCGTGTGGTAGAAGGATTCATAGGGTGAGGACGTAGAGATAGTATACCGCGGGAGCGGTGAAGAGCAGGCTGTCAATGCGGTCTAGGATGCCGCCGTGGCCGGGGAGAGCGCGCCCGAGGTCCTTGAGGTCCAGGAGGCGCTTCAGAATGGACTCGAAGAGGTCGCCAGCCTGGCTAATGGCGGAGATCGCCGCTCCCCAGAGGGCAGCCTCGACGGCGCTGAAGCTCAAGAACTCGTACGCGAAGTACCCGACGACGGCCGTCGTCGACAGGAGCCCTCCGATGGCGCCCTCCACGGTCTTTTTGGGGCTCAGGTTCGGGAAGAGTAAGCGACGGCCGAAGAAGCGTCCGGCGAAGTATGCGCCGGCGTCAGAGATCCAGGGTCCGACCACGGCGAGGAGGATAAGGTAGCTGCCGACGGCAAGCTCTTCCATAAGACCGAGGTGCGCCAGGGGCCCGCCGACCCAGAGCGCCATCAAGAGGAGGGCAAGAATGGTCCTCAAGGTGCGGGCTTCCGGCTTACCGCCTAGCCAGAACAGCGCCCACGGCAGGCTCAACACGGTTCCGGCCAAAGCGCCGTTCGCGCCGTAGAAGACAGAGAGCAGGATCGGGAACGCCCCGGCGCCAAAAGCTGCCGGGAACGGCAGCGGTTCCAAGGCGTCGGCGAGCTCGTAAGCCGCGAGAGCAACCGCGACTAGGACCGCGGCGAGGACCGTCCAGCGGCCTAGGGCGATGGCGACCAAGACTACGGGTGCCAGGGCCAGCGCGGTAACGAAGCGCCACCTGAGCATAGGCCTTTTCTCTAGACCCCGCCGCGACGACGCGAGCGGGCTACGAAGGAGGAGATCGCCCGCCTAAACTCCTCTGGGGAGAAGTCCGGCCAGAGTGTGTCCGTGACGTAGAACTCGGCGTAGGCGATCTGCCAGAGGAGGAAGTTCGAGATCCTGAGCTCCCCGCTGGTGCGGATCACGAGATCTACCTCCGGGACCTCCGGCGCGTAGAGGTAGGAGGCGAAGGTGGCCTCGTCGACCTCTTCGGGCGCGAGCCCGTCTTCCATCATGCGCCGGGCGGCGTCCACGAGCTCCGCCCTGCCTCCGTAGTTGAGCGCGACGTAGACGTCGAGCTTGTCGTTGTTCATGGTGAGCTCCTCTGCCTCCTCAATGGCTACTCTCACGTCCTTCGGCAGGTGTCCCCGGCGGCCCAAGAAGCGCAGCCGGGCGCCACGCTCGTTTAGCTCAGGTACCTTGCCCTTGGCCGTCTCCAGGAACAGGGCCATGAGGGAGTCCACCTCGGTCTCGGGCCGTCCCCAGTTCTCCGTCGAGAAGGCGTAGAGCGTTATCGCCTCGATGCCCAACTCACCCGCTACCTCTAGAAGGGGGGTGAGGACCGCCACGCCCGCACGATGCCCCGCGGCCCGGGGGAGCCAGCGGGCCTTGGCCCAGCGGCCGTTGCCATCCATGATGATGGCGACGTGTCGGAGCTTCTCCCCTCGATCTTCTAGTGAGGTGAGGACGCGTTCCCGCCCGTTCTGGGGGGAAGGTTCGGTGATCCGTTTCCGGGCGGGGTTCAGCAGGGTTCAGACCTCAAGGAGCTCGGCTTCCTTGTCCGCCAGTGCGGCGTCTATGCGCTCGACGTACTGGTCGGTCAGCTGCTGGAGCTCGGCTTCGGCACGGCGCTCGTCGTCCTGGGAGATCTCGCCCATCTTCGTCAGCTCCGAGAGGTCCCGCATCTCGCCGCGACGCACGTTCCTGACCGCGACGCGTCCCTCCTCTGCCATACCGCGGACGAGTTTAATGAGCTGGCGGCGACGGTCCTCGGTGAGCTCCGGGATGGGCAGGCGTATGATCTTGCCATCGTTTTGAGGGTTGAGCCCGATGTCCGAGGTGTCTATGGCCCTTTCTATGGCCTTGATCGTGCCGGGGTCGAACGGCGTCACCGTGAGGAGCCTCGGCTCGGGGACGCCAACGTTGGCCACGCTCCTCAAGGGCATCCTCGTACCGTACGCTTCGACCTCCACACGGTCCAGGATCGAGGGGTTGGCCCTCCCCGTGCGGATGGTGGAAAACTCGCGCCGGACCGAATCCAGGGCCCCCTTCATCCGGTGTTCGGCCGCCGTCAGGTCAACGATTTCGGACATTCTCATTCTCCTACGTCCCGAGGGCGCGTCTTCGACGCCGTACCCGCGCTCCAAACCAGGGAACCGACCCGCTCGCCTCTTAAGATACCGGGCAGGTTGCCAGGTTTCAGTATATCGAAAACGATTATCGGCAGGCGCTCCCCGCTGCAAAGCGTGGCTGCCGTGTGGTCCATCACAGAGAGGTTCTTGGAGAGGAGGTCCATGTACGTGAGGCGCTCTATCTTCGCTGCGTCCGCGTTGGTACGCGGGTCCTTGTCATACACCCCATCCACCCTGTTCTTCGCCATCAAAAGTGCGTTGGCGCCTATCTCCAAGGCCCTCAAGGCCGCACCCGTGTCCGTGGTGAAGAACGGGTTGCCAGTACCCGAGGCGAAGATCACGACGCGCCCCTTCTCCAGGTGCCGCATGGCGCGCCGCCGGATGTAAGGCTCGGCAACCTCCTGGATCTGGATCGCCGACTGGACCCGGGTCTCGATCTCGCGCCGCTCTAACGCCGCCTGCAAGGCCAGCGCGTTGATGACGGTCCCGAGCATCGCCATGTAGTCGGCGGTCGCGCTCTCGATACCCAGTTCGCCGGCTACTTGCGATCCGCGGAAGATGTTTCCGCCGCCGACCACGATCGCCAGCTCCGCCCCGGCTTCGACCGCCTCCATGACCTGGTTGGCTGTGGCGTCAAGGCTTCCCGGGTCTATACCGTAGCCACCGTCACCCGCCAGGCTCTCCCCCGAGAGCTTGAGGACGACCCGCTTGACGGGCCCCATCTCAGGCTCGGCACTCGTCGCTTCTTCTCCCCTCGCCGGGGTGGCCTCCTCCACGATTCTGCCGACGCGCCCTAGAGCTCGTAGCGGACGAACCTGCGGACGACGACGTTCTCGCCGACCTTCTGAATTGTCTCCATGAGCAGGTCGCCGACGGTCTTGTCCGGCTCTTTGACGTAATCCTGGGTGAGGAGGGCACTCTCCTTGAGGAACTTGTTCACCCGCCCCTCGACGATCCTTTCCTGGATCTTCTCGGGTTTGCCCGTCTCTTGTGCCTGCCTCACGGCTATGGAACGCTCCTCGTCTACGGCAGCCTGGGGTACGTCCTCCTCAGAGACGGCCAGGGGGTCCATAGAAGCCACGTGCAACGCCACGTTGCGAGCAAACTCCCTAAACTCCGGTGTTCGCGCCACGAAATCGGTCTCGCAGTTCACCTCGACGAGGACTCCCACCCGGCCGTTAAAGTGTATGTAGGACTCGATCAGGCCCTCGTGTGTCTCACGGGTGCTCTTCTTCGCCGCGATGGCCTGCCCGCGCTCCCTCAAGACGCGCCGGGCGTCGTTGAGGTCGCCGTCGGACTCCTCAAGGGCGCGCTTCACGTCCATCATCCCAGCGGCCGTCTCCTCTCGAAGCTGCTTTATCTTTTCGATGGTGCTCGCCAAGGTTCTTACTTCTCCTCGTTCTCGTCGTTATCCTCCGCGGCCTCGTCTCTCGCCGCATCCTCGCCGGAAGGGGCCTGGTCTGCACCCGACCCTTCGGACGCCTCGGGGGCGGGCTGGCCGGACGGGACCTCGCCGGTCGCCGACCCGTCTTCCTCTCCGAGCTCTCCAGGTATGGTCTCGCCACCGCCGGGCGTGCCCTCGGCCCTTTCGGTCATGGTCCGCCCGGCGTCAGCTCCGCCCGGCGCGTCCCCGCTGACCTGTTCGCGCTGCCGCTCTTGCCTGTCGCGCGCGCCCCGGTAGCTCGTGGTCGGGTCCTCCTCGGGGGCGATCTCCCCGGCCGACTCCACGGGGTCGGCCAAGCCCTTCGTGTCGCCCTCGGAGACCCCGCCCTTCTCGGCCGCTTCGGAGATCTCCTCGGTCGACTTCCCTTCCGCCACCCGGGCATTCTCGACCGCGGGAGGGACGGTCCTATCCTCAGTGAAGGAGTCTTCCTCTCCGCCCCGGCCCTCGACGATGGAGTCGGTGATAAGCCTGGAGATCAGGTTGATCGAGCGTATCGCGTCGTCGTTGCCCGGGATGATGTAGTCGACCACGTCCGGGTCGCAGTTAGTGTCGGTCAGGGCCACCACGGGGATCTTGAGGCGGTTGGCCTCCTTGACCAGGAGCTCCTCCTTTTTGGGGTCGATCACGAAGAGCGCCCCCGGCAGCCGCTCCATCTCGGTGATGCCCGCGAAGTTGCGCCGGAGCTTCTGGTACTCGCGGTAGAGGGCGAACCACTCGCGGCCGGTCCTCTCCTCCTCTGGCGTCTCCTCGATGGTTTGAGCGAGCGTCGTGAAGTACTGGATGCGCGGCTGTATAGTCTGAAAGTTCGTGAGCATCCCGCCGATGTAGCGCTCGACGACGTACGGCTGCCCGCTGCGCACGGCCTGCTCGGCCACGGTGAGCTGGGCCTGCTTCTTGGTGCCGACGAAGAGGACCTCGCGCCCGGCCTCGGCCACGCTCCTTACGAACTGCCGGGCCCGATCCAGTAGGGTGAGCGTCTGGTCGAGGTCGATGATGTGAACCCCCGCCCTTTCGGCGAAGATGTACCTCTTCATCTTGGGGTTCCACCGGCGCGCCTGATGGCCGAAGTGGACCCCGGCCTCCAAAAGCTCCCTAACGCCTACCAGTTCGGTCGTAGTCTCCAAGTTTCTGCTTCTCCTTTTTAGGTGGTTAAACCTCCGCCCGCGCACCGCAATCCGCAAGTTAATTCGCCTGAAAACTTCCGCGGATCACCACCTGGGCCGGTGGCCCTTCTCTAGCGGGCCGACAGCCCTTGGCGGGCGTGATCAAAGTCTCGCAGATAGTAGCATAGCGGACCCCGGACTTCTAACCCGCTTCGACCCTGAGCTCGGGGCCTGTCAGCTTCCGGAGGGAGCGACAGACCCCTGGAGGAGCCCTCGCAGCGTGATCAGGTTGTGCCCGAGGATCTGGCATATACGCCCCTCGGCCAAGGGAGGGTTTTGCCAACCTCTTTCATGGTGAGGCCTTTGTAGAAATAAAAGAGTGCGACGAGCCGTTCGCGCTCCTCGAGGCGGCTTATGGCGTCGACGAGCTAGGATCGCAGCTGCGAGGTCACCTAGCCTCGAGAATACTGGTCGAGGAAGTCGCGGTACTCGGCGGCCTCGAGCCCGCCTCTTTGGCTGTCTTGGCCTCCATCGGAGGACGCCCGCGGTTCCGCACCAACCGGCTCGTGGCCTTCTCAACCTCCCGGGCACGCTTCCGGACGCGCCGGGGCAGTGGGTCGTGTCTCCTGAACTCCTCGAGGATGACCTACCGGATCTTGGAGTTCAGCCGGTCACTCCGGTATAGCTGAAGCGGTGCACCCGGCACGGACCGGCCTCCTGCAAGACGATGCGATGCTCTAGGGTCCCGTATCCTCGGTTACGCTCGAAGCCGTAACCCGTGTGCTCCCCGGAGAGAGTAAGCATCGCCCCATCCCGCAAAACCTTCGCTATCACGCTCGCCGCCGCGACCGCGGCGCTTCTGGCGTCCGCCCGCGGTAGGCACTCCACCTCGGGCCCGAGTCCCAGGTTTCCATCCGCGAGGGCGCAACCGGAGTACAGGCGCACTCCTTCTACGGCGCGCCTCAGAGCCTCCTTGTTCGCGGTCCCCACGCCATTTCGGTCAATCCACCAAGCAGGAAAAGAGACGACGCTGACCGCCCCAGCGTCCTTAAGTACCTCTATGTACAGTTCTTCACGCAGGCCAGCGCTCAGAGCCTTGGAATCGTTGAGGTCCCGGATCTCCCCCTCCCCGAGGACGACTGCCGCCGCGAGGAGTGGCCCGGCCAAGGCCCCACGCCCGGCTTCGTCCGCCCCCGCCAAAGGGCCTCGTCGCTTCGCCAACCAGGCGGCGTCGAAGGCGTAGAGGGCGCCGCTCTCTACATGACGCCCCCCGTGGATACGGCTCGAGACCATACTTTGGGCTCTAGGTAGCCTTCTTGACCCGAGCCTTCTTGCCAACCTTCTCGCGAATATAGTAGAGCTTCGCCCGCCGCACGGCGCCCCTCGAGACCACGTCTATCCCCGCTATCTTCGGTGAGTGCAAGGGGAAGATGCGCTCAACCGGCACCCCGAAAGAGTTCTTGCGCACGGTGAACGTCTCGCCTATGCCCGCGCCTTTGCGCTGGAGACACAGACCCTCGAAGTTCTGGATGCGCTCTCGGTTGCCCTCGATGACCCGGTAGCGGACCCTCACAGTATCCCCCGGCTTAAACTCGGCGATTTTAGAGTTGGCGCCGTCCTGTTCTATAGTATCGTTCGTGATCATCAGCTATCTCCTCTCGTGGGTGGCATCCGGAGTCTTGGGCGTGGCGGGGCTATGTTCCGTTCCCTCAGACGCGCCCGCCCTGGCGTCGGCCCTGTCACGGGCCTCTCTCTCCCGCCAGGCGCGGATCCTTGCGTGATCCCCGGATAATAGCACGGCAGGCACCTCCTCTTCATCCCAGACGGCGGGCCGCGTGTACTGCGGCGGTCCTAAGACACCCTCCCGCGAGAAAGACTCCCCAACGAGGCTCTCCTGATTCCCGAGTACACCCTCAAGGAGCCGTATCACCGCGTCCAAGAGAGCAGCCGCCACGATCTCGCCACCCGAAAGCACGAAGTCACCCAAGGAAACCGCCTCCGTCGCCAAAGCGGTTCGCACCCGCTCGTCCATCCCACCGTATCGCCCGCAGACGATCGTTATCCCCCGGCCGCTCGAGAGCCCTGCCGCGAGCTCTCGCACGTACGCCTGCTCAACCTCACGCCCAACGGGCTCCGTAACAATCACACGCCGTTGCTCCCTCACCTCTAGCGCCGGGACCCCGTACACTTCCTCAAAAGCCCGGGCGATGATATCAACGCGCACGACCATACCCGCTCCACCGCCAAAGGGCATGTCGTCTATCCTACCCTTCGGCGCGTACTCCCGTAGGTCGAACGTGCGCAACGAGACGGAACCGCGCTCGATGGCGCGCCCGACCACCCCGACGCGTAAAGAAGCCTCCACTGCCTCCGGAAACACGCAGAAGACGTCTATGCTGCTCATTCGGAGAAGGTTTCGGGAAGGCGCACGAGAATACGTCCTCCCTCGAGATCTACCTTCGGAACGTGCTCAACGGTGAAGGGCACGTAAATCTCCTCCTCATAGTCCTGCACCACCAAGACCTCATGTGCGGGTGTCTGAAGGATGTCGGCTACGCTTCCGACGCGCGCCCCTGCCTCGTCGTAGGCTTCGAGGCCTACAAGGTCCCCGACGTAGAACTCCCCCTCCTCTGGCGCGTCCAACTCTTCTCGGCCCAAAAGCAACTCCGAGCCGCGCAGAGAGCCGGCAAGGTCGCGGTCTTCGATCCCTTCGAGGTCTATCAGAAAGCCCTTTGGCGTCTCGCGTGCCGCGAGTATCCGGCGCCGCTCTCCCTCCACTACGGGCTCGACGCCGCGCCTGAGGTGCCGGCCCGCGCCCAAGGATTTGACCCTTACGGTGCCCCGCACCCCGTGCGGGGCAGAGATAACGCCTATCACCACCGGATCGCGGAGGACCTCCACGACGGCCCCTAGTCCGAGACCTCCACGTTGATGCGCTTGTTCTCCTTCACGGAGGCCGCCTTCATCACCGTGCGGATGGCCTTCACGATTCTTCCCCTCCGCCCGATGACCTTACCCATGTCGCCCTGGGCCACACGCAAGGTAAGATCCACCCTCGAGTCCGTCTCCCGGCCCGAGACCTCGACCTTCTCCGGCTCGTCCACCAGAGAACGGGCGAGGAAGCGGAGCAGGCTCTCCAACTGCTGCATCGAAAGCCCTAGAGGACCCCGGAGACCTTCAGCAGCTTGCGGACCTGGTCCGTCGGCTGGGCTCCCTTGGCGAGCCAATCTTTGGCCTTCTCCTCGTCGACCTGGATCTCCGACGGGTCCGTGCGTGGGTTGTAGGTCCCGACCCGGTCTATAAAGTAGCCGTCGCGCGGGCTCCTAGAGTCGGCCACCACTATCCTGTAAAAGGGCGCCTTCTTCGAGCCGTGCCTGGCAAGCCTGATCTTTACCGCCACTCTTCCACCTCTCCTATCTTATGTTGAACGGCATGCGTGGCATCCTGCCACCTTTGCCCATCTGCTTCATCATCTTCTGCATCTGGTTGAACTGCTTAACGAGCTTCTGGACGTCCTGCTGGGTCATCCCGGAGCCGCGCGCTATCCTGCGCGCCCGGCTAGGGTTCTGCAACAGCCTCGGGTTGCGCCGCTCCTGGACGGTCATCGAGGTCACCATCGCCTCGACCCGGCCCAGCATCCTGTCGTCTATGTCCACGCCCTGAAGCTGCTTGTTGAGGCCCGGGATCATGCCTAGGAGCCCCGAGATCGGCCCCATCTTCTTGATCATCTGCATCTGCCCTAAGAAGTCCTCGAAGTCGAACTTCCCGGCCATGAGCTTCTTGCTCTGGGCCTCGGCCTCCTGGCGGTCCAACTGGTCCTCGGCCTTCTCGATGAGGGTGAGAACGTCCCCCATCCCCAGGATCCGGCCCGCCATCCTGTCCGGGTAGAAGTAGTCGAACTCTCCCATCTTCTCGCCCTCGCTGGCGAATTTGATCGGCTTCCCCGTCACCGAGACCACCGACAAGGCCGCCCCGCCCCTAGCGTCCCCATCTAGCTTCGTCAGGACCATCCCGTCGAACTCCGCGTACTCCCCGAACGCCTCGGCGACCTCGACCGCGTTCTGGCCCGTCACCACGTCCAGGACCAGCAAGACCGAATGAGGCTTTATCGCCCTCCGGACGTGCTTGATCTCCTCCATCATCGGTTCGTTCACGACCTGCCGGCCTGCGGTATCCACGATGACGAAGTCGTACCCTTCGTCCTTGGCGACCTTTATCCCGCGCTCGGCGATCCCCTCCGGCGCGGGCTCCGTGCCCTCAGTATAGACCGGAACGCCTAACTCCTTGCCTATCTGCTGGAGCTGGTCTATAGCCGCCGGACGGTACGTATCGCACGCCACCAGGTACGGGTTCTTGCCCATCTTGCGCACGAAAAGGGCGAGCTTGCCGGCGGTCGTTGTCTTACCGTGTCCGATGAGGCCCGCGAGCATCACAACCGTCGGCGGGCGTGAGGCGAAGGTGAGCTTGCTCGAGGTCCCGCCCATGAGGTTCGCGAGCTCCTCGTTGACGATCTTCACGACCTGCTGGCCCGGGCTCAAGGCCTTCGAGACCTCCGCGCCCGTGGCCCGTTCACGCACGTTTTTGACGAACTCTTTGACAACCCCGTAGTTCACGTCCGCCTCGAGCAGAGCCAGACGTATCTCCCGCGTGACCTTCTTGACCTGGTCCTCGGTGAGGGCGCCGCTGCCGCGCACCCCGTCCAGGGCCGAGTTGAGCCTCTCGCCTAAAGTGTCGAACATCCTAGAGCTCTCCAAACAATGCTTCCGCGAACTCTCGGGCGTCGAACGGGTGGAGGTCCCCGAGCCGCTCTCCGACCGAGATGAGCTTTATCGGTACCCCGACCTGGTCGGCGATCGCTAAAGCGATGCCGCCCTTAGCCGTCCCGTCGAGCTTGGTCAAGATGATCCCGGTCACCCCTACCGTCTCGTGGAAGAGTTTGGCCTGCCTCAAGCCGTTCTGTCCCGTGGTCGCGTCGACCGTTAGCAAAACCTCGTGCGGCGCTTCAGGCATCTGGCGCTCTATAACCCTTTTCACCTTCTCGAGCTCCGCCATGAGGTTAATCTTGGTGTGCAGCCTCCCAGCCGTGTCTATGAGCAAAACGTCCGTCCCGTCTCCTTTAGCCTCCTCGACCGCCTCGTGTGCGACGGCCGCCGCGTCCGCGCCCCGCTCCCGGGCGACGACCTTCGCCCCCGTTTTTTCGCCCCAGCTCTGAAGCTGCTCGACCGCCGCCGCCCGGAAGGTATCGCCTGCGGCGAGCATGACCTTGCCCGGCAAGAAGTGGACGAGCTTGCCGATGTTCGTCGTCTTGCCCGTTCCGTTCACCCCGACCATCAGGACCACTGTCGGCTTGTGCGAGACGTCGAGCTTTACCGCGTTATCGAGCAGGCGCGTCGCGTGCTCGATTATGAGCTCCCTAAGCTCCTTGCCGCTCGTTATGTTCCTCTCTAGGGCCTCCTGCTCTAGCTCGGCCACAAGCTTCGCCGTCGTGGGTACCCCGACATCTGAGGTGATAAGAATCTCCTCGACCCTCTCCCAGAACTCCTCGTCCTCCGCATCCTTAAACTCCGCGACTGCCGCGTTGAGCTGCCCGACGAATGATTCCCGGCTTCGCCGCAAGCCTTGTCGCAGTCGCGTGAACCACCCGCCTCCTGCTTCCTCTTCCTCTACGACCTCCTCCGCTGCCTCGCCCTCGAGGTCCCGTACAGAAGTGACCGGCTCCGCCTTCGGCACGATCACCGACTCGTCCACCGGTTCCAGGGCGTCTTCAGCCTCCGTGTCCTCTAGAGGAAGCGTGCCCTCACCGGCCCCAGTCTCCTGTTCTAGAGTATCGACGGCTGCCCCGGACCGCTCTTCCGGTTCCTCCTCAGACCTTTTGAAGAAGTTGCGCCATGACCGCCCCATATCGGTGCCCTTACTCTCCCGACAAACGCTTAGATACGACGACCGTGGCACCGGAGGCATCCTGCGTGACCCCATAGAGCACGTCCGCCGCTGCCATGGTCCTATTCTGGTGCGTTACCAGCAAAAACTGCCCTTGTGGCCGGTAAGAGTCTACCACAGCCAAAAACCGAGCCAAGTTGACGTCGTCCAGAGCCGCCTCGGCTTCGTCGAGCATGCAGAACGGCCCCGACCCCTCGTCGAAACGGCTCAAAAAGATGCTGAATAAGAAAGACAGCGCCAGGAGCGACCGCTCCCCGCCCGAGAGCACGCGCAGCGGCCTCCACCCGCGTCCCCGGAGCCTCAGCCCGATCTCTACCCCTTCCTCCGAGAGCGAAAGCTTCCCCGCCGCCCCCTCCATCATCCGCGGCACCATATCTCCAAAAGCCCGCCGCGCCTTCTCGAAGGTCGCCTCGAAACGCGCCTCTATCTCCTCATCCACGTTTCGTATTATGTGTTCAATTTCGGCGGCGGCGGCTTCGGCGTCGGAGCGTTGAGAGGCGACGAACTCGTATCGCTCGCGGAGCTGCCCTTCTTGGGAGATGGCGAGCAGGTTCACGTCGCCGAAGTTTTTCAGCCTGCGCGCAAGGCGCGTGCGCTCGCCCTCGGTATTTTCAGGGGAAGTTTCGGACGCACGGCGGGCGATTTCGAGCGTCGCCCCCCACTCCTCGTAGATCTCCACCTCTGCCGCTTTGGCGGCCTCTTCGGCGTGGGAGAGCTCAGCACGTAGCGCCACGGCTTCGGACGCTACCCTGGCGAGCTCTCCGGCCACGTCGCCGGTCTCTCCGGTAACCCTGGCACGCTCCTCGGTGGCGCGACCTTGCAGACCGACGGCGTCCGAGCGGGAGGACCGCAACCGGGCGAGGCGACCTCGGGCGGTCTCTTCAAGGTACCGGCTGCATTCGACGGTGCGGTGAGTGAGGCTTATCCGGCGGGAATTCGAGCCGGCGGTCTCTTTCCCTTTAAGGCCGTTCAGGCTGCGAGCGATCCGGACCCGGCGCTCTCGGACGTTCTGCAGCTCGGTGCGTGTTTGGACGAGCCGCCCGACCGCTTCTCGAGTCTCCGCGTACGCCGATTCCTCGGCTCGGGAAGCAGCGTCCAGCTCCTCCTTCGCCTGTTCCTCGGCCTCCTGTGCGCCGCGCAGCTCGTCTTCGGTCTCGGAGATCTTCGCCTCGACCTTGCGGAGCTTCGCCTCGTCTGCCAAGCGCTGCTCGCGCGAGGTTTTAGCCTTTCTCACCCTGCGCCCGCTCTCCGAGACGAGCAGCCGCGCAACGCGGGCTGTCTGGGAGGCCAAAGCAGAGAAAGCTTCGACCTTTGCAGTCCCCCCATCTAGTCGATCATTAACAGAAGAGACGGTCTCCCGCAAGTCGTAGAGCTTCTCCCCGAGCCGGTTCTTCAGTGCGTCGAGACGCTCTTCCTTCTCCACGAGACGAGCCTGGCGAGCGAAGTCTCCGTTGCGGGTCCGGCGGCTGGCGCTCGTGCGGGTGAAGCGCAGGCCATCGCGGGTCACCGCGACGTCATATCCCCTCTCAGGCGCCATACGGTCGGCACCCTTCACAACGTAGGCGCCCCCGAGCAGACGTTCCAATGCCTCCGCGTAGGAATGGTCGAGGACCTCGACGCAATCTAAGAGGGGTTTTCCGGGGGGCGCGCCGTTCTTCGTTATCCCTTGGGCGTCCAGGCGCACGATCGTGTGCTCCGCGGGGGCCCTGGAGAGGAGCTTTATTCCCTCGCCCAGATCCTTTGCCAACACGCCATCAGCCAGGTCTCCTAAGGCGGCCTCGACCGCGGCCTCGTAGCCCGGGCGGGGGCGCAGGATCTCGTAGAGCCGCTTGCCGCCGACCGCGGCCTGTCCCAAACTCCTCAAGGACCGGATCTCCGCCTCCGTCCTCCCGACGAGCGCGATCAGCATGCCTCGGCGCCGGTCCGCCTCCGACGCCTGCCGTGTGGTCAGCAGACGCAACTCCCCGAGCCGTTCCAGCACTGCCGCACCGCGAGCGCGCAGCTCCTCCGGCGCGTGCCAAGTCGGCTTCTCCTCCATCTCTCCGAGACGTGCCAGCTCCTCGTCACCCAAGAACGCCGTCGCCTTGAGCCAGCTCGCTGCCCTCTCGCGCTGCTCCCTCAAAGCTCTAAGCTTACCCGCGGTCCGTGCCCGCCGCTCCGCTCCCGCCGCGTGTTCCGTCCGCGCTCGCTTCACGCGCTCCTCCAGCTGCCCGAAGGCTTCCTTGCTTCGGGAGTGCTCCTCCTCGAGCCTGCCAACTTCCTCCTCGAGTCGCTCGATCTTCGAGTCGGTTTCGTCGAGCTCGGCTTCGAGGCGGAAGACTCGGCGTGAGCGTTCCACCCTCCCGTCTAGGCTCCCTTCCAGCCGCAACAACGCCCGTTCGGCGCGCAAGGCCTCAGCCCGCAGGGCCTCTGAGCCGTCCTCCAACCCCCGGATAGCCTCCTCTGCCACCCGCACCCGGCCTTCGAGCTCCTTCTCTTCCGCCCTGAGCTGCTTCTCTTCCTCGCGCAAAGCGTCCTGCCTCGCCCGCAGCTTGTCCGCCTCTTCTTCGAGCTCCTTTAGGCGTTCTCGTTCGCCGCCGAGGTCTCCTTTCGCGATCCTGCAGAGGTGAGCCAAAGAGAGCTCGCGGTAGCGGGCTTCGAGCTCCCGGTACTCGCGGGCGGCTACGGCCTCCGCCTCTATCCTCCGTAGCTGCGACGAGAGCTCGAGCTCGGCCTGGCGGCTCCTCTCAAGCCGGGCAGCAGCCTTCTCGAGCTTGCGGCTCGCCGCGAGTCGGCGTCTGCGGAAGACGCCTAGACCCGCTGCTTCTTCGAGCGCCGTCCTGCTGGCCGCCGCCCCACCGGCGACGATGGCGTCCACAGCCCCCTGGCGGAGGATGCTGTGGCGCCCGAGGCCCGCTTCTCCAGCGACAGCCCGCACGTCAGAAAGGCGGGCGCGGACGCCGTTGATCCCGTACTCCGTCTCGCCGTCGCGCGAGATCCTGCGCGTCAGCGATACCTCCTCGTACGGCAAGGAGATGGTGCCCCCGGAGTTATCCAAGACCAACGTCACCTCGGCCGCCCCCGCCGCCGGCAAAGACTCCGACCCAGAGAAGATCAAATCACCCATCAAGCCCGCCCGCAACAGGCTCGGGCTCCCCTCGCCCAAGGCGAACAACACCGCGTCCGTGATGTTGCTTTTCCCCGAACCGTTCGGTCCGACGATAACCGTAACCCCCTCCGTCAGCGGCATCCGCACCGGACGAGCGAACGTCTTGAAGCCCTTTATATAGATCGCAGAGAGCACTGGGGACCTATTTTACGAGGTTTTTACAGTCTGTTCACAGAGAAAAGTGCAGCAAACCAACCGTCGTAACGTTTACTTACTAAACTGGCTCTGGAAAGGAGCAGGGGTGTAGGAAAATCCCAACACGTCGCTCCTTTGGGTTGCCTGCGCAAGTTTGCACGGAAAGTAGCTAAAAACGCCAGCACAAAGGCTTTCAAGCCAGGCGAGAAAGATCCTACCTTAGGTCAGTACGAAATCCGTGGGCCGCGTGGCGGAGAAGCTGGTGGAAAGGAGCGGACCATTACCCGCAGTCAGCCTCTCCCTCCCACTCCCGAGCCTGCTCAGAAGTACATGCTTCGTGGCCACACTAAGACTAAGAGGTTAATACCCTTGGACTTGAGTAACGAACTTTATCGCGACTCTTTTGTGCGCAGGTTACGCGCCTATGTGCACTTCGACGGCGGCTCGTTCCACCGGACGGACGCCCAGGATCTCGAGCGCCAAGCGCGCCGCGGCCTGTTCGCTCTCTTTGATGGAGTTGCCCTCGCCCGAGGCGACCTCCCTACCGTCCACCGAGACGGTGCTCGTAAAGCGAGGGCGGTGGGGCGGGCCGGCCTTCGCCTGGACCCGGTAGATCGGGCGTAGACCCTCGGCCTGCAACGTCTCTTGGAGCAAAGTCTTCCAGTCCCTAAGCTCGTTGGTATCAACCTCTGAGGGGTTGAAGATTTCGTCTATCGTACGGAACACGAGATCCTTGTCCACGAGGTAGGCGGCACCGATGATCGCCTCGATCGTGTCCGCGACGACGGAGTCGTTTATGACCGAGCTCTCAATGTCCTCTTCTATGCCCTCGCTTCGTCCGACGGCCGCGAGGAATGTCTTCCTGACCAGGTGAGCTCGGATGCGCGTGAGATCCCCCTCCAAAAGCTCCGGATAACTGTGGAAAACAAGCTCGGCGACCCGGCTGTTGAGTACGGAGTCGCCCAGGAACTCCAACCTCCCGTTCGAGTCGTAGGGGTCGGCGACGCTCGGGTGGGTGAGTGCACGCTGCCTCAGGGGCTCCGGGAGCACGTTTATAAGCTCTCTAATCGACATGCTCGTTCTGATCTATTCTACACCAGCGAACGCCACGACCACGTTATGCCCGCCGAAACCCATCGAGTTTGAGACGGCGGCCCTGAGGTCCGGGACCTCCCTGGCCTCCTCGACGTAATCTAAGGGCTCGCAGTCGGAGGCGAGTTTGTCTAGGTTGATCGTGGGGGGCAGAACCTTGTGCTTGAGGGCCAGGGCGCACATGATACCCTCCGTCGCCCCTACCGCCCCGAAGGAGTGCCCTGTCATGGACTTCGTCGCCGAAACCGGCGCATGCGGCAAGAGACGTGAGATAGCCTTCGTCTCCGGCCCGTCGCCGGTGGGCGTGCTCGTCGCGTGCGCGTTGACGTGCCCGATGTCTTCGGAAGAAAGTCCCGCGTCCTCCAGAGCAAACTCCATCGCCCGCTCGACGCCGCGGCCTTCGGGGTCCGGGGCTGTCACATGGTAGGCGTCTGTCGTGCGCCCATAGCCCGCCACGCTGGCGATGGGATCAGCACCGCGCCGCTCAGCGTGCTCGGGCGCCTCCAATACCACCGCCCCGGCGCCCTCGCTCATCACGAACCCATCCCGGCCCGCGTCGAAAGGTCGACTCGCCCTGTGCGGCTCCTCGTTGCGCGTGCTGATAGCCCGGATCGCGCAGAAACCTGCCATCGAGAGCGGCGTGATCGGGGCCTCCGAAGAGCCGGCGATGACCACGTCGGCATCGCCCCTGCGGATAAGCTCCAGTCCCTCGGCGATGGCCTCGCCGCCCGTGGCGCACGCAAGGACTGGGCACTGGGATGGCCCCGTGGCGCCGAGCATGATGGCGAGCTGGCCTGCCGCCATGTTCGGCACCATCATCGTGATGAGGAACGGGCTGACTCTCTTTGCTCCCTTCTCGTCGAGGACCCGGTACTCCCGCTCCCACGTCGAAAGCCCCCCGATGCCGCTACCCATCACGATCGCGACCCGATCCGGCGTCTCCCGGACCGTCTCGACGATGCTGGCATTCTCGGCGGCCTCGAGTCCCGCAGCGATGCCGAACTGGGCGTAGCGGTCCATCCGGCGGGCTTCTTTCTTGGACATGAAGTCCGTCGGGTCGAAGTCCGAGCACTCGCCGGCGATGTGCGAGGGGAAGGGCGAAGGGTCGAAGAGCGATATCTCGGCGACGCCGCTCTTGCCGTGGAGCGCGGCATCCCAGAAGTTCTCCGCGCCCACGCCTAAAGGCGTCACGGCGCCCACGCCGGTGACGAATGCGTGCCCCCGCCCGCCCGGCCCCTCGTTCCCGGCGTCGGTCACGCCGCCTGATGCTCTGCTACGTAGTCCACGGCCTCCTCGACCGTGGTGATCTTCTCCGCCTCCTCGTCGGGGATCTCCATGCCGAACTGCTCCTCGAGCTCCATAATCAGCTCGACAAGATCAAGAGAGTCAGCCTCAAGGTCCTCCCTAAAGGAGGCCTCCGGCGTCACTTCGCCCTCTTCCACACCGAGCCTGTCAGCGGTTATCTCCTGTATCTTCGTCAGTATCTCGTCTCGTTCCATAACTCATCTCCTCACGACCGATACGACTCCAAAATGGCCTCTTCTCGCGCTCCCGCCCGCGAGATAGCGCGTAGTGTAGCGCAAATTTCTTTATTGCATAACCATCCCGCCGTCGACCGAGATCGTCTGCCCCGTGACGTAACCTGCCCCATCTCCCGCGAGGAACGCCACGACCTCCGCTATCTCCTGGGGCTCCCCGAAACGACCCATCGGGACCTGACCCATTATCTGCCCCTTGATGTTCTCCGATAAGCTCCCGGTGAGCTCCGTCTCCACGTAGCCCGGCGCCACCGCGTTGACCGTGATGCCGCGCCCCGCGACCTCCCGTGCCACGCTCTTGGTGAAGCCGATGATCCCCGCCTTGGAGGCCGCGTAGTTTGCCTGCCCCGCGTTTCCGAGGAGGCCCACGACGGAGCTTATGTTCACGATCCTGCCCCACCTAGCCCGCACCATCCTCCGCAAGACCGCCCGGGTGCACAGGTATGTTCCCTTGAGGTTCGTCCGCAGCACCTCGTCGAACTCCGCGTCATTCATGCGTAGCATGATGTTGTCCCGCGTCATCCCGGCGTTGTTGACGAGGATCTCAACGGGCCCGAAGGCCTCGCCCACGCCCTTGACGAGGGCTTCTACGTCCTCGGGGGAAGCCACGTCGCCCTTGAACAGCTCGCTTCCGGCACCTACATCGCGCACCAGCTCGGCGGTCTCCTCAGCCGCCGCGTCGTTCGCGCGGTAGGAGATCGCGACCTTCGCGCCTCCTTCGGCGAGCCTGACGGCGATCGCACGCCCTATCCCACGTCCGCCGCCGGTCACAAGAGCCGCCCGCCCCTCCACTACTCCCCCTCTACCCTGTCGGTGAACGCGAACATCAGCTCGGCCTCGCAGGCACGCTCGCCGTTCACCGTCGCCGAACCATTGCCATGGCCGACCCTGCCCTTGAGACGCGAGATCTCGACCTCCATCCTCAGAACGTCCCCGGGGATGACCTGCCGCCGAAACCTGACCCCGTCTATTCCGGCGAATAAGGCAAGCTTGCCGCGGAACTCCTCTAACGCCATCACTCCCACCGCCCCGACCTGCGCCAACGCTTCCACTATTAAAACCCCCGGCATCACCGGGTAGTCTGGGAAGTGCCCCTCGAAGAACGGCTCGTTCTGGGTGACGTTCTTTACACCGACGGCCCGGACCCCGGGCTCTATCTCCTCGATCCTGTCCACGAGCAAGAACGGGTAACGGTGCGGTATGAGCTCACGGATAGTGGCCGGTCCCAAAGGCGCCTTCACGCGAGCACCTCCTTGGCCGCCTGGCCCCGCATCTCTAAGTCCCTGAAATCCCTCAGCATCCTCACGAGCGTCCCCCCTCCGGCCTCCACGACCTCCACGACCCCCAGAGCCGCGAACCGCTCCACGACCGCGACCCACCGCACGGGCGAGAGCATCTGCTCCCTTAAAGCGAGGCGCACGACGTCAGCCTTCTCCAACATACTGCCATCTATCCCGCTGATCATGGGTACTCTAGGGTCTTCGAGCGACACCTCCGCTAGGAGCGCGTCCATCTGTATCGCCGCTTCCCGCATGAGTGGAGAATGGAAAGCGCCTGCAACATCGAGCTTGCGCTTCTTGCCACCCACACACCCCGTCACTTCCTCCAGCGCCTCGTTTTTCCCGGAGACAACGGTCTGCCGCGGGGTGTTGAAGTTGGCCGCGACGACGGCACCGTCCACCGTGTCCACAGCCTGGACAACCTCCCGAGTACCGACCCCGATGATCGCGACCATCCCACCGGGATTCTTCTTCGCCGCTTCCGTCATCAGTCGGCCCCTCTCGGCCACGAGCCGTACCCCGTCTACCAGTTCCAAAGACCCTGCGACGTGGGCCGCCGCATACTCACCCAAAGAGTGTCCGGCGACCACGTCCGGCTTCACCCCGCTCTCCTTGAGCCTGCGGAACTCGTCGACCGAGCCCGCGAAAACGGAGAGCTGGTAGGGAACTGGGAGGTTCCCTACTACGCGCCTGATGGCATCCCGGACCTCACCCGAGGCCTCTCCGCCCGCCGTTCCCTGCCCAGGGAACACCACAGCCAGCCGCCTTGCCAACAGCCCTCCGCCCTCCTAGATCCTGTACAGGTTCGCTGCCCAAGTCAGCCCGAAGCCGAAACCGACCGTGATGATGTAACGACCCGTCTCAAAGCCCTCGTAGATGTCCGGATAAGAGAGCGGGATGCTCGCCGCCGATGTGTTCCCGAACCGATCTATGTTCACCACAATCCTCTCCTTCGAAATCTCCATCTTCCTTGTCGCTGTGTGTATTATGCGTAAATTTGCCTGGTGAGGGATGACGTGTTGGACTTCGTCGGGGGAGACGCCGTTACGAGCGAGGAGTTTCTCGGTCATTTCGGGGAAGATCCTGGCGGCGAACTTGAAGACTTCGCGGCCGTTTTGGTAGAGCTTCTGCTGTGTGTCGGGGTGCCCGGCGCGTCCGAGGGAGGCCATTCGGCCGTCGGCGCCCAAGACGTGATCCACGAAGCCAGACTCGCCGTCGCCTTTTTCGAGGACCACGGCGCCTGCGCCGTCGCCGAAGAGCACTGCCGTCGAGCGGTCCTGTTGGTCCACGATCCTGGTCATGGCGTCGGCGCCTATGAGCAGCACGCGCCGGGCTGCACCGCTTTTCAGCATCGAGTGTGCGACGCTCGCCGCGTAAGAGTAGCCGGTGCACGCCGCCGCCAGGTCGAAGGCGCCCACGCCGGGAGCACCTATCGCCTCGCCCACGAGGCAGGCCACGCTCGGCATGGACTCAGGAGCGGTCGAGGTGGCACACAGGATCAAGTCTACGGAGTCGCCCGAGAGACCGGCGCGTGCGAGCGCGCTTTTTGCGGCATCGGCGGCTAAAGTCGCGCAGTCTTCGCCGTCGGCGAGGAAGCGGCGTTCCTTTATGCCGGTGCGCGCGACGATCCAAGCGTCGTCGGTGTCGAGGACCTCAGTCAGGTCTTGGTTGGTGACGACCCGCCCCCCCAAAGCGCGCCCCACCCCCACGATCTTGCCGGCAACGCCGTTCAAACCGCGTCCCTGGCCGTCCGTTTCTGCGCCCCGGCGAGTGCCCTCTCCGATTCCTCCGCGAGGCCGGAGCCGGCGTGCGAGATGCCAAGAAGGGCGTTTTCGACGCCTCTCGCGCGGGAGTTACCGTGGCCTATGACCACCGGCGCACGCACGCCCAACAGGAACGAGCCACCGTAGTTCTCGGGGTCCACTCGGTCGCGGACGCGGAGTAGACGCGGGCGGAGGACGCTTCCGGCGAGTTTGGTCATCGTGCTCGCGGTGACCGCCTCGCGCATCATGCCGAAGACCTCGCGCGCCACGCCCTCAGCGGTCTTGAGGACCACGTTCCCGGTGAAACCGTCGGTCACGAGGACGTCCGCAGTCCCGCGCCCAATATCCCTTCCCTCGATGTTGCCGACGAAACGGACGGCGTCGGATGAGGCGAGTAATATATGGGTCTCCTTGGCGAGGTCGTCGCCCTTGCCCGGCTCTTCGCCGACGTTGATCAGGCCGATCCGAGGGTCGTTTTCTAAACGTAAGTACTTCCGCGCGAACACGCTGCCAAGGATAGCGAAATTCAACAGGTCTTGCGGCCGGCAAGAGACCGTGGCTCCAGCATCGAGCAACAACACGGGCGTATCGAACGGCAATACCGTGGCAATGGCAGGCCTCCGGCAGTCCCTAACGCGCCCGACCTTAAGGAGCGCTGCGGCCACCGTGGCACCCGTGTTTCCAGCAGAGAATAGCGCCTCGGCCTCCCCGACACGTACCATCCCCGCAGCGACCGCGACGCTCGAGTCGGGGCGGGAGCGCAGAGTAGCCGCGGGGTCCTCGTCCATGCCGACGCCGCCTCGAGCGTCGCGCCAAGAGACGTTCTTGGGAGCGTTTTTCAGGCTAGGTTTGATAACGACCTCGTCGCCGACCAAGACAAACGCGTCGTTCGGTGATTTCCTGGCGGCGGAGAGGGTGCCCGCGACGATCTCCCCCGGCGCGTTGTCACCGCCCAAAGAGTCCACCGCCACGCGCACGACGCTTCTCTAGGCTTCGCCGGCGGAGGTTAAGGCTCTAGTTACTCCGTGACCTCTATGGCGACCGCGGTGCGCCCCTTATAGTAGCCGCAGTTCGGGCACACCCGGTGCGGCACGTGGGTCTCTCCGCAGTTCGGGCACGCGACGAGCTTCGGGCTCTTCAGGGCGTGATGCGCCCGACGCTGGTTCCTACGAGCCTGCGACGTCTTCTTCTTCGGTACGGCCATGAACTTACCTCCCTATGGTTGTTTAGCTTGTTAGCCCGTTGCGAAAAGGTCGTCGAGGTCCCGCCAGCGCGGGTCGATCCCGCCCTTGTCCGCCTCGGGCTTCACGGGCTTCGTGCCCGGACAGAAGACCTGCATGGGCACCTCGCTCGGGAGCGCTTCCTTAGCGTAGCGTTCCACGTCCAGTTCCCAGTCCTCCACGCACAGCTCCGGGTCGTTCGGACCCGGAAGGAACTCAGACACGCCGAAAGTCAGCGTGATCTCCGTGGGCTCCAGCGTGCGGTCGCAGGTGGTAGCCACGTCGCAGCCGACCTCGAGGTCGAGGTGCAGCCCTTCCGCGAGCCTGGTGACCCGGGCACGTACCTCGGCAGCCTTAACTTCGTGCCGGCGACCGTAGAGGGCGAAAGGCAGTAACTCGAAAGAGGCCGAAAGCTCGCGTGTATCTCCTATGCCCATCCCTGGGCGCTTCAGCTTGATCTTCATGCTCGTATTTTTACTCTTCCGGGACGCCCTGCAACTTCGAGCGGCCACGTTGGACGGCCTCAAGGAGTCGTGCAAGGTTGTCTTCGAGGCTCGCGAGGACCTCGTCGGCATAATCCTCGGCGCCCAGGCGAATCTCGCGCTCGCGGCGACGGGCATCTTCCATGATCTCCGAGCTGCGCTTCTCGGCGCGCTTCAAGACCTCCTCTTCGGAGGTGATCTTCTCGGCCTCTTCCTGCGCCTGGCGGATGATGCGGTCGCTCTCGCTGCGCGCCTCGTCAAGCATCGCCTGGCGCTCTTTGACGATCCAACGCGCTTGCTTGAGCTCCTCGGGGATGGTCTGGCGCATCTGGTCTATGACGTCGAATGCAGCGTCACGATCGACCATCGCCGTGTTACCGAAGCCAGGGAAGGAGCGGGCCTCCTCTACCAACTCCTCCAACCTGTCTATCAAAACCAGTACGTCCATCTTACCTATTCTACCCTTTGTCGCTCACTGCTGCCTAACCGCCCGTGTCGTACAACCGCTGGACGAGGTCCAGTATCTCCTCCGGGACTAGCCCGCGCACGTCCCCCCCGTAGCTCGCGATCTCGCGCACCGCGCTCGACGAGAGGAAGCTGTGCTCCGCCGCCGCCATGATGAACACCGTCTCGACCTCCGGGCAGAGCGTACGGTTGAGCTGCGCCTGCTCGAACTCCGACTCGAAGTCCGAGACCGCCCTCAAACCCTTAACAACCACCCTGGCCCCCCGCTCTCGGGCGAACTCAGTCAGGAGGCCCTCCATCACCTCCACCGAGACGTTGTCCAGAGGCGCCATAACCTTCTCTATGAGCCGCGCCCTCTCCTCGGCGGTCACCTTCGGCCCCTTGCGCATGTTCCTGCCGACGGCGACGACGACGTGGTCGAAGATCCCTGCCGCCCGTTTTATGACGTCGAGATGCCCTGCCGTGATGGGATCGAAGCTACCGGGGCAGATGGCTATGTTCATCGTGGACTCGGACCGTTCAAGGAAGGTTATGATGGTGCCGCCGTAGGCGCGGTTGACCCCTTTCATGTTCGTAGCTTCTACGGGAGTTCCGCCGCTCTCAACCACCACGCGTCCGCCGGGTGCGAGCAAGGCTTCAAGACGTTCCAGGACGCCCCCGATCTCCCTCGGCGCGATTTTATATGGTGGATCCGCGAATATCAAATGGAATCTTCGCCCCGAGGAGATAAGCCGATCTACGGCCTCTACGGCGTCTTCCCGCAACACTTCCCCTTCTTTCGCGAAGCCCGCGCGCTTCAGATTTTCCCGGATCGTGTGCGCCGCGCGGGCGTACTTCTCGACGAACGTCGCCTGCGCAAAACCGCGGCTCAGGGCCTCGACGCCCAAAGCCCCGGTTCCAGCGTAGAGGTCCAGGACCTCGCCGCCGTCAAAGAACTGGCCCAAGGAGTTGAAGATGGCTTCTCGGACCCTGTCGGAGGTCGGGCGGACACCCTCCGGTGCCGCGCTCAGACGTAGACCGCGGGCCGTGCCGGCGATGATCCTCATAGGTGGATTACTCGCGGAAGAGCCACTCGACGTCGCGGCCCAAGAGGTCCCGGATCTCGCGCCTCAATGGACGGTGCTGGGGCTTTCTAAGGGTAGGATCGGCGGCGACGAGCTCGAAGGCCGCCCGCCGGGCCTCGACCAAAACCTCGATGTCCCTGAGGAGTTTCGCGACCTTCAGATCCGGCATACCGCTCTGGCGGCTGCCAAAGAGCGTCCCCTCACCTCTGATAGCCAGGTCTACCTCGGAGAGCTTGAAACCGTCCTGGTACTCGCACAAGGCTTCGAGCCGCTTTTGCGAGTCCTCCGTCTTCGGGTCACTGACTAGGAAGCACTTCGGGGGGTGCAGTCCCCGGCAGACCCTCCCTCGAAGCTGGTGGAGCTGGGAGAGGCCGAACCTTTCCGCACCCTCGATCACGATCGCGCTCGCGTTCGGCACATCCACCCCGACCTCGACGACGACCGTGGCAACTAGAACCTCTATCTCTCCGGCGCGGAACGCGGTCATGACCTCGCGTTTCTCTTGGGCCTTCATCCGGCCGTGGAGGAGTCCTACGTGCCTCTCCGGGAAGATCTCCTCTGCCAGCTCCTCGTAGAGTTCCTCCGCCGCCCGCACGTCTTCCAGAGCCTCGGACTCTTCCACGAGCGGGCAGACCACGTACCCCTGTCGACCCACCTCCAACTCCTCTCGCACCGCCTCGTAAGCCGCTTCCCGCTCAGGAATCCTGAGCATACACGTCTCGACGGGCTTGCGCCCGGGTGGCAGCTCGTCCAGCAGGGAGACCTCGAGGTCTCCGTACAGCGTGAGGGAGAGTGTCCTCGGGATCGGGGTAGCCGTCATCACTAGCGTGTCAGGCGTCGCGCCCTTCTCCTTGAAGACCGTTCTCTGGCCCACGCCGAAGCGGTGCTGCTCGTCCACGGCCACCAACGAGAGGTCTTTGAACTCGACGCCCCTCTGGATCAGGGCGTGCGTTCCCACGGCCACGTGCGCCTCGCCACTCTTCACCGCCTCCAAAGTCTCCCGGCGCTCGGTCGCGCTCTGCGAGCCGGTGAGGAGCACGACGTTCACCGGGAGGTCCTTGAGGGCCGTCGAGATGGAGATGAAGTGCTGCTCGGCAAGGACCTCGGTGGGAGCCATGATCGCACCCTGCCCGCCCGACTCGACAGCCGAGAGCAGGGCAGCGACGGCTACGGCGGTCTTGCCGCTACCGACGTCGCCTTGCAAGAGACGACGCATGGGTTTCTCGGAGCGCATGCCTGCAAGGATCTCCCTGATCACGCGCTCCTGCGCCCCCGTGAGCCCGAAGGAGAGGCTCTTAAGGTACGGGATCAAGAGGTGACCGTCACCCTCATGTTTTCCGCCCGTCTCGGACCTCTCGAGGCGCGCCTTGCGAGCGGCGAGCCCAGTCTGGATGAGGAAGAGCTCGTGGAAGACGAGGCGTCTCATGGCCACCTTCAGGCGCTCCTTGTCGGTGGAGAAGTGGATCTCGTGTATCGCGTCGTGCAAATTGGGCAGTCCGTGGCGGGCGAGGACCTCCGCCGGCAAAGGGTCGAGGATTCGTCCGGAGGCCTGGAGGGCGCGGTGCACGAGGGTCCGCATCCTCCGCGCGTTTATGCCCTTGTTCACCGGGTAGATCGGCACGAACCTGCCGGTATGGGCCGTGCCGTCCATCGACGCCTGATCGTCGACGATCTCGAGGTTCTTGGCCGCGAGCTGCAGGCCGTGCCTGCGTTGCACCTCGCCCGAGGCGACGACCCAGGTGTCCGGCACGAGCTGGTTTAGGAGCCAGCCACGGCCCCAGACGGTCGCCGGCAAGTAACCTGTTCCATCGTAGAGCTGGACCGAGAGTCCCTGAGCTCGCCCCCGGTTCGGACGGCCCAACCCCTTCACGTTCACCACCCGGCCCACGACCGTCGCCTTCTCCCCGACCCGGAGGTCGGAGATCCCTTTCACGTTGGAGAGATCCTCGTGCCGGGAGGGGTAGTGCGAGACGAGGTCCGCTAAGGAGGCTATCTTCAGGTCCTTGAGTACCGCCGCTATCCTGGGCCCCACGCCGGGGAGCTCCGTAACCGCAACAGTTCGCAGTCCCGGCAGGGTCGTCCTCCGGGATAGTTCAGGGAACGCGCGACCGGCGGGGCCCTGCGGGTGCGCGGTCTTATAGGTAGGCGACGCCATAGGCTCCCGGACCGACGTGGGACCCGACGACTCCGCCGATCTCGGCGACGAACCGTCCCTCGACGTTGAGAGAGTCTTCAAGGTCGGCGAGCAGCTCCGGGGCGTTGGTGTGCCCGTACGCCAGGGGACGTCCGGCCTCCGCTACGGGCTTCACCTCCTCCAGGATGGCCGCCAATTGGCGCCTGCGCCCGCGGGCCCGCTTGTGCGGGACCACCTCGCCGTCCTCCATGCGCAAGACCGGCCGGATATCGAGCGCGGTCCCGAGGATGCGCCGGGCCCGACCGATCCGTCCACTCTTCTCCAGGTACTCGAGGGTGCCGACGGCGAACAGGATGTTGCAATGACGGATAGCCTCCACCGTCGCACGCCGAATCTCCTCTAAGGACCCCCCCTCGTCGAGGACGCGCAAGGCCTCAAGCAGGATGAGGCCCGATCCCATCTCCACGCTCTTGGTGTCCAGAACCTCTACTGGCCGGCTCACCATCCCCGCCGCCGTCACAGCCGAGTTGTGCGTCCCGCTAACCTTCGACGAGAGCGTCAGGACCAGGACATCGTCGTAGGCGTGGAGGGACTCGTAGGCCTCGACGAATTGACCCGCCGAAGGCTGCGCGGTCGTCGGGAAGACAGAGGATATCTTGAGCTTCTCGTAGAACTCCTCGTTGGAGAGGTCCACCTTGTCCGTGTAGGTCTCCTCGGGACTGAAAGAGAAGGTGAGCGGCACTATTCGGAGATCGGGGCGTTCTCGCACCCCCTCCGGCAAGCTCGTCGTCGAGTCTGTGACGATAGCCGTCGTCACTACTCCGCCACCATCTGTAAAGGGTAGAGCGGCTGTCCACCGTCCTTGACCTCCACCACGAGGCCGGCGTCGAGGCGCCGGACGTCCTCGGCTATCTCCTCTGCAGCTTCCTCTCCGAGTTCCTCACCCCTAAGCAGCATCACGACGTCCGCGCCCTCCTCTACGATGGTTTCGGCCAGATCTAGGGCCGCGGCGTGAACCGACGCCTCGACCGCCCGGAGTTTGCCGCCCAAGAAGCCCATGCACGCCCCTTTTTTTACCTCGCGTCCCTCCACGCGAGCGTCCCGGACAGCGATGGTGACCTCGGCGCACCAGATCTCTTCGCAGATCTCCCGCATCTCCTCAGCGACCTCCGCGGGCTCTCCCTCGGCGTCGTAGGCAACCATAGTCGCGAGCCCGCACGCTACGTTCGTCGTTGGCACCACGTAGATGTCGGCTTCTACCAATTCTTCCACCGCTTCGGCCGTCGGCACGACGTTTTCGTTGTTCGGCAGCAGGACCACGGCTGAGGCACCGGAACTCTTCACGGCTTGGACGAAATCCTCCGCACTAGGGTTCGCGCCCAGCCCGCCCTCCACGACCACGGCGCCTGTCGCCTCGAAGAGCTTATGGTTCCCCGCTCCCCGGCTCGCCACCACGAGACCCAGGCTCGCCGCGGTCTCGGTCGGGGAGGTAGCTGGAGTATCGCTTCCTGCTCGGGCGCGGGTCTGGGCCTCCATGTCGTCAATCTTGACGCCAGAGAGCCGCCCAAAGCCGCTCGCGTAGGTGAGGGCGCTGCCGGGGTCCTGGGTATGGAGGTGAACCTTGACGAGATCGTCGTCGGGGATTACGAGCACGCTCTTGCCGATCTCCTGGATGCGTGTCTCGAACTCTCTTTCGCCACCGCAGAAATCGTTGACGATGAACTCCGTGCAGTAGCCCCACGCCTCCTCCGCCGAGTGCGCCACGGTCTCTCGCAGGCGTTCCTCATCGGCCTCGGTCTCCTCCACTTCAAGGCTCGACCGCGGCTCCTCGCCGCTCAGAGCGGCCGAGATGCCGTCCAGGATCACGGCCACACCCAACCCACCGGCGTCCACGACCCCCGCATCCTTGAGCACCCCCAAGAGCTCTGGGGTCCGCTTCACGGAAGCGTGTGCCTCCCGGGCCGCCGCCCGCACAACCTCCAGGCGATCCTTCTCTCCACGCTCCACACACGAGCTAGCCGCAGCCGCGGCGTCCTTTACCACCGAGAGCATCGTGCCTTCGACAGGTTTCTGCACGGCCCCGTAGGCCCGCTCCTTGGCACAGGCGAGCGCCGCGACGAAGGCTTCGGCATCTAGGATGCGAGCCTTGCCCAGGGTCTCGCAAGCGCCGCGCAGGATCTGAGAGAGTATCACCCCGGAGTTGCCCCGCGCACCCATGAGCGCAGCTCGAGAGACGACTTTGGCCGCCTCTTCCCCCTTGAGGTGGGGCGAGGCCGAGATCTCCTCGAGCACCGACCGGAGCGTCAGGAGCATGTTCGTCCCGGTGTCGCCGTCGGGGACCGGGTAGACGTTGAGGGCATCTATTGTCGACACGTGAGCCGCGAGGGCGGCGCGCGCGGCCGCGACAACGGTCTTAAGGTCAGCGCTTACTTCAGTATCCTCGCGCTTTTTGGCCGTCCCTTCCATAACCCATCCTCAAGCCTCGACAAAGGCCGCCTCATTCCCGACGGCCTCTTTGCAGCTATGCCCTACATAAAGATCTGGTACAATCTCCGCCCGAGCCCGACCGCCGGAACGTTACGCTGGCGACGCCGGGTTTCGCCAAGTATTGGCCAGTATCCTAGCACAGGAGGTTTCTCGTGGCGAAAGTTTGTTATTCCTGCGGGAAGGGCCCGAGCTTCGGCAACGCGCGCAGCCACTCCTTGCGCGCCACGCGCCGGCGCTGGAACCCGAACCTACAGAAGATCCGGATCCAGGAAGGCCCCTCGACGAAGCGCGCCTACGTCTGTACCTCCTGCCTGAAAGCGTTCAAGGTTCAGAAGGCCGCGCCCCGCGTGCGCCCCGCTGCGGAAACCACTTAAAGGCTCCTAGCCTGAAATGCTCCTCGTCGTGTCCAGGCAGCCAATGCGATGCCTGTTCATCCTGCCGGCACTGTCAGCTACATAGGTCCTCTATGATCAGGCAGGCAATGTTTTTGCCTGCCTGGTCAGCAGGCTACCATAAGCCTAATGGTCGTTCACAACCATCATTGGTGTCATCACCTACAGTCTCACGCCTTGAACGGCGTGAGACTGTAGGTGATGTACTCGACCTGCCAGCCGTCCTCTACCAGTGTCTTGCGAGCACCTTGGTCCTAAACCCCTCCCGGCAACCAGTCGTTGCAAAAAGCCGAGGTCGCCGGAGCTGCCGAAGAACACCAGCAGCCGTCCATGGTCTGACAGGTGCAGACGTGCCTCGCGTACGAACCGAGTGAGCTCCTGGTAGCCGGGATCCGCCGTCGCCAGTTCGAGCAGGTCGCGCGGCTGAAACCAGCGGTAGGGCGGGTCGAACACCACGACGTCAAACGGGCCGTCTGCCGCCGGGTCGACGGCGTCGAAGACGTCGCTGAGCCGGCCCTCAAGCCGGTCGGCGACCCCGTTGCGACGGGCGTTGTCCTGGGCCGCCCGCAAGGCCTCGGGGTTGATGTCGAGCGCAAGCAAGTCGGCTCCGGCGCGCGGCCAGAATGCCGCTGACCCCGCAGCCGGTACCCATGTCGAGCACCCGGTCGCCCGGTCGCACCTCGGCAGGGACCATCTCGCCGAGCAGGTGGGACATGCCGTAGATTGGCTGCACCTGAGGCGGCACATAGAGCGTGAGAGCCAGGTAGTCGAAGGTCTGTCCGTTGATGCCGGCCTCCGCGCGCTGCGCGCAGTCCCTCCTCGTGCCATCGGCGGATCCGCTCGACGTGCTCCAGCGGAAGGTCCGAAGTATACGCAGTGTCGGGTGACCGTCGGTGATCGCTCATGTGGGACAAGGTTGGCCTGAATTATTCGCGCCAGACCCTACCCATCTCGGGATCGCGCGGCGCTCCTTTGGGGCGTGAGCCTCTGCTCTCCAGGCGTTCCATGAGCGAGGTCATCTCGATGGCGGTGGCCGCCGCCTCAAAGCCCTTATTGCCCGCCTTGGTACCGGCCCTTTCGATCGCCTGCTCGATAGTCTCCGTGGTAATCACGCCGAACACCACCGGCAGATTCGTCTCCAAAGCCACCGACGAGATGCCGCTCGCGGCCCCGCCTGCGACGTAATCGAAGTGGGCCGTGGCGCCCCGGATCACGGCCCCGAGACAGATCACAGCGTCGTAGCGTCCCGAGAGGGCGAGCCTCTTTGCAGCGAGTGGTATCTCGTGGGAGCCCGGCACCCAGACCACGTCCACCGCCGAAAGGTCCCCGCCGTGGCGCTTTATAGCATCTAAAGAGCCCGCGAGGAGTTCCTTCACGATGAAGTCGTTGAAGCGTGAGGCCACGACCCCGAAAGAATGGCCGGATGCTGCGAGATCGCCCTCGATGTAGTTGGGCCCCTTCTCCCCTTCCACGCGTCTCCCTCCTAGAACCTCTCGAAGACGTGGTTCAACTTCTCTCTCTTGGCCTGGAGATACTGCTTGTTCTCGCCGTTTGGCTTCACTTCCAGCGGGATTCTCTCGACGATCTCGAGCCCGAAGCCCTGCAGACCCACGACCTTCGTCAGGTTGTTGGTCATGAAGCGGATGCGGGAGAGCCCGAGGTCTTTGAGGATCAAGGCACCGATGCCGTAATCTCTGAGGTCTGGGGAGAAGCCCAGGCGCTGGTTGGCTTCGACAGTGTCGAGCCCTTCGTCTTGGAGGTGGTAGGCCTTCATCTTGTTCATGAGGCCGATGCCGCGCCCCTCCTGCTGCATATACACCAAGACCCCCTCGCCTTCTTCGGCGATGGCCAGCATCGCTTTTTCTAGCTGACCGCCACAGTCGCAGCGTAAGGAGTGCAACGCGTCGCCCGTCAGGCAGGCTGAATGAACCCGCACGAGAACGTCTTCCTTGCCCTCAGGTTCGCCCATCACGAGCGCCAGGTGCGTCATGTCGTCTACGTCGTTCTCGTAAGCCCTGAGGCGGAACTCCCCGAACCCGGTGGGCAGGCGGGTCTCGACGGCGAACTTCACGTGCCGCTCGTAGCGGCGACGGTACTCGATGATCTGGGCTACCGTCACCATCTTGAGGTCGTGCTCTTTCGAGAACTTCTCCAGGTCCGGGACACGCGCCATCGTGCCGTCCTCGTTCATGATCTCGCAGATCACGCCGGCGGGCTTCAAGCCCGCCATGCGTGCGAGGTCCACCGCCGCCTCTGTCTGCCCGGCCCGCTGTAACACGCCGCCCGGGCGGGCGCGAAGCGGGAAGACGTGTCCCGGCATCTCGAGGTCTTCCGGTCCTGTCGCGTCGTCCACTGCGACCCGGCAGGTATGGGCCCTGTCGGCGGCCGAGATGCCTGTCGTGATCCCCTCTCTCGCCTCTATAGAGGCGGTGAAGGCAGTGCCCATGCGCGAGGTGTTGTGCTGGGCCATGTCCGGAATCTCCAGGCGGTCAATGTTCTCGCCGCTCATCGGCAGACATATGAGGCCGCGCCCATAAGTGGCCATGAAGTTTATATCCTCTGCGGTCACGAGCTCGGCGGCCATCGTCAGGTCGCCCTCGTTTTCCCGGTCCTCGTCGTCGCAAACGATGACCATCTTTCCGGCTTTGATCTCTTCTACTATCTCTTCTATCGGGCTAAACGGCATCTTCCACGCTCCTCTCAGAAGTCTGTAAACCTTTGTCCAACCGCGGCGTGAGCAGCCGCTCCACGTACTTGCCTATGACGTCCGCCTCCAGGTTCACCCGGTCTCCCACCGAGAGGTCCCGCAGGTTAGTCGCCTCTTTCGTGTGGGGCAGGATCGAGACGGTAAACGAGTTCTCCTTGACGGAGACGATGGTGAGGCTGATCCCATCCACGCACACACTTCCCTTCCCGACGGCGTACTTGAGAACGTCTACGGGCGCCGAGAACTCCCAGATCTCGGCCCCGCCCTCGGGTTGCATCGCCAGAACTTCTCCCACCCCGTCTACGTGCCCCTGCACGATGTGCCCTCCAAACCTTGTCTCGGGAGTCATTGCCCGCTCCAGGTTGGCGAGATCTCCTTCCGCAAGGTCTCCCAACGCTGTCCGGCGCAGGGTCTCGGGCATCGCATAGAAGACGAGGATCTCCCCCTCCATCTCGTTGACCGTAAGGCACGCGCCGTTGACCGAGACGGAGTCGCCCATACCGATGCCTACGGCGAGGTGCCCCACATGTATCGCGAGCCGCGTCATACCGTCCTCTTCCACGGAGATCACGCGCCCCGTTCCCTCAACCAGCCCGGTGAACAAGGTCCTCCTCTTTCTCTAATGGGTACAGTGTTACGGCAAAATCCTCCCCGAACCGCTCCACGGCCTCGACGCGGAACCCGGGGGCATCGTCCATGCCGGCGACCTTTAGAGAACCCACTAGCGGTACTCCTTCGGGACCGAGCAGTTTCGGGGCGTAGAACAAGGTTATCTTGTCAGCAAGCCCCCAGCCCACGAAACGTCCGGCGGTCTCCCCACCCCCCTCGACGAGTACACCCCGGGTCCCCCTCCGGCCCAGTTCCTCGAGCACGAAGACGAGATCCAGCTCCCCACCCACGACTGGCGCCGGCACGACCTCAACCCCCCGAGCACGCAACCTGTCCGCGCGGCTGCCATCATCGTCCTCGCCAGCAAAGACGACGACCGGGTCCGTATAAGCCGTCCGGGCAAGCTGGCTATCGGTTCGCATGCTCAAGTCAGGGTCGAGGACGATGCGAGTAACCGGCGGAGGATCGTCGGCGAGGCCACGGGGGACGAGGAGCGGATCGTCCATCTGGATGGTGCCGGCGCCGACGAGCACGGCCCCGGCCTCGGCCCGAAGCTCGTGTGCTCGATGTCTCGCGGCCTCACCCGTGATCCACCTGCTCTCGCCGCCCGACGCGGCGATCCTGCCGTCCAGAGCCGTCGCAAGCTTGACGTGCACGAAGGGCCGTCCCGTGCGCATGAGATGTGCGTACTGCTCGTTCTGCCTCTCGAAGTATGGGTCATCGAGGACCTCGACCTCGACGCCCGCCTTGCGCAGAAGGTCTACGCTGCGCCCCCGCATCTTCGGGTTGGGGTCAAGGTGCCCGGCCACGACTTTCCTCACGCCAGCCCTCAAGATGGCATCGGTGCAGGGGGGCGTCTGGCCGTGGTGGTTGCAGGGCTCAAGCGTAACGTGTAGCTCGGCTCTTTCGGCGGCGGGACCAGAGCTTCTCAAGGACGCGACCTCCGCGTGATCGCCCCCGGCACGGGCGTGCCAGCCCTCGCCGACCACCGCGCCCTCGCGTACCAACACCGCCCCGACGAGGGGATTGGGGGCCGCGGTGTAGCGCCCGTGCTCCGCGAGTTCGCAGGCGCGTTGCATGAACCCGTTCCGAGCCACAGCTTCCTTTCTCCCATCCGGACTCTTACCGTCGGCGCCGGACTACGGCCTCGTCTTCTAGGCCTTCACCGGCTCAACCCTCGTGTTTTTCACGAGGGCTCGCGGGCTGTCCAGGGGGCTCATATCCCCCACGGATTCACCGCCGGTGCGGGAATTTCACCCGCCCCCGAAAGTTACCGAAAGAGAAGCTACCATACTGTGATTGCACGGACAAGGAAAGCGTTACCCTGCGTTTTCGATACCTCTCCGGTGGCGAGTCGGCCGTCCTCGATGGGACAAGAGTAGGATAAGTAAAACATAGGAGGTGAGCGGTGCCGAGCAGGGTTTTCAATCAACTGCTTATCGGACAGATAAAATATTCAAGAACTCGTTCTCCCACGTGTCCAACATGATCTTTTACTATGAAAAGGGAAACCTGACCCAAGAGAAGTGGGAATTAGCCGTAGCTTTCGTCTCAGGTCTGATGGTAGGGGCATTGAGTGCTCCAGCTCTGGCCATAAAGTACCGGCAGACAAGTGTTCGGGCAAACGCAATGCTGTGGGCAAGCCTGGCGGCGCTCCTATCCCTCTGGTCTCGTTCAAGCAGAACCGGTTGGCCCGCCTGATTCAGCAAACATTACAGTTGCGACTAGCGGCGCCCAGGGAGAGGCACATTCACAAGCTCCTTGCAATGTTTGAGAGGGCACGGGAGCTGACAGAACGCCGCTTTTGGCCGGGGGCCCTTCTGGGTAGGAGCTCCGGCTTTTATGGTCTGAGCTAGGAGATCTGGGGAACAAAAGTGGTGTTAGAACTGTACCTTGAGTAGGAGGTATGGACCAATGGACAGAGGAGCTTGAGACATAGAGGTACTCTGTTTAGATGAGTCCACGGCGTAACGTCGTGGCGGTGGCCGGGGTCCTTTCTCTAAGGGGCTCCGGCCTTTTGTTTACGGCTCGCCCAACCAGGGTAGGACGTAAGAGCACGCACAGGCAGTGGCCGGTGTCCCTACGTTAGGGGTTCCGGACAGCCTGACTATTAAGGCCCTCCGACCTTCTCGTTCCCTGGAGGGCCTTTGTCTCATCTGCGCCACCGGTCCTATTCATCACGATGACATCGGTGCGAAGGAGGATGATGGAGATCTCCTCTACCCTATTACGCTGCAGGGGTAACTCTGTTGGACCATGGCTACGCTGAGTTTCCGAATCAAGGTTCTCGGAACCTTAGGGGCCAGAAGGCATAAGAAGACCTGGGCTAGCCGGGCTATGCCTGTGCAGCTCGCCTACCTCTCTTAGGCTACAGCAACCCTACTCCTCCTCGCCCGCCAACTCTTCGCGAGCCTCGTCCTCGGCCTCCTGAGGTGGAGGTGCACCTCTAGTCGTGACAGCAACCGTCAGGGCGATGGTCACTAATCCGAGTATGGCTACCAGCCAACGCGGCCACTGGATGCCCAGCGCCCTGTCTAGCGAATACTTACCGGGACCATTCAGCAAAAGGGCCGTTGCGGCAGCCATATTAGTCGCGGGCAATTCAGCACCCCCCTCCGTTACCCAGATGGGTTTGTCCGCGTGAACTTTCACCGTGGCCATCACCATAGATCCTATTGCTCCGAGGGGACCAACCGGGTTGAGTAGACCAAGAATCATGAGCAAGCCTCCCCCGAATTCGGAGAGGCCTGCTGTGATGGCCCAGGGACGACCGGGCTGTAGGCCGATGGACTCCATAAATTGGCTGGTATCTTGTAAACCGGGCCCCTCGAACCACCCGAACAACTTCTGCGATCCATGCCCGGCCATAAACAGGCCTAGCACCAAGCGCAAGACCAGGGCTGCCAAGTCGCTCATACCGCCCGCGTTGCTTCGTCTACCCATGCTCCGTCCTCCTCTTCCCACCAACCTTATAGTGGAGCTTCCTCATAAGAACATTTACTCTACTACCCGCTCTGGGCCAGCGGCAATCCTGTGCTCCGAACCACCTACACCCTCGCCCCGGATCTTATAGGTATATGACCGGGGTTGGCGGGCTTATAATAGTGAGATCATCTTCGGCGTCGAAGAGGCGAGTGAGGGCCTCCCGCAGATCCTCCTCGCTCGTCACCATGTGCGCTAGGGGGTGCTTGGTAATGATCGTCAGGTCTCCGAGCGCGAAGATGTCTTCGGGTCGCTCATGGCGACGACGAGCCTGGCATCCTCGAAGCGCAAAGGCAAGGCCATGTACTTTCGCATCGTCTCCTCGCCGATCAAGTCTAGCGCCGCTGGGTCTATTTCATCCTCCGGTAAGCCGGTGATCACGACGTAGTCGAGCTTGAGGCGTCCGGCGAGTGCACCCGCGAGGTCGGCCAGCACGACGTATCCCACAGAGAGGAGTAACTTCCCCCGGTCTCACTGGTCCCTTTTCTGCAGCTCGAGCGCCTGCTCGAGCTGCTCTCCGGTGATGTTGTCCTCTGAGATGAGGATCTCGCCTATCTTATCTCCTCTCCGTTTTCTCTCGGGAACCGGTTCGCCTCCTTCCTGCCACCCCCGGTCTTTCGCTCGGCTCTGTGCTCAGGGGCATTCTCCACGGCGTTGTACCCGACAACGGGCTCGCCGTGATCCACCTCCGGCTGCACGTCAGGCTCCGTTCTTTCGGCCCTCCCGCCAGACGTCACATCCCCGGCACCCTGCGCCGGCCCGGCGCTCTTTGAGCCCAACAGCTGCTCTTGCAGGCGCGGCGGTCTCTTCGGTGACGGCTGTAATAGAGTACCCGGCGCTCGTCGCGAGATCGGTCCTCGCGTGCGCATTCTCGGGGTCGGCCATCGCTACGATCAGGCACTCATTCTCTTTCCGTAGGAGCACGGCCTTGTGCCGGAGGAGGACATCCACACTACACATCCTAAGGTTTAAGCTATCTGACCCCTGCCTTTCTGCTCCACCGGTGTCAGCTCGAAGCGCACCTCTGGCGCACCGGCGGTCAGCAGGGCGTAGAACCTAAGCTCAGGCAGTTTTGTGTTTTAGAAACGGTATATCCTCGCCTACGATTCCCGAAACCCCGGCTCGGCCCCTGCTCGTACTTCGTTAAAGCGACGGCCATTTCGTCACGCGAGTGCATCGCTCATCGCCTCCACGTTGGGTTCCCTGCCCGTCCAGACGCGCTGCGCCTGGACCCCCTGGTACAACAGCATCCGCCTGCCGGGCACGGTGCACGCCCCGTTTGCGCGCGCGCATCGGATCAGGGTGGTCTCCCTTCCAGCGAGGTAGACCGCGTCGCACACGACCTTGTCAGCGGTTAGGGCCTCGGCGGGTATCGGCAGGGGATCTCCCTCCTTCATTCCGAGGTACGTGGCGTTGATCAAGATCTCGGCCTCCTCTGCGACCTCGTCAACTTCGTCCAACGGGCACACTAGGACCTCGGTCCCGCGTGCCGCCCTCGACAGCTTCTTGCAGAGCTCCTCAGCGCGCTTGGCGGTCCGGTTGACAATGTAGAGCCGCGATGCGCGTTCATTAAGGGACGCGGCGGCGATGGCGGCAGCCGCTCCCCCGGCACCGGCTATCAGCACCCTTCGTCCGGAGAGGGAGACGCCGGCCTCTCTGCAGGCTTCGACGAAGCCGCTTCCGTCGGTGTTGAGGCCACGAAGCGTACCGTTTTCAACGACGACGGTGTTCACTGCGCCCGAGAGGCGAACCGCCTCGTCCAGCTCGTTCACCAGTGGTATCATCGCCTCCTTGTGCGGCAGGGTGACGTTGAAGCCAACGAAACCCAAAGCTTTAAGCCCCTCCACTGCCTCGGGCAAACGGTCCGGCTGTACATCCATCGCTACGTACGCGTAGTCTGCCCCGTCGCGGGAGAAGGCGGCGTTGTGCATGCGCGGGCTCAAGGAGTGCCCGACGGGGTGCCCGATCAGGCCGAGTAGCTTCGTACTTTCGGTTAACATAGTACCCATCGTAGCATCAGGACGTACACGCCGTGCGAGATAGCGCGGTATGCGGCCGGCGGTTTTGTCCCGCGGCGAT
>JALYGT010000107.1 GCA_030776965.1 Actinomycetota bacterium
GACAAGTGGCTGGAAGAAGATGAGGAAGTCTTCGTCCACCCCCGCGACCCTTACCACCGGGTCGACGTCTTGGATAGCTCCCGGCACGTCAGAGTTCACGTGAACGGCGAGGTCGTTGCCGAGACTACCCGGCCGAAGCTTCTCTTCGAGACGGGTCTGCCGACGCGCTACTACATCCCGCCGGAAGACGTCCGCGAGGAACTGCTCGTCCCGAGCGATACGAAGACGCAGTGCCCGTACAAGGGTGTGGCGTCGTACTGGTCAGTGGATGCCGGGGGCGGGCGCGTGGAGGATCTTGTTTGGAGCTACCAGGAGCCTATTCCGGAAGCAGGCAAGATAAGGGGTCACTTGTGCTTCTTCAACGAGCGCGTAGATCTTGAGGTTGACGGCGACGAGCAGAAGAGGCCGCAGACGCAATGGTCGTAGGGCTTCGCCGCAAAGCGGGAAGCGAGGATCCGTGTGGTCGATGCGGCGCGACGGGGCTAAGAGGTGGGCACGTTGCTAACTGCTGGGAGGTTCAAGACTTCCGGCACGCGGTTCAAAAGACGAGACTGGCTTGAGACGCCTTCATTCTTGAGATACTTTCTTACTGGATCCGGGGCAACTTCTGGACCGCGGCCGTGATCTCAACCTCCATCTGGCTGCTAGGCGCCGCGATCCCCGTCAGGGGGATGGTGGAAGCGGGCAACTACAACCCCGGAAACGCAGGTGTCGTGTTCTACATGATCATGGGTCCGCTGCTCCTCTTCGCCCTGCTGGCTTACTCCCGGTACGCAGGCCGAGCACGGGCCGAACCGGCTGCTAGCGAGCGGACCGTAGCGGAGCAACCCCGGTAGCTCGCGGTACGGGGTGTGGCCCTTACACGGTGCGCCCTTTGTATTTTCGGTCTCCGACTCTACGCTCGACGAAAGGAAAACGGCACGTGACTAAGGAGAATTATCGGTGACGACGAGCTCCATGAGCTCAGCTTGAACCTGCACCCCAACGAGGCGTCGGGGCTGCTCACGGTCGAGAACGACGCGCTGTTGGAGGCGCACGGGTGGGAGTTCGCGCTTTGGGTAGTGTTGGACGAGGGTGGGATCGAGGACTGCATCGCCGTCCTCGGCCACGAGCGCGGCACCGACTTGAGCGAGGGCTGGGAGATCGTGCGCCTCCACGCAACACTAGCGGGTGACGACGCCAAAACGGAGGACGCCGAGGCGATCACACGCCACGACGGCTGGGTGTACGTTTTCGGCTCCCACTTCGGCAGCAAGAGCGGCCCCTTGCAGCCCAAAAGAGGTTTCGTCGCCCGCTTCCGCGAGGACGAAGTCGCGCATGCGACGCACAACCAGGCGGTCGAGATCGAGGTCTCCCGCGAGAGCTTCGTGCTGCACCGCCTCATAAACGACGCCCTGAAGGCCGATGGTCCCCAGACAATCCCGCTCGGCCCCAACTCCTACGAGGCGTTGATCGAAGAGACGCGCAAGCGTGGCGAGGAGAAGAAAAAGAGGTGGGAAGGCCTCGTGTGCGACGACGACCTCCCTCTCAACTTCGAGGAAGCGGCGTTCGGCGAGGACGGCTCCCTTTTGCTAGGGTTGCGCTTCCCCGTCGCCGCCGACGGCCGGCCCATCATCGTCGAATTGAGCGGCATCGAGCGCCTCTTCGAACCTGGCGACCGGCTACCGGAGGTAAAGGGCTTCTGGGTCGTGGACGCCGTAGGTCGCGACGGGGAGATGGCCGGGGTGCGCGACCTCGCCATCGTCGACGAAGAGCTGCACTTGGTGACCGGCAACGTGGACAGCCGGGACAAGCAGAGCGTCCTCATACAGGACTATCCCGGTGGCCGGAACACGGTGGCGACCCACTTCCGCTGTTCTCTCCCACCAGACAGGCACTCCGGCTCCCTCGGAGCAGAGTTCGTCCGCGAGTTCCCAAACCTACCGCGCGTTGAGGGCATCGCCATCACCGAAGAAGGCCGCTTCTTCTACGTCACCGACGAGGACGAGGGCGTCCACCTGCGGCTCACCCGCCTCCTGACGGATTGACCCTCGGCTACCGCTCTCTCGCTGCGAAGAAGGCCACACCGAGCGCAATCCCACGCCCCTGGAAAGTCGAAGGCACGCTACTTGGTGATGTCTATTTGCTAACGTCGGGCTGGATGAACCAGCACACCCTACTTCACAAGGTCTCGGTGTTCGTACCGCGTATCTTCCGAGCCTACCTAAGCGGAGCCGCGACTTCGAGGATGTCGGCGGCGTACGTCTCGGGGAGATGTCTGGATAGGTTCTGGCTATCCTCCGTGCTAGCCGGCACGCGCGGGCCAGTGGTTAGCTGACTCCCTCGGGACGACTGGAGCAGGGGCGAGCTGCTCTCCGGGACGTCAGGAGCCCAAGCCCAGCGCCCGCGGTCGGGCGCTGCACGACGAGCGTGGGTCCCTACCGCAGCACGACGGTTCGCCGCCCCTCGTCTACCTCGATCGCTCGCACCGGGATGAGGACGGACCTCCTAAACCCGAAAAGCCTCACTTCACCCCGACGCACCTCGCCCTCCCCGTCCGCGAACAGCTCCTCGACACACCCGATCTTCCGGCTCAAAGAGTCGCGTATCTCATACACCGAGCACCCGTCCGGTGCCTCGGGCTGCACTTGGCCTTCTCTTCCGCGGTCCGCCGCCGCGCGGTACAAAGTGGTCGCTCCTCCTCTCGCGCCAACCGCTTGCACTTCGCCCCCCCTGTTAAACTATCAAGCGAGTTAAAGTACGGTCAAATAAGGTGAAGATTGGCCGGCGACGGCGAAGCTCTAAGCGGCCGAGAAGGGAGGACATGTATCAGGCTCTGCCCGAGGGCAAGGAACTGCTGAGCACCGACGATGTTGCCGGGTACCTGGAGGTGAGCCCGACCACGGTCTGGCGCTGGTGCCGCGAGGGGGACCTGCCGTGCATGAAGATCGCCAGGTCCTGGCGCATCCGCCGGGATGCCCTGGACGCCTTCCTGGAGAAGAGCGAACGCTCAGAGACGCTCGTGGGGCGCTTGAGACCCTTCTTGGAGATGCCCGACAACGTGCTCGCGATCGCCCAGAACCGCGAGATAATGTATCGCCTCGACGCAGCCTTCTTCAGGATCGGGGCGGCGCGCGGCGCGCTCATGGTCAAGTACGAACTCGCAGAGCCGGAGGGATCCACAGACGAGATACGGACCCCGCTGGAACGTCACGGGCTGGAGGTTTCACGCCTGGAAGAGGAAGGGCGCTTGCGCTTCGTCAGCGAGAGCGAGCCCGCGGGCGGGCGGGTGGAAGAGCTCGAGCGGCTCGCCTCCGAGGCGACCGGCGAAGGCCGCCCCCTCTGGGTCAACTTCAACTGGGAGAAGCATAACCGCCTGGAGGAGGCCTTGAAGCAGCAGGAGGAGATAACACGGTTCGTCGAGGATTCCCTGTTCGTGGTCAAGACTACGATTCTCGAGGAGGCCTTGGACGAGTGGCCGGGGATGGACCTCAGGCGGGCGCAGGTTTTTCACTCGGGCACGATCTGGCTCTCCGAGTCCGGGTTGGCCTTGAGCCGCGTGACGCCGCCGCCCACGCTCTGAGGCGTGAACGATCCGAAAGAAAACCGTGACCGGCAAGGCCAAGGGCCGGACCTAGCAATCCAAGAAAGGAACCGGGGAAGAGCATGATAAATGGGCGGGACCAGGTCGCCGATATGAGGGTGCCCGAGAACGAGACGAACCGGGCAAAGCGGACAGCCGAGCGGGCTTCGGACCGGTCCCCGGGATCGACGTACTGGCTGATCGCGAAGGACGGGAACGGCCCGATGGAGGTGCTCACGATGGGCCTCGACGGCGGCGATGAAGTGCTGCCGGTCTTCAGCTTCAAGGAGGAAGCCGAGATGTTCCTTCGGCTTGGGGGTGAGGGCGACGGCTGGCGGGTCAGGGAGAGCGGGGCCGGGGAGGTAGTCTCGGTGCTTTACGGACCTTGTGCGGGCGTGAAGGAGGTGGCCCTCGACCCGTTGCCGGAGATGGTGGCTGAGAGGAAGGTCGGGCTTGTGAGCCTGGGTCGGAAAAGCTTCGCGGAGCACCTAACGAACGGGGGGAGGCCCCGCGGCTTCGCTACTATGGCTACTTCTGAGGCAAGCCGGTAGCGCCGAGCAACGCGATCGAGCATAGGAGGCTTGACATAAGTCAGCAGGGGATGAGGAAACGAAGGGAAGCAAGCTACATCTTGCCCCCTAGCGCGGGGCGAAAGCGAGAAAAGGGGCGAGCGAGATGACGACTAGTCCTTTTAGGGACCACGGATCCTACGATATGCAGGGCGAGATGAATCGCATGTTCGACCAGATGGTCGGCGACATGCGCCGGGCCGACGTATCAGAAGAGCAGAAGGCGCAGGCGACGCAGTGGGCCCCGGCGGTGGACGTGGCCCAGAAGGATGGCGATTTGTTGGTAAAAGCCGAGCTTCCCGGCGTGAAGCTCGAGGACGTGGACATCACAGTCAACAACAAGGTCTTGACAATCTTCGTACGACGAGTGTAGGGAAGAGCGCAGCGGCTACCTGCTGAGGGAGCGTAGAAGCGGCCGTTTAGACGCTGCATGCAGCTGCCCAAGGGATGTGGAGGAGGAGATCCGAGCACCCTTCCAGGAGGGCACCTTCTACTGGTTCGAGCCCAGATCCGGCAGCCCTGTTCTGGGGATGCCGTGGACATCAGCGATCGCCTCGGAGGCAAAACACACCGCAGCTGTCCGGCGAGAAAACGGTTCGTGGTAGTGCCCTCTCGTCCGGGAGGCTGCTCAGAGAGTGAAGGTGTAGCGCTCCCCGTCATTGATCTCCCGGACCTCCTTGCCGACGCCGACCTTGATGGACCGATTGAAGCCATCGGTCTGTGTGGCGACCGCCAGCTTGCCCTCGTTGAGCGTGACCTCGGCCGACGTCTCACGGAATCGCATGGGTAACGAAAGGCCGTCCAGCCAGTCGTTCGGCTTCGGGCTGAAGTAGAGGGTGCCGTCCCGGATCTCGGCCCCCACGTAGCCGCGCTGGATCAGGTCCAGCGTCCCGGCCATCAGCCCCATGTGGATGCCCTCCTTGGTGGTGCCGCCCTGAATGTCGCCTACGTCGCTCTCCAGCGCGGTCATAAACATCTTCCATGAGCTTTCGGGGTCTAGGTCGGCCAGAATGGCGGCGTGCACGACGAAGCTCAAAGTCGAGCCGTGGGTGGTCCGGGGCTCGTAGTAGGCGATGTTCTTGCGGGCCGTGTCGGGCGCGTACTCGTAGCCGAGCTGCTCGAAGAGCCGCCGGAGCTCCTCCTCGGGGAACAGGAAGAACAGCATTAGGGTATCGGCCTGCTTGGAGAGCTTGTAGCGGTCGGGCGTGTCTCCCTCGGCCTTGAGGATGCGGTCGAGTCGCTGGACGTTGCCGTACTTGGTACGGTAGGCCTCCCAGTCCAGCTCCTCGAGCTCCTCATAGCCCTCGAACTGGCTGATGATGCCATCGCCGTGGAACGGCACGAACATCCTATGGCTCATGTCCTTCCACGTCCGGACCTCGTCTTCAGAGAGCCCTATCTTGGCGCACAATGCCCGGCGCCGCCGCTCGGGGAGCAAGTCGAGCACCTCCTGGGCAATCTCCGAGATCCAGGCGACCATCACGTTGGTGTAGGCATTATTCGGCAGCCCCTCCTCGTCTGAGCCAGGGTACTTTTCGTGGAACTCGTCCGGGCCCATAACGCCGTGGATCTCGTAGCGCCCACGCTCCGGGTTGTAGCTGGCGATGCTAGACCAGAAACGGGCGATCTCCAGCATCATCTCGGCTCCGTGACCGAGCAGGAACTCGAAGTCGGCGGTCGCCTGGTAGTACCGCCAGATGTTGTAGAAGATAGCCGCGTTGACGTGCCTCTGGTTGTGGCTGAGGTCCCGGTCCCACCGCCCGGAGCGGGGGTTGAGGTGCACGATCTGGGTCTCCTCCTTGCCGTCGCTGCCGCTCTGCCAGGGGTACATGGCTCCCATGTAGCCGGCTTCTTTAGCCGCTGTGCGGGCCTCGTCGAGCCGCCGGTAGCGATACATCAATAGCTCGCGCGTGATCTCGGGCAGCCGGAAGTTGAGGAACGGGTAGATGTAGAGCTCGTCCCAGAAGACGTGTCCGCGGTAGGCCTCGCCGTTCAAGCCCCGGGCCGGGACCCCGGCGTCGAGGTCAGCCGTGTGCGGCGAGCAGACCTGCAGGAGGTGGGAAATGTGCAGGCGGGTCAGAAGCTGAACTCGATCGTCTTTGGGGATGCGCACGTCGCAGGCGGACCATAGCTCGTCCCAGGCCCGGGCGTGACGGTCGAGGGCCTCGGCGAACGGTTCGTAGCGGTCGACGGTCTTTATCGCGTTGGCCAGAGGCTCGCTTATGGCGTGGTCGCGCGAGGTGTAGAAGGCAACTATCTTCTCGACGCGCACGGGAACCCTCTCTTCGACCTCGAAGGTCAGCGTCTGCTGGATGTAGTCCTCCATCTGGTAGAGGCCGCGGTTCACGCCGACCACTTGTTTCTCCCCGTAGACGCGGGTGCGTGCCGCCTCGGCGATATATACGTGCGACTGGCGGGTCTGCGCCCGGAGCGCGATGATGTCGGGGCCCACCGTGCGGGTCAACTCCGGCTCCAAGTGGCGGCCCTGGAGTTGCCGGTAGCGAGCGACGCCCCTGTTCGTAACCCGGCCATCCAGCGCAGAGAGCACCGACACCTGTCCTGACCAGTTCTCCGGCGTGATCGTCCACTCGATCGCCCCCTGGTGCATGTTGGCCATGCTGACGAAGCGGCGGCTAAGGAGGGTGGTCTCGCGGCCTGCCCGGTCGCGGAACCGCAGGGCGCGCACGACTGTCGCGTTGCGGACGTCCAGCTCGTGCCGGTAGGAGAGCCGCTCGACGTTGTCGAGGCTGACCAGTTCGTCTTCGATCTGGAGCTTGAGCACGCACCAATTGGGCAGGTTTACCAAATCCTCGTTCAAGACCGGCCTACCGGCCATGATAGTGGTCTCCCGGTTGTAGCCACCGTGCATGTAGGTGCCAGGGTAGTGCACATCGTCGGCGTCGGCCCACTCGGCGACGCCTCGGGTGCAGAAGTAGCCGTTACCGGTGGAGGTTAGCGCCTCGCGCAGAGCCTCCTCACCGGGATCGAAGAAATCGTAGGCGAGTGTCCAGTTCGACTCGGCGGCCCTGCTCCTCTCCTCTACCATCTACCCTCCTCGTAGCCGTTAGCGCGCCAGCGTGTCCAGGAACTGTCTCACTTCCTCCGTCGCATGGAGTATGTAGTCGGCTGCGGTGGTCCGCCCGGCCACCTCCGGGTCGTCGGCCGCGCCGACGAAGATACCAATGCCCCGGTCCACGAGGGCCTCGAACGCGTCCTCGTCGGTGACGTCGTCACCCAAGTAGAGAGGCACCACTTCGTCGCGGTCGAGACCCAGGGCCTCGAGCAGGTAGAGCACGGCTTTCCCCTTGTCCCAGTCGAGTTTGAGCTGTATCTCGTAGACCATCTTGCCGGGCGTAACCCTCAGCTCGTCGGGATGCTCGGCGAGTATCGCATCCACAACCTCTTTGACTTTAGGCCGCTCCTCTTCGGGGACGAGCCGGTAGTGGGCCGCGACCGAGGCTTTCTTCGGCTCGACCAGGGCGCCCTCGATGGGGTCGATCTCCTCGTGGAGCCGCGCTCTCACCTCGTCGAGCAACGCCTCGAACCCGGCGCCTTCCGTGCGCTCGATGGTCCCTTCTTGCGGGCTCCAGATGTCGAAGCCGTGACTGCCGGCGACGATCAGGTCGTTGAGGCCCATGAGCTCCTGCACCACACGCCTGTCGCGCCCGCTAACCACGCACACCGGGCACCGCCCGGCCAGCCGTCGGACGGCGTTCCGCATGCGCTGGGAGATGACAGCGTCCTCGGGACGGTCCACTATGGGCGTCAGCGTGCCGTCGTAGTCGAGGAAGACGGCAGGCGCTTTCCCCACCAGCTGCCCGGCCAGCTCGTCGCCGTGGGCCAGCGCGTGTGGCAGATCGCCGATGTGCTTGTTAGCCAATCATCTCCTCCTCACACCAGGCTGAGCTCTGCAAGGTCGCGGACGACGACGTCGGCGCCGCTTTTCCGGAGGACCTCCGGGTCGTCGCCCCGCGCCACGCCGATGACGAGGCCGAAGCCGCCCGCCCGGCCTGCCATGACCCCGGATATGGCGTCCTCTATGACAACGGCCCGCTCTGGGGGCGCTCCGAGCATCCGGGCGGCCTCCTCGTAGGTCTCGGGGGCAGGCTTGCCGGCTAGCTTCTTCTCCGCAGCGACGTTGCCGTCAACTCTAGCATCGAAGAGATCCCGAATACCAGCCGCCTCCAGCACCCCGTCGCAGTTCTTGCTGGACGTGACCACGGCAATGCGTGTGCTCCTGGACCTCAGCTCCCGGATCAAGGCCACCGAAGACCCGAACACCTCCACGCCCCGGAGCTTTAGAACCTCGTTGAACATAACGTTCTTACGGTTCCCGAGACCGCAGACGGTCTCCCTGTCCGGGGGATCGCTGGGGTTCCCCCACTCGAGGACGATACCGCGCGAGCGCAGGAAGCTATTTACGCCGTCGTGGCGCGGCTTGCCGTCTACGTACTGGTAGTAGTCCGGGTCGATCTCGAACGGCTCGAAGGGTCTTCCCTCGCGCTCCGACACCTCCTTCAGGTGCGCGTCGAACATCCTCTTCCAGGCGGCGGCGTGCACGCTGGCCGTATCGGTGATGACCCCGTCGAGGTCGAACAGCCAGGCGCTGTACTCGCTGAGGGAGACCGACTGCTTGTCCCGAGTTGCGCTTATTGGAACCTGCTTCCTCGCGTCGCGTATAAGAACTCGCACGGTTCTCGTCGCCGGTCACATACGCGCAGCATAGTCACGAACGATGCCTATTCGAACCGCGTCGGGAAGCTCCATCGAACACCACCGCTCACCGAAACGCCTCTACATTCTACTATTGCTGCGTGGAGTCGGCTACTGGCGCCGGACTCTCTTTCTGGAGGGGGTGAGGCCGAGCTTATATGATGACTTTCCAAGTGGTGCTCGTACGTCGGCTAGTACACCAACTCACCAGAAACATCGGTGAGCAATGGATAATACCGCATACGAGAAGTTGGCCTAGAGATAAGCCGATTTGTGAACAGTGAGCAGCAGCCGCGAACGTACATAGGCTGACCTGTATCGGTTAGTCCTGGTTCGAGTCCAGGTCCGTCAGCTCTCCTGAAACTCCTGCAAACGCGAAGATTTTTGTTCGAGACCCCCTTTCGTGGGAGGATTGGCAACAGCGGTGGCAGCAACCTGCCAAGAGGGCTTCTTCCAGGGCGTTCACGGTCGTTTCTTGCCCGTTGGGAAGATAGTAGTGAGTGTCCGAGGTTTCGAAGAAATAGGCGTGACTGGGCATCTCCTGAACGGCCTTGGGTTCACGTTCTGTAGGAGTAGGAGCGTCGCGCGGGTATGACGGAGGACGTGGAAGCGTATCCTGGGGAGGCTCGCACGCCTTAGCAGCGGGCTGAAGGATCTTCATAAGAAACCCGGCGCAAGGAAACGAGGAACGGGTAACCAAGGGCATGTGCCCGGGGCCGACGAAGGTCGGGGGTGCTAGGTGTCGAGGGTAGGCAGCTCGAGGCGCAGGCCGGGTTGGATCTGGTATCCGTCTAGGCCATTGGCCTCACGAATGGCCTCGATAGCCACCCTGGGGTCCTCCGAGTGCGGGTAATGATCGGCGGCGATGAACCACAGGGTGTCGCCGGGTGCAACGGTGCGGGAGGTGGGTGGCTGATCGGCATCGGCACGTGTACCGGTATAGAGGGCGCAAGCGGCAACGGCCACGAAGATCACGGCCCCCAACCTCCGCCTCCGGTATACGCGTGTTCGTTCCACCCGAGGAGAATAAAGGACGGCCGGTACTTTCCCAACCGGCAAAAAGCAAGGAGCTGCGGTTCCGTGCTTTGCTGGCCAGCAGAGGCACCAACCCGCCGACGCGGGCAAGCGCGGAGGCTCGATTGTCGAGGAGCATACTCTTCCTGGTTTGTAGGGACGAGGTTTATACAAAAGGTAGTCCGACGACGGGCGAGAGCCGACCGGTATTACAGGATCTTGCCTACCATGGCCGTTCGTTAAGGTGTAGGGGCCAAACCTTTAGGGCGGTTTGCACCCCATCCTGCCGAGTTCGCCGTGGGTCGGCGACAAAAGCCTTTATGGGCTCTAGCTGCCCCTACCCCACCTTCTTGTACGGGTCGTGGTGGGCGTACTCCGACAGGGCCCCGCGGAGCACTTCCTTCTCCTCCGCGATGTACCGCTCGATCGCGTGCCTGAACCTGGGGTGGCGAATCTCGTGCGCGCTGTAGGTTAGGGACGGGAGGAAGCCGCGCGCGAGCTTGTGCTCGCCCTGTGCGCCGGCCTCGAAGAGCTTAAGACGTCGCTCTATGGCGAACTCGATCCCCTGGTAATAGCAGAGCTCGAAGTGCAGGTTGCGCCTCCCCTCCGAGGCGCCCCAGTAGCGCCCGTAGAGCGACCGTCCCTTATAGAAGAAGAGTGCCCCAGCGATTGGGCGCTGCGTTAGCTCTTCGTGCGCGAGGACGAAGAGTGTGCGATCGCCCATCGTCCGAAAGACCTCGGCGAAGAACGCCCCGTTGAGGTACGGGATGCCCCACTTTCTGTCGTACGTCGCGAGGTAGAGCCGATGCATCTGGGCCGCGTGCTCGGGACGAAGCTCCTCCCCCGTAAGCCGCTCGATCGTTAAGCCTTCGCCTTCGAGCTGGCGGCGCTCGCGCGCTACTTGGCGGCGGCGCTTGCTTATCAGCGCGTCCAGGTAATCGGAGAACGCGCCGTAGCCGCGGTTGCGCCAATGGAACTGCAGCGAGTGGCGCACCGCGAACCCACGCCCCGCGAACTCGTCGAGCTCCTCCTCGGGGAGGAAAAGCGCGTGCGACGAGCTGACGCGGCGCTCGTTGCCGAGCTCCTGGGCCGCGTCGAGCAAGGCACGCGTCACCGCCGTCCGGTCGCCAGCGTCGGACCGCACGAGGAGCTTCGGGCCTGTGGCAGGCGTGAATGGCACGGCGGCGACGAGCTTCGGGTAGTACGCGAGGCCGTACTCCCGGTACGCCCGCGCCCACTCCCAGTCGAAGACGTACTCGCCGTAGCTGTTCGTCTTGAGGTAGAGGCAGAGCGCGCCGAGGACGCGCCCTCCGTCTTCCTTGCAGACGAGGTAGATCGGCGACCACCCGCTCATGTCGCCGACGCTGCCCGAGCGCTCTAAAGCGCGGAGGAACTCGAGGTCGAAGAACGGGAAGTCCGATGGCTCGAGCGTGCGCCACGCCTCCTCGTCCACGCGCTCGATGCTGAAGAGCCGCTGGAGATGCATCGCCACGCTCTTGAGCGTATCAGATCTCTTACCAAGGACGCCCGTTTCTTGACGTGTGTGACGAGAAGCTGGGGACACGCAGCCGTGAGGAGGCGCCATGACTTGCGGAGTCGGAAGGATGTATGTAGCGGGAACCTCCCACTTTCCTCTATGGTCTCCCCCGCGCAGATGCGCCCTTATGTCTGTACACTGCGCGTAGAAGCAGAAGCTCGTGGAGCGCGGCCGAAGAGGTGGTGGGGAGGTTTGCGTGTGGGAGACGGTCGAGAGGACGGGCGCCGGGTCGAGCTGCTGGGCATTCCGATGGACCTCGGGCAGGGCCGCCGGGGCGTGGATATGGGGCCGAGCGCCCTCCGTTATGCACGCCTCGAGGATGCACTCGAAGAGCTCGGACACGACGTCGCCGACCTCGGCAACGTTGGCGTGCCCATACCGGAGGTCTCCGAGCGGGACGATGGACGGCGTGAGGGGATGCCCCACCTCCAGACCGTCCGCGAGGTCTGCGAGAGGACCGCGGCCGCCGCGCGCGACGTCGTGGCGGGGGACGCCTTCCCCGTCTTTTTGGGCGGCGATCACTCTGTCTCCATCGGTACCGTCTCCGGGATGGCCGCCGCCGAGCGGACCGGTGTCTTGTGGGTGGATGCCCACGCCGACTTCAACACGCCCGCGACCTCGCCCTCGGGCAACGTCCACGGCATGCCGCTCGCCGCGCTGTGCGGTTACGGTCATCCCGACCTGGTGAAAGTTGGGGGCGAGGGACCGTCCGTCCGCCCCCAGGACGTCGTCGTCGTGGGCCTACGGAGGGTGGACCGCGAGGAGCGAAGGTTCCTGATCAAGGCCGGGGCGAAGGCCTACACCATGAAGGAGATCGACGCCTACGGCATCGCGAGCGTCGTGCGGGAGGCTTTGGAGAACCTCTCCCGCCTGGATCGCGTCCACCTTTCGTTCGACCTCGACGCGGTGGACCCGGAGGTCGCGCCGGGCGTCGGCACGCCCGTGCGCGGCGGCTTGACCTACCGCGAGGCGCACCTCTTGATGGAACTCGTGAGCGAGGCGGGGGTGGTGACCTCGCTCGACGTCGTGGAGATCAACCCGATCCTGGACGAAAAGAACAAGACCGCCGAGCTCGCCGTCGAGCTGGTGGGGAGCTTGATGGGGAGGAGGATCCTGGACCTCCCCGCTCCTTCCGGGTCGACCTCCTAGGTCGGGTTGACGAGCGCCTCCGCGTCAACCGCGCGGGGAGCGGAGCCGCCGCCAGCGACCTCGAGCACGCAACCTTCGAGAACGTCGAGGGTCTCGTCGAGCTGCTCATCGGTGATGACGAGCGGGGAGAGGAAGCGGATGCAGTTGCCGTAGACGCCGGAGGAGAGGGCGAGCACGCCGCGAGAGGCGGCGAGGCTCACGATCCTGGCGGTCTCCTCTTTGGCGGGCTCCTTGGTTTCGCGGTCGCGGACAAACTCGACCGCGATCATCGCCCCCAAGCCTCGCACGTCGCCGATGAGGTCCACTCTTTGGGCCAGAGCTTCGAAGCGACTCTTTATACGTTCCCCGATCTCGCGGCTCCTCCGCAAGAGCTCCCCGCCCTCGAGCTTGTCCAGAACGGCCGCGGCGCTCGCCAAAGCCACGGGGTTGCCCGGATAAGTTCCGCCGATGGCTCCCTCGACTGGGGCGTCCACGACCCCGGCCCGGCCGACCACCGCCGAGAGCGGCATCCCCGCCGCGAGGGATTTCGCCAGGATCACGAGGTCCGGCTCGACCCCGGAATGCTCGATAGCGAACATCTTGCCCGTCCGTCCGAAGCCTGACTGGACCTCGTCGGCGATAAACACGATCCCATGCTCCTCACAGCGCCTCTTAATCGTGGGCAAGTAGTCGCTGGGAGGCACCACGAACCCGCCCTCCCCGAGCACCGGCTCCACGATTATCGCCGCCACGTCTTCGGGGGCGACGTGCTGAGCGAAGGCCTCGTCCAGGAGCGCCGCGCACGCTTCCCCGAAGGATTCACCGGGACGCGGCTCGACCGGCGGCCGGTAGGGGTAAGCGTAGGGGATCCTATAAACCTCCGATGCGAGCGGCAAGAAGCCCCGCTTGTACGGCGTGGTCTTGCTGGTGAGCGAGAGCGCCATCCAGGTGCGGCCGTGGAACCCGCCCTCGAAGGAGATCACCGCCTTGCGCCCCGTGTACGCCCGCGCCATCTTTATTGCGTTCTCGACGGACTCGGACCCCGAGTTGAAGAACGCCGCTTTTTCGGCCCCTTTGATGAGTCCTACGAGCCGCTCGGCTACTTCCGCGTAGATCCCGTACGGCGCGACAGTGTAGTCCGTGTGCACCAACCGCCCGAGCTGCTCGTGTGCCGCCGCCAGCACCTCTTCGTCCGAGTGCCCCACGTTCATAGTCCCGACGCCCCCCGCGAGGTCCACGAAGCGGTTGCCGTCCACGTCCGTGAGCATCGCCCCTTCTGCCTTTCGGATAAACGCCGGGAACCCCAGAGCCAGCCCACGCGCCACGAACCTTTCGTGTCGCTCCCCCATCTCCTTGCTCTTTGGGCCCGGCACCTCCGTGACCAACTTTATGTGCGCCACCTCGACACCTCCGTCTCGACCCCGAACTCTTCCTACCCCAAGACGATCACCGCACGTCGTATCTTACAAGCCGCAACGAGCGAGCGGTTTCCTTAATCAGCGGTCTTTCCCGCACGTGAGAAACTAAGGCCCGGCGCCCGAAGGGTGGAAAAGGGAAAGGAGAAAGGAGTAGGCAGGCGCCGGAACCGTATTATCCTTTATACGCTGCGCGGATAACAAGACAGTAACGATAAGCCAACAGAAAAGAAACGGTTCTCAAAATCGGGCGGGATACACTACTTTACTCGCGTAGAAACCAGCATCACTCTGTCGCTAGTATCCATCCTATCCTGGTGATAGGGGAAGGGACATGCAGCCGGAAGGGCAACCCATAGGCGGGATTTTCGTACTTTGGTTAACGAGGTAGCGAGCCCGAAGAGGCGACGAGGGAATACGTCGGCAGGTTAAAGAAGGAGTAATCCCGGTGCGCAACGAGGCAGGTACGGATTCCCAAGAGGAGGACGAGGTGGCGCTTTGCGGGGAGGGAACAGAGCGGTGAGCTACGCGAGCAGATCCGGGGGCCGGAGGACCGGACAGTTGGTCCTGATCCTGGCCGCCGCGTTGCTCTGCGGCTGGGCGTTGCTGGTTCTCGTTCGCGAGGGCGACAGAAGCCTCGCTCCGGGACCGTGCTCGTCGGGCCTCGACATAGACATCGGAAGTCTCTTCGGAGGGGAGAGCGGCGAGCCTGCCGACGGCGAGGTAGAGCGGCTTTTGGAGGACCCAAACTTCGAGGCCTCGCGCAAAGCAGAAGGGGACCTTAGGGCCGGTATCGTAGACGCACGCCTAGTGTCCACCCTCCAGACCGTTGCCGAAGAGCACCAGATCTGCGTGCATGCCTTCAAGGAAGGCCACTACTTCTTGCCGAGCGTCCCGGAGAGCACGGTCATCCCCGAGGACTACGGCGAAGCTGGCGTGTTGTTCTCAGAATACACACGCTCCGGCAGTGAAGTTCCGCGCCATGCTGAGCGAAGAGGCTACCAAGGTAGAGCTGGCGCCGGCGTAGAGGCCAAGTTGCTTGGCTACTTCTCAAGTTTGGTTAGCCTCGTGCAGCCCGGGCAGGTCCTAGAAGGGTTTAAGTAGTGTACCGCCTAAAAAAGGTCTTCCGGCGGCTGATCCTTGTATTGGCTGCCATTGCGATGCTCTGCGGCCTGGCTTTTCTGCTCGTTCTCTGGGAAAGCGGAAGACTTGCTTTCGGGCCTTGCATCCCGGGGGGCGAAAGGATAGCCGAAGGCGCAACCGGTGAGG
>JALYGT010000108.1 GCA_030776965.1 Actinomycetota bacterium
AGGTAGCGAAAATATTCGGACCAGCGAAGCCGCTCCTGTCAAGAGTCGGCGATCGCCAGCCCGTGCAACAAACCCTGATCGTGCCACAACGCCAGTGCCTGCGGCTAGTTGTCGTCCTTCCTGCTCATTGGTCCTTACCTCCCACTCGAGGTGCAACGGCGCGCAATGAGTATTGTACCACACATTACTAAAACCAGAACCGCGCTCCTGGTGCAGGCGTATTCTTATGTCCCATTCACCGAGCTGCGTGGCATACTGCTTCCGCGAAGTGTGCACCCAGAAGCTTCTCCGAAGTTCAGCAAGAATGTTCCGAATGTGCGTATTTTTGCGTAGGTTGTTCGGAGGAGACAGGAGGCCGAACACGATGGATCGGACAACCGAAGACGCGCGGGCGCTGCTCCGAACCGCGCAAGACATACACGCCGAACGCCATGGGCTACAGACGTTCACGCCCGGAACGCACGTGCCCCTGGAAGCGGCGGCGGAACGCATCGGCATCCGTCCGGGCCGCCGTCGCTACGATGCGGCCATCGAGGAGCTGGAGTACGAGGCCGCTATCGAGTGGGACGAGAGCACGCGGTACTCCGCGTTGCCCACGGCGTACATCATCACCGAACGCGGCTTGAAGATGCTGCGCGAATCCGGCTAGAGGCCCGGCCCCCGTAGTCTAGACTGGTCGGTTCCATGATCTGTGCCATGGGCTTTTACCCCTTCCTGCCCCCCGGCGCATCCAGCCAAGGTTTACAAAAGGCAGCGTGGTGTCTTTGACACTTCAATCACTATACCACGTCCGGCGCACAGCCCCCTCGACATAAGGGCGACTCGACTAGCAATCCTGCCCGAGCGGCGTTTCGCCGCTTAGGGCGAGGGCGAAAGAGTACGATGTCAGAGCGAAGAAGTTGTTGGGAGAGAACGATTAGAGAGGAGATAACGAATGCAGCCAAGGTCTAACGAACAGGTAAAGCAGATCATCCCCGCGCACGAAGGGTACTACGCGATCTTGCTAGATACCGAGGAACCCTACTACCGGCTGGAGCGGATAGTAGGCTGGGCTCTTGTAGAGTTCGAGGACGCTGACAGCGAGCGCCAAACGCGCATAGTCGGCCTGAGCCTCTTTAGCTCGGGGGTGTGGTTTGCCGACAACACCAAAGAGTTCTTCGAGTATGTCCACGAAGACCAACTCACGCAACGGCACGAACGTTTCAGGAACCAGGGCAGGGCGTACGCCGACGACCCCGAGGGCCACAGGAGCTAAGAGCATCCCGAAAAAGAATACGAAGAGAAACGGGACCGCCGCGACCCGGGGCGACGAGGTCCCGGCTACGAACCCGATACGCTACTGGCGCCGGGCCAGGTACACCCCGCCCAGGAGGATCGCCGCCCCTATTGCCTTGTCGATGCCGAAACCCTCGCCGAAAAGTAGGACGCCCGAGACGACGCCAACGAGGGTTACCAGGTACTGATAGACGAGCATCCTGTTCGCCCCGATGCGCGAGACTCCCCGCTGCCAGGAGGTAAATCCGAAGGCTGCTACCAAGAGCGCGGAGTAGGCCGCAGCAGCCCACCCTCCCGCGCTAACGGCCCCCCAATCCATGCGCGAAAGACCCAGGGAGGCGAGCGGGAGGACCGCCAGGCCCCCGAAGAGCATCGTGTATGCGGCGACCGCCAAGGGCGAGTAACGCCTGAGCAAGGGCAGCGAGATCACGGCGTAGGAGCCCCAACAGGCAGCCGCGCCCATGACCAGCAGATCCCCCGGCAGGCTCGTCCCGCTCGCTCCCAGCCCTCGGTACACGATAACACCGACCCCCAGGAGGGCGAGCCCCACCCCGATGAGGCCCCGGCGCTTGGGGCGCTCCAAGCCGAGCACGAAGCCCAAGAGCATCCCCCACAAGGGGGCCGTGGCCACCACGAGGGCGGTGTTGGAAGCGCTGGTCATGCTCACGCCGAAGGTGAAGGCTATGTTGTTGAGGGCCACGCCAACCGCTCCCAGGCCCGCCATGGCCCAGAAGTCCTCCCTCCTGAGCTTGCCCCCGGGGTCGAAGAAGCACAAGATCGCCCAGAGCACGAGCCCCGCCAGGATAAACCGCAACGCGGCGAAGGGTAGCGGGGGCACGTAGCCCACGGCGTACTTCACCGCCACGGGGTTGGTGCCCAACAAGACGGCCGTCGAGAGCAGAGAGGCCTCGAAGAGCGGGGAGGTCTTTCTCCGGTTCTTCGCCGCAGCAGACTCTACGCTCGAACCGTCGCGGGCGACTCCTGGTCTACCCCTCTTCCTAGTCAGCAATATCGCCACAGCCTTCGCCGCTTACGGTCTCTACCTAGTTATATGCACTATACATATATCTATAGAACGTACCACGGCTTCGTGGGTAGGCCAGTGCGTATGGTGAAAGTTCTAACCATCGTTTACGTGGGTGACGTGTGGCTTCTCCAGGAGACCCTAGAAGCCTCCCCGGAGGCATGTAAAGTTGCCGGGCTTTCGACGCCGACCGGCCGCCGAGCTCTAGAGAATGAGTGACCCTCGCATCCTTGTGGGGTGGCCCGCCCGGCTAGAGTAGCTGTTGAAAGAAAGGAACCGAAGGTGTCGCTGCTGCGAGCAGTCTTGGCTCTGATCGTAGTGCTTATCCTAGCTCACATCGTGGTATTCCGCTTGGGCTACGATCCCGCCACTCACGAGG
>JALYGT010000109.1 GCA_030776965.1 Actinomycetota bacterium
GTGCGGTATCCGTGTACGTCGCCGTGGCGCGTCTCGGTCTTCTTCGCCCGCTCCCACAGGGAAGGGTTCGTGCGTTGGACCACGGTCTCCGAATAGTCGGGTCCCGCCAGGATATAGAGGTGGAGCGGATTGTCCAGCATGAAGTCCAGTGCGAGCTGGATATTGCGGAGCGCGAGGCCCATCGGCGGCGGCGCGATCCCGAACGCCATCTCGATGGCGAGCGAGGAGGCGACCGAGTGTACTCCGCCGCAGACGCCGCACACCCGGCTTGAGATGTACATCGCGTCCCGGGGGTCGCGTCCCTTCAGGATCACCTCGTAGCCGCGGAAAAGGGTGGCGATCGAGTTTGCCTCGTGGATCTTCCGCTCCTTGAGGTCGACCACGGAGTGGAACGCCAGCGCCCCGGCGACCCTGGTGACCGGGTCGACGTTCACGTCCTTGATGTGCCCGTTGCGCTGGAGCAACTCCTCCACGCCGGAGCGGTCGATCTCGCGAGGCTGGTACGCGTACGGGTCCCCTACACCGTCTCTAAGGTGCGGCCGGCCCTCCTGGTCGAACTCGATAGGTAGGTTCTGGAAGCACACGGTTACTCTTCCTCCTCGTGCCCTGGGGGTGGGGTCTCGAACCCCGCAGTCTGGGGCGTAAGCCCCTGGCGCTGCGGCGCGCCGCGCTCGCGTGCGATCTCGGCCCGTCGGTCCGGTAGTTTCTTGTGGTAGTTTTCGCCGTAAGCGGCCTCCGCCGGCGTGACGTAGCCGCTCCTGTACTTCTCCACGTCCTTCTGCCGCCCCGGCCTCTCCTTACGGAAGTACTGGAGCTTGTCATAGAAGTACTCGACGGCCTGGTGCGTGAGCGTAGTGGTATCGTACTCCCTGGCCCACCCGCTGGGCACCCGGTCTTGCCAGCGCGGCTCGCGGTTGCGCTCAAGCTGGGTCATGCGCCGGAGCGGGACCACGAACGAACCGACCAGGCGAGACATGGTCGTAGAGACGCTCGAGCCAGGCGGCACCTCGTAGAATGGGGTGAACTTGTCCGGGAAGCCAGGCATGGTGCAACCGATACATGGCCCACCCGCCACCATACAGCCGCCCAAGTGGCCCACAGCTCCCCGCTCAGTGATGTTGCAGTTCACGGTCGGGCCCCAGCAGCCCACCTCGACCAGGCATTCCTTGGGTCCGCCGGGTTCGTCGTATCCCTTGGCGAAGGTGCCCTCCTCATAGTAGCCGGCTCGAGGACAGTGGCGGTGCACCGTTTCATCGAAGAGCCACTCCGGCCGGCCCAGCTCGTCGAACTCGGGGAGCGGTGTTTGCTTATTGAGGAAGAGCAGGAGCAGGGTCACGGTCTCGGTGAAGTTGTCACCCAGCGGCGCGCAGCCGGGGACGTTGATCACGGGTAGCCCGTAGGCGCTGCGGTAGTCCTTCCCCAGGAAGTCCATCATGCTCATGGAACCGGTGGGGTTGCCGTCCGATGCAGGGATGCCGCCCCAGGTCGCGCAGGTACCGATAGCGATGGACGCCGCGGCGCCCGGCGCGAGCCGCCGCACCCACTCGGCGGTTGGAACCCGCCGCCGCTCCTCGCCCGGAGCCCACAGGGGATATGAGCCCTCCGCGGCCCACGGCTCGCCCTCGACTGTCAGGTTCTCGTCCGGGATCGAGCCCTCGTAGATGATCACGTAGGGCGCGTCCAGCTCGCCCTTCTCGGCCTTCTCCAGCGAGTGCGTGAAGTGGTCGCCGGAATCGATGGATGTAGCGTAATGGTGCAGCACCAGCATGGGCACGCCGGGCAGCGAACCCGTGAGCAACTCTTCGATGGACGGCTCGGTGGCGCCCAGCGTCGAGATCGTGCAGCCGTCGCAGCTCATACCAGAGAGCCAGAAGGCGTAGACCTTCTCGAGCGGGCCCTTTGTGAACTTGGGACTAGGCTCCGTTCGAAGCAGCCGCTCGGACAACTCCTCCGTGTCCGCGCCCGCGACGTTCCCTACCTGATCCGGCATCTGGCGGCTGGTCTCGCCCTCTACCGGCTGGCTCACCCGACCTTGGATTTGGTTGGTTACTATATACTCAGCCATAGTCTCATCCTTTTCTTTAGCGGGGCCGGAGCGCGGGACTCGCAGCGTCTATGTCTCTGCTCACCTTGTCCAATTGGTCGGCCGCCGCGCTGACCGCGTCGCCCGTTTCGCCGAGCGAAGCAACGAACGCGTCCGTATGCGCTCCCAGCGGTCGCGTCTGTTGCTCGATGGCCCGGACACCCCAGACGATCTTCTCCATGCGACGCCGGATGCTCTGGAGCGGCATCAGGAGCAACCCCAAACCCACCACCAGAACGGCCAGCAGCGACCAGGCGGCGAGCACGGACAGGCTCATACGCAGACGCATCTCAACCTCCTTCCCGGTCGCCGTCCGCGGCCAGGCTATCAAGCTCTTGCTCCACGGAGGCGGAGGCCGAGGCGAGGGCGCCTGCGCCCTCTCGCAGCCTGCGGGCCGGCTCCTCCGAGGCCGCCAACCGCGATGCTGCCGACGCGTTCGTCGCCAGTCCTTGCGCCGCCTCCCGGGTGAACTCGGCCAGCTGGTGGATAGCCTTGAGCTCCTTTAACACGAGCGCCACCTCTTTCAAGATCACGAGAGTAGCGGGTAGCATCCCGATAAGCCCTATCACCCACACAACGAAAATAGTCGTTCTCATCGCCGCCTCCTGCCTCCTAACGCCTAGACGATACGCCGAGTCGCTCCAAGAGCGCTCTCAACCGCTCATCCGCTCGCGCGAAGCTCTCTTGCGCTTTGGACAGTTCTTCCGCGGCACCAATGGATGCGCCTTGCAGATGCTCGAGCGGCTCGCTGAGCGGGGCCGTTTCATCTCTTACCGCCTCCAGCGCCGCGTGCGCCTCCCCGAGAGCGCCGGCGATACGCCACAAATGAATCAAGATGGCGATGAGACTCGCCGCCAAGGCTAGCACTAGCACTGCGGCATATATCCAGGTGAGGTTCTTGAGTGTTTCCATAACTCAGCGCCCTCCTCCGGTCTCATCCGCCAGCGCACGGATCTTCTCGTCCATGGAGGAGGCGGTCTGCTCTAGCGATCGCGTCGCATCCCGCGTCGCCTCCATCTGCTCGCTGGTCTTCTCGAGCATCCAGATCGACACCGTGTTGCCCGCGATCTGCTTCCCTACCGTCCAGATAGCGTCGGCGTGCCGGTCTATGCTCCTTGCAGCTGCAATGATGCGTCCCAGCAGCATCGCGACCACCGCCACCACCGCAGCAGCGAGCCCAAGTAGCAGCCACCAAAATCTGGTCACACTCACCGCCTACCTCCTTTGACCCCGTTTTCCGGCAGAGCCCCAACGCCGACAGAGGGCGCACGGATCCTCATGACCGGACTCCTCTCCCGTTGCCCTTCCCAAGAGAACCGTCGCTCCCGAGATCTCCCACCTTCTAATAGCGTAACGTCTTAGACGACACGACCACCAACCGCGCTACCTCACCTATCTATTAGAATATATTAGAACTGTTTCAGCTATGCAGAAGCTCCTTCCCGTAACCTTCCCGTAATAGTATGGCCCAGCGTAAACCTTCCAGTCGCGGGAAGGTAAAGATAGGTGGGTAAAGGTAATGTAAAGAAACGACAAGGTAGGTAAAGATAATGTAAAGACAAGGCAAAAAATTCAAGATTTCCTGGTCTCTTGCCCATGCGCTATTGCTCCTATACATTTAATACTACTGCCACTTGGCTGGAAGGTTCGGATAAGCAGCAACGAGAAAGGAGCAGGCCATGGTGGTTCAGAAAAGAGAAGAAGGAACCCGAGTAGCGCCCGAAACGGTCGAGGACATAGTGCGCTTTCACGGCCATATGTGTCCGGGGCTGGCCATGGGCATCCGGGCAGCCGAAGTTGCGCTGCGCGAGGTGGGTCCCCACTCCTCAGACGAGGAGGTCGTGGCGCTAACAGAGACGAACATGTGCGCGGTGGACGCGATCCAGTACCTCACCGGCTGCACGTTCGGCAAAGGGAACTTGATCCACCTGGACTACGGCAAGAACGCCTACACCTTCATCCGGCGCTCGGACGACAAGGCGATCCGCATCTCCATCCGCCCCGGAGCGTTTGGCCGCAGCCCGGAGCACAGTGAACTGTTCGCCAAGGTGCGCAACAAGAGCGCCACAGAGGAGGAGCGAGCCCGCTTTAAGGAGCTGCACGCAAACCGCTCTGAGGCCATCCTAAGAGCCCCGGAGGAAGAGCTCTACACGGTGGAGGAGCCGGAAGCAGTGGAGGTACCGCCGATGGCCCGCATCCACAACTCCATCACCTGTGCCGACTGCGGAGAGCCCACCATGGAGACTCGTGTCCGGAGGCTGGAGGGCAAAGAGCTCTGCCCGGCCTGTTTCGATGCCGCTCTCTCCCGCTAAGGCAGTACAAGAAGAGTACCTGAGCACGAACCTACCTTCGATCCTCAGGACCTCCCGAATTGAGTAACAGAGAAGACCTCTCTTTTCTGGCCCCGCCCGGTGAGGTCGCGGATTGGCGGCTGGTCGCCGCCTTCGACGCCGCAGCCGAGGTGGGGCTCTTTGAGGAACTTCCAGCCACCCCCAAAGAAGCGGCTACTCGACTCAGGCTCGACGAACGAGCCGTACGGATTCTGCTCGGCGCACTCTCCGTCTTGGGGGTTCTAGAAGAGTGCGACGGCAGCTACTCGACGCGTCCAGGCCAGCCTTATCAGAGAGAGGCAGCGACCCTGCGCCATCATGCTCAAGTACTCCGGACGTGGAGCACCCAGCTCGGCGACCGGCTGCGGGGAACCCCTCCTTCCCCCTTCGAGATGCCTCCGGAACGCC
>JALYGT010000110.1 GCA_030776965.1 Actinomycetota bacterium
CTAGCTCTTCCCCACTCGCCTAGCGTCCTCGGGCAGCGAGTGCCCCTCTTCTATCGCTAGCATAAAAGCGCTAGAATTCGTATTGAGGTGGCTATAAAGAGGAGGAGAGCATCCCGACGAGGTTCGATAACCCGGAGGAGGTCCCCCCGGCTGTGTTTGAGGGGCTAGAGGTCGTTCAGCAGTTAGGGCAGACGAGCATGCTGGATCACCAGGCAGACCGCCTCGCGTGGAGGTTAGGCTCCTAATGTGGTCCACGTTTGATATAGGACCAGGAAAGACAAAATCAAGCTCGTGCCCCAGTTGACCCCCACCTGCCCCCTGCGCAGAGCCCGCTGGTCTTGTTAAGCCGATTCCGTTGACAACCTGGTTAGGCATGCGGGGAGACGATGAACGGTGTTACTTCGCAATTTTCCCCTGCCGAGGTATAGGTTGCCCCCCAACCTATGCCGACCTGTGGTGGAGCCGACGGGGATCGAACCCGTGACCTCCACGCTGCCAGCGTGGCGCTCTCCCGGCTGAGCTACGGCCCCAAAAAGCTCGCAAAGTATAGCAAGGAAGGGTTTGGTGTCAACGGGCGTGGGAGGCCTGCGTTACCCCTCCCAACGCTCCTGGGGAGCGCCGCGCCAGAGGGATTCGAGGCGGTAGTAGTCGCGGGCTTCGTCGGTGAAGATGTGAACTACCACGTCGAGGAAGTCTAGGCTGACCCAGGCCGAGCCCTCGTCGAAACGCCGCGAGCGGGGTCTGTATCCCTTGTCCCTCATCTTCTCCAAGACTTCCTCGACCACACGTCGCATCTGCCGCTCGGTCTCGGCGCTTGCCACCACGAAGTAGTCCGTGTAGGAGACGGCTTCTTTGAGGTCTATGATAACCACGTCCTTGGCGAACATGTCGGCCGCCGCCCGGGCCGCAGTCTTAGCCATGTGGCGAGTGAACTCGAGCTCGTCCCGGGCCTCGTCTACCTGGCCGCTGGCCGCGGAGTCGTCGCGGTTCACGCTTCGTTCCTTTCAATCAAACGTCGCTCCGTTCCCTTGCTTTCTTCCGCCTTTTCATGTATGCGCCATACAACCCTCTCTCGTGGATGACCTCGTACACCCCGTCCGGCACCAGGTACCGGATGCCCCTGCCCTCCACCAGCCTCCGCCGGATGCTCGTCGCCGAAATGTCGACTCGCGTGCACTCGACGGGTACGATCTTGTCGAAGTTCTCTAGCTCTTCTTTGAGGTGCTCGAGGTTGGAGATGTCGTAGCCGGGACGGGTGGCCGCCACCATCGCGGCCTCTTCCAGGAGTTTGTCGGGCTCTTTCCAGTAGAGGAGATTCGAAACCTCGTCGGCGCCGCTGACGAAGAACCACTCGTCCCCTTCGTGGCGCTCCTTAATGAGGGGCACCGTCTCGACGCTGTACATGGCCTTCCTTGATTCTATCTCCACGCTGTCTACGAGGAACTTGTTGTTGCCTCGGATAGCGGCTTCGACCATCCGCAGGCGGTCCTCGGTGCCGGCTTTGATGCTGGAGGCCGGCTTGTGTGGGGGGACGCCGCTGGGGACGAAGATCACGCGCGCCAGGCCCAAAACCTCGGCTACCTGCTCGGCGATGACCATGTGCCCTTGGTGGATGGGATCGAAGGTCCCGCCGAAGATGCCCACTCTACTCATCGCGCCTCACTTGAAGTCGAACTCCGTCTCGCCGATGCGGACCTCGTCGCCAGGCTCCGCGCCGGCCCGCTTGAGCGCCGCCACCACGCCCTTCCTCTCCAGCTCCCGCTGGAAGTTCGCCACGCCCTCGGAGCTGTCCCAGTCCGTACGGAGCGCGAGACGCTCGACGTTCTCGCCAGTGACCTCGTATGCGCCTTCCCCCACCTTCTCAACGCGCAACCCTCTCCACATCGGCCGGAAGGTGCGGTGCTCCCCGGCTCCGTTAGCCTCGACGCGTTCCCGCTCGCCCAACTCTCGGAGCTGCTCTTCGAGAAGATCCCGCAACGCTTTCACGCCCTCGCCGGTGAGTGCCGAGACCTGAGGGGACCCAGGGAACGTGTCCCTCAGGTACCCTCGTAGCTCGTTGTCGAGCACGTCCACCTTGTTGAGGACCACGATCGTCGGCTTGTTCGAGAGCCCGGCGGCGTGGAGCTCGGCGCGCAAAGTAGCCTCCGACCTCTCGGGGTCTTCCGAGGCGTCGAGGACGAGCACGAGGAGGCGTGCCCGCGCCACGTGCCTCAAGAAACGGTTCCCGAGCCCCCGGCCCTCGCTGGCGCCGGAGATCAGACCGGGAATGTCCGCGACGACGAACGGCTCCCGGTAGCTCTTCTCGTCGACCACGCCGAGGCCGGGGGTGAGGGTCGTGAAGGGATAGTCGCCGACCTTCGGCCGGGCGGCGCTCAAAGAAGCGAGCAACGAGGACTTGCCGGCGTTTGGCAATCCCACGAGCCCCACGTCCGAGAGGACCCGGAGCTCGAGACGGACCTCCCTCTCCTCGCCGGGGAGCCCCTTCTCCCTGAAGGCCGGGGACCGCCGGGTCGAGGTCGTAAACGAAGCGTTGCCGCGTCCGCCTTGGCCACCTTTCACCGCGACGAACTCGGCACCCGGCTCCGAGAGGTCGGCGAGCAAGCCGTCCTCGTCGTGGACGAGGGTGCCGACGGGGACTTCCACGATCACGTCGGCACCCCTCTCGCCGGCGCGGTTGTCGCCGGAGCCGTGGCGGCCACGGTCTGCCTTGATCAGGTTACGGTGGGCATAGGGTTCAAGGGTCGAGAGATCCTCGGTGGCGCGGAAGATCACCGACCCCCCGTCGCCGCCGCGGCCGCCGTCCGGGCCGCCGCGCGGGTTGTACTTCTCGCGGTTGAAGGAGACGCTGCCGTCGCCGCCGCGCCCCGCGCGGACGATGAGGCGGGCTTCATCGACGAACTGCAACGGGGCTAAAAACCCCTCCAAGGTGCGGCGTTCAGACCGTGGTTCCTATCGGAGCCCCGTCCGAGGCAGCCCCGTCGGGCTCGACGATGTGCGCGACGCTCCTGCCGCGAGACTTGGCGAACTTCACCCGTCCCGAGACCTTGGCGAAGAGCGTGTCGTCGGAGCCTTTACCGACGTTCAGGCCCGGGTGGACCTTCGTGCCGCGCTGCCTGACGATGATGCTTCCCGCGCTGACTAGCTGGCCGCCGTAGGACTTTACGCCGAGCCTCTTGCCCGCGGTGTCGCGGCCGTTCTTCGAAGAGCCGCCGCCTTTTTTGTGAGCCATATCCTATACCTCCAGTACTTTGATTCGGGTCCGCGCCTGGCGGTGCCCGGTCTTCTTCCTGCTGTTCTTCTTGGGCCTGTACTTGTAGACGTGGATCTTCTCACCCTTGAGGTGCTCGAGGATCTCCACCCTGGCCGTCTTCTCTCCGAGGTCGAAGTTGTCCCCGTCGGCCGCGAACGCGACCGGAACCTCTAAAGAATCCCCGACCTCGCCCGACAGGTGGTCCACGACCAGTTCTTCGTCATTGCCGGTCCGGTACTGCTTACCGCCGACCTTTATCACCGCAAACATATGACTACGCTCCTAAGCTCATTGTAAACCGGGGGGCACGCCCGGGGGCGAATCGGCGTGCCGCGACTCTCTGGCAGCACAGTATACCCGCCGAAGCTCCTCCCGACCAGTGACGCTCCCGGTCGACCATCAGGCCTTCATCTCTTTGTAACCCTCCGATTTCGAGCGCATGGCGATGCTCTGCAACAACCCCAAAGAGATCACGCTCACTACCAGACTGCTGCGGCCGTAGCTGATGAAGGGCAGTGGGATGCCAGTCACCGGCATTATTCCCATCGCCATCCCGACGTTCACGAACACGTGGAAGAGGAAGATGGTGGCGACGCCAACGGCGATCAGGACGCCGAAGCGGTCCTTCGACATGGTCGCCACGCGCAGAATCCTCCAGACGAGGACGAAGAACAGCCCCAATAGCAGGAGACCGCCGACGAAACCCATCCTCTCGGCCAGGTTAGAGAAGATGAAGTCGGTGTGGTCCTCGGGCAGGAAGCCCAAGTTGGCGAGCGTCGTTGCGTCGAGGCCCTTACCAGTGAGGCCGCCGGACCCTATGGCTACCTTGGACTGGGCGACTTGATAGCCTTCCTCGGTGGTCGCCACGGGATCGAGGAAAGCCGTCAGGCGTGCGACCTGGTAATCCTCGAGGACCCCCATCCACAGCGCGAGCCCGGCGAGGACGCCGCCCAACGTCACGAGGGCCCCGATCTGGTAGAGCTTCGCGCCGCCGATGAAGGCCATAGCGAAGAAGATGGCCCCGAACACGAGCGTGGTGCCGAGGTCGGGCTGGGCGAAGACGAGGAGAGCCGGCACGGAAATGATCCCCAAGGACTTGAGGAAGGTCTTGTTGTCGCTGATGCGGTTATTGGCGAAGTACCCGGCTAGGACCACGACCACGAGGAGCTTGGCGAACTCCGAGGGTTGGATCTGCACGGGCCCTATGTCGATCCAGCGCTGCGCGCCCTTGACAGCCGCGCCCGTGACCATCACCGCCAAGAGCATGACGACAGCGAGGCCGTAAATGATGGGCAGGTACTGCTTGAGTCGCCGGTAGTCCACGAGGACCAGCGGTACCGCCCCTATGAGCCCCACGACGAACCCCAAAGCCTGGTTCAGCGCGTAGGCTTCCCCATCGTCGGAGCCCGCGACGTACACCGCGAGGATGCCGAAACCCGTAAGCGCGAGCCCGGTCACGAGCAGTAGCGGGTCCATCAACCTCAGCCACCCGAAGGGGCCCATCTCGCCGCCAACCTTGCTCCTGCTCAGATCCAACGCTCTTCCTTCGTGGCTATCTGCCTCAGCAACCGGCCGCCCACAAAGTATGCCAGAACCGCATTCAGCAGCACGTCGGGGACCACGCCGCCCAATAGATAGTTCACTACGGGCGGGCCCTCTTGCCCGGCGAGCACGGGGGCGATCAGGTTCAAGAAATCGTATGCTACCACTGCGACCGCGACCGCTCGAGCTAGGAAGACGCCCGTCTCGCCCTTCCGGCGAGTGGTCCCGATCCGTATCGAGATTCCCGCGGCGAGGACACCCCCCAGGGCCGCCATCCCGAAGTGCCCGCCGCCGAGGGCGTCGGTGAGGACGCCGCCGAAGAAGCCTAGAAGCAGCGCCTGAAGATCGCGCAAACCCGTTACCGCGGCGACCACGCCGATGACCAGGATCCTTGGTCCGACCCACCCGAAGGTTAAGAGCGGCGACAGGGTGGTCTCCAAGAGCGCCGCGAGCGCCACAAGGAGCGCCGCTCGGACTATATGGCTCCCTCCCGACAAGGCGTTACCGACTACCAACCGACGATCACCCGCACCTCCTGGAGGTCGTCGGCCTGGACGGTAGGCGCGACGACTATCTTCATGTACTGCTCTATGTCCTGCGAGATCGCCGACTCGACCGTCCCGACGAGGATCCCCGGCGGGAAGATAAGCTCCCTATTGCCGGCGCGTCCGCTCGTGACCACGAAGTCCCCCTGCACGGCCCCGGCATCCAGGTCCACGTAGTCCACCCCAAGGTAGCCCTCCCAGCTGGTCCTGAGGAGCCCCTCCCCGTGGGATTCCTCCTCTGAGGGACCGCCACCAGCCGAGGTGATCTCCCCCGATTCGTCCTCCGAACCCTCTGGTGGCACGATCCGGACGCCGGCAGCGAAGCTCTGGTCGGTGATGAGGAGGACCTCGGCGGTGTTGGGAGTGACCCGACTTGTGGTGCGCCCGACCAAGACGTTGTTCCCCACGACGACCGGCTGCTCGGGTCCTACACCGTCGTTGGTGCCGACGTTTATCACCACCCGATCGGTGAGCTGCCCGCCGACGGGTTGGATGACCCGTGCGAGCGGCCCGTACTCGAAGGACGGCTGCTCTCCCTGCAGGAGACTGCGCAGCCGTTCGTTCTCCTGCCTCAGGCGGGCGGCCTCCGCGGCGCCTTCCTCGTACTCCAGCGCCTTCTCCTCGAGCTCCTTCTTCTTCTCGCTCGTGTCCAAGGCTCCCTCGATCCTCTCGCTTGCCGCCGAAAAGGGCGAAGTGGCCAGGTTCAGCAGCCCCCGCACCGGCCTCAAGACCTCCGAAGCACCGAGCTGGATAGTGTGCAGGGGCCCGGAGTCGCCCTCTCTCACGTAGATCGTGAACAGGGCAAGGCTCGCCACGCAGAGGATAACGAGGGCCGCGAGGCCGCTCACGGCGCTGGGCTTCTTGCTCCCCAAGGCTATCCTAGGCGGAAGAGAGGGCGCTGCGGTAGTACTCGATCTCCTCAAGGCAGCGGCCACTGCCAATGGCGACGCACATCATAGGGTCGTCCGCTATGTGCACCGGGATACCCGTCTCCCGCCTCAGGCGCTCGTCGAATAGCCTGAGTAAGGCGCCGCCACCCGCTAAGACCATGCCCCGATCCATGATGTCTGAGGCGAGCTCCGGTGGTGTGCGGTCCAGGGTGTCGCGTACCGCCGTCACGACCGCGTCCACGGGTATGCTGATCGCCTCCCGGATCTCCTCGCTCGTTATGACGATCGTTTTGGGGAGGCCCGTGATGAGGTCCCGGCCCCTTATCTCCGCCGACTCCTCGTCGTCCAAACGGAAGGCGCTCCCGAGCTCGATCTTCAGCTGCTCGGAGGTCTGGTTCCCAATGGCGAGCTTGTACTCTTTTTGGATATAAAGCGAGATGGCGTCGTCTATGTCGTCGCCGGCGATCCTGATGGACGACTTAGTCACGATCCCGCCCATAGAGATCACCGCGACCTCGCTCGTCCCGCTGCCGACGTCCACGATCATAGACCCCTGGGCCTCGTTGACCGGCAGCCCGGCCCCGATCGCCGCCGCCAGGGGCTCCTCTATGGTGTACGCCTGCCGCGCCCCCGCGGACTCCGTCGCCTCCTTGACCGCTCGAAGCTCGACGCCCGTTACACCGCTGGGCACACACACGACGACCCTCGGCCCGATCAGAGACTTCAAAAGCCTGCGTCGCGGCTGCGCTCTGCGGATGAAGTACGAGAGCATCTTCTCCGTGACCTCGAAGTCCGCTATGACCCCGTCCTTCAACGGACGCGTGGCCACTATGTTGCCGGGCGTGCGCCCAAGCATCCTCTTCGCGGCACTCCCCACGGCAACGACTTTGTCGGACTTGTTGTCTATGGCGACTACCGAGGGCTCCGAGAGAACGATCCCGTTACCTTTGACGAATACCAACGTGTTCGCCGTCCCGAGGTCTATAGCAACGTCCCTACCGAACATCCCTCCAAACATCTTTAACCCCGTCCGTTCAATCGTGACGCTCCAACCCTCTGGCTAGAGTATCCCGTGTTCCTTCATACTGTAGTAACTGTCACCCACGATAACATGGTCCAACACCTCTATACCCAGGATCTCGGCAGACTCCTTGAGCCTCTTCGTGATCTCGCGGTCCTCCCGGCTGGGCTCGACCTTGCCGCTGGGATGGTTGTGCGCCAGGATCACGCTCGCGGCGCTCGCTCGGATGGCCGGCTTGAAGACCTCCCGGGGATGGACGAGGGAGGCGGAGAGCGTGCCTACGGAGACCATGGGAGTATCTGTGACCTCGTTTTTGGTGTTCAAGAGCACGACGACAAAGTTCTCCCGGTCGAGGTTGGCGATGCGGCCCCTCAGTAACCTGTCCACGTCCGCGGGCGATGATACCACGGGCCGTCCCGGGTTGCGAACCTGCGCGATCCTACGCCCGAGCTCGAGCGCCGCCAGTATGATGCAGGCCTTCGCTTCCCCGATGCCATTGACATCTGTTAGCTCGTGAACGGAGGTGCAAGTTCCGATTCACAAATACTGAGACTGTCCCCTAATACACCGCTAAGCTTAATGGACCCGTCCTGGCTCACGCTACCCTTAAGCCTGAGCATTTTATAAAGCTGGTGACGCTCCTCAGAGGTGAGGGCGTCCAAGGCTTCCGGCGTGAGGGCGACGTAGTAGTCCAACAGAGCTTCCTTATCCCTTTCGAGTTCCTCTATAGATTCCTGCTGGCTCTTAAGGTTTCGGAGCTCCCGTTCGGCGGTCTTGCGTGTCTCCTCCAACTCTTCGAGCGCCGCACCCAATTCGTCTAGGCTCATATAGCCCTTGGCTGCCTGCTCCTGGTAGCCGCGCCGCATCCGTTCCGCCTCGGCTAGCTTCTCGGACCACAGCCTCGCCTCCTTGTGGGGGTCTCGCCGGCGCATTTCGCGGTGCTCCAGCTCAATCATACGGTCGAGGTCAGCACGCAGTTGTTCGGGGTCCTTGAGGATGCTAGACACCGCGCTCCACACTGCGGACTCCATCTTTTCTGCCGAATGGTTCTTGGTGTGGGAGCAAGACTCTTTCCCGTACTGGCGCCGTTTAGGGCAATGATAGTAGTAGTAGCCGCGCCTTTTCAGGGCCTTCGCCACCATAGTGTTTGCCGTCATTCTCCATCCGCACTCGTCACAGTAGAGGATGCCTCCACTAAGCTCCCAAAAGCGGTCGGAGGCAGACGAATACGCCTTGTTGTCCTTTATGGCCTCCCTTGCGGCTTCCACCAGCTCGCGCGGGATTCCTGCGTCAGGCACGGGCACGGCTATCCACTCTTCAGGTTTGTTCGGCGTGACATGCACGACCTTGTTTTCGTCCGGCGTTCGCTCGTAGCGCGCACGGTTGTACCATTGGACGCCGTAACGCTTGTCCGGGTCTAAGGTTGCAGCCACTTCCGCTGACACCATAGCTTTGATCTCTTCGTAGGTGTGAGCCTTGTAGACGTCATTCTCGATGATGAGGCGGATGCCCCTGTGTCGCCAATGGCTGGCCACGGGCGGCTTACCTTCTCGCTCAGCCAAGGCCGCAGCCGGTGTGAGCACGCCATCTCGCTGTAGCGCCTTTATGACCTGGTACAGAGACCGGCCCTCGGCGCCTACCATATGAAACACCGCCCTAACCGCCCGCATGCGGTCCTCATGCACCCGGTAATTGCCTATCTCCGGGTCATAGGAGAATCCGTAGGGTACGAACCTGCTGGGGACAACCTTGCCCTGCCTGGCGCGGCCCCTCTTGCCCCGCTGCATTGTTTCCACCAGGTCGTCGCGCTGGTACTCGGAGAAGTCGGCCATCATGCGGTTGAAGAGCTTACCAGCGGGCGTGTCGTTCTTCTGGCCGTCCAGGGAGATCACGTCTATGCCGGCCAGCTTCATCTCGGCTATGAAAAGGTCCTGGTAGGCCCCCCTGCGGAAGAGGCGATTCCACTTCGCTACCAGTAGCACGTCGAAGGCCCCGTCATCTGCCAGTTGACGTACCAGCGCCAGGCCTGGGCGGTTCATGGTTCTGCCCGAGTACCCGTCGTCTTCTATGGGTTCACCGAGAACGGCGTAACCTTGGGACTTTGCGTAGCGCGTGAGGTCGCAGATTTGTTCCGGGAGCGAGTAGCCTTCTTCCGCCTGTTCTTCGGTGGACACGCGGGCGTAGAGAATAGCCCGCTTAGGGCCGTGGCCGTTCGTGCTAGTCATGATTTACTCTCCTAAGAGTTCGGTGGGTTCTACGTCGAGGGCTTCTGCGAGCTTGCGGATGGTTTCCGGGTACGCTCCCCCTCTATTGTTTTCAAGCTTGGAAATCGTATTTCGATGCACGCCACTTCTCTCGGCGAGGTCGCCGATCAACCAAAGCCGCTGCTTACGAAGCTTCTCAAGTTTCTGTCCGTTTACTTCCACCAGCGCCTGTGTACTCATCGTGCGCTCCTTAGTCAAATATATGTGCAAACATAGTATACAGCGTTTGCTAAAAATGTGCAAATAGTGTATACTGAAGGGCGTCAGACAAAGAAACGGCCCCGGCGAGGCGGCAACCTCCCGAGGCCCGGACCACAGGGAGGTAGCCCTATGGCCAACACCAGCCTAGCGCACCGCCCACGCAGCGTCCGTGTTGATGAGGGACTGCTCGAGGAGATCTCCTCTCTTACCGGTATCGAGTACCGCGCCCTCTGGAGGGCGTTTGTGGGTGAAGAGAAGAACCTAGCCCTCGACGTCGTGAAGACGGCCGTAGCCGAGAACCTTAAAGGCACGCCGGAGGACTGGCAGCGGCACGTACTTGCGTGGGCGAAGGAGAACGGCTCGGAGGAATTCCGGCCAGGGTATTGGGACGGCTACGAGCTCACCTACGAATACAACGAGTTCTTGCGGAGCA
>JALYGT010000111.1 GCA_030776965.1 Actinomycetota bacterium
CCACACGCGAGGGCCAACCCCTTCCTTGAGCTTCCTTGACAGTCAGCAGGGCGCCGAGTACAGCGTTACAGAACAGGCGCTCGCTTACGGGTATCATCGTGTACCGTGCTGTCGGCAGGAGAGGAGACCCGATGGCGTCTTTGCCAGAGGAAGCCTTCAGGCGCTACGAGCTCTACAACTCAGGCGCCATCTTCCGGGCGGAGAAGGGGGACCTCCTGATGCGGGCTATCCTCCAGCGACTCGAAGAGGACAAACAAGGTGCCGCTTAACGTGACCGGAACGAAGCACCTCTTCTCCGGCCTCCTCGTGGTGCTGAGCATCATCCTGCTCATGGGATGTTCGAAGACCCCCGATACCGACCAAACGGACACCAGCGAGGGGGACAAGGACTTTGCCACGAAAGTAACGGCACCGGAAAGCTCCTTATCCCAATAAGCCGGGGCTCCCTCCACCCTCCCGTCTTATAGCTACACCTACGGGCAGGCGTCCGGCAACCGGGCGACGGAGGGCACGGGTGATCTCCCCGACTCCAGCCCGGTGGACGTGGAGTTGGACGGTGAGCCGGCCTGGGTGGTGGGAGTTCCTATCGAAGAGACCATTGCCTGGGTCGTGGCGCTCGAGGACGGGCGGGTAGAGGCCTTTCGGCTAGACGAAGAGGGTTCAGTTCAGCCCTTGCCCGTCTCGCCCGGTCGGCTCGCAGCCGGACAGCCCCCTGCCGTGGCGGTCGAGGGAAAGGGGCTACGGTTGCTTACCTCGTCCGGCGAGGGTGCGTCGACCCTGACTCACCCCGTACCCCTCTCCCCGGATAGGGGGGAGGGACTGCTCGTCGTAGCGGAGGACGGCAACCTGTTTGTCGAGAATGGTGGCGGGTTCGCGCTGGTGGGTAGTGCCCAGGCGAGGGCACTTCCGGACGCGCGCGCCGTGCGAAGCCCGAACGGCAGGATCGCGATACTCTCCGACCCGGCGGGTCGCTACGCACACGACGTTATAGGCGACGACCTCGAGGCCGAGAGCATCGCCATACTGAAGCCTTCGGAGGAGAGCGTGGAGATCGTCGGCCGCATTCTCCCCGTGTCGGGGGGCGTCTTCGAGCTGGTCTCCCCGCTGTGGTTCGAGGGGACGAGCAGCAAGGAGGAGTTGCTGGCCGTCACCGAGAGCACGCCGGATGAAGGAAGCCGGATAGCCCTCTACGACCCGGGCAGAGGGCTGGTGGCCGCGGGTCCGTTCATGGGGCAGGGGCAGAGGTGGCGCCACCTCCTGGCCACCGGTCCCTTCGGCCCAAACAGAGAGGTGGAGATCGCGGCCATCCGCACGCCGCACACCGGTGGGGTCGTCGAGTTCTACGCGATCGACGAGGATACCGGCGAACTGGAGATAGTGGCCACCCAACCTGGATACTCCTCGTACGAGATCTACTCCCGCAACCTCGACACCGCCCGGGCAGGGGACCTTAACGGAGACGGCGTTTTCGAGCTGCTAGTGCCGAGCCAGGACCGCACCGAGCTGAGCGCTATCCGCCACGGAGAGGGCGGGGCTGAGGTTGCTTGGACGCTCCCCGTGGGCGGTGTGCTGACGACAAACCTGGCGACGGCAGCTGCCCCGAACGGGCGAGTCGCCTTGGCCGCGGGACGGGAGGGTGTGCTCAGGGTCTGGCCTTGAGCCAGGCGTCAGACCGGCTTAGAAGACCATGTCAACTGAGGAACAACTAATGACCTCCGGCTCCTGGCCCAGCGTGGCGGAGAAGTGAACCTTTAAGGCGTTGTCACTCCGTTCTATACACGGGGAAGCACCTGCTGCCTATCCCGCATCCCGGATCGTGCTGCTTTATGCAGCGCTCCCAAATAAATGGAGCTCCAAGAACGCACCTTCTAGGCACTCGGGTGGATAGTGCCAAAAGGAAGGGCGAAGGAGACTCACGGGTCACTTCGTAGGAGCGGCAGACCTTTCGTCAAAGCGACGTCCCACTCCTCAGACCCCAGCACCGAAGGTAGGTTGACGGGCGGATTTGGATCCGCTACCCGTTCCCGTAACAGGAGATGCCACCACACCACGTCGTGCCACGCGCCCAGCTTGTAGCCGACCTCGCGGTAGACTCCCACGGGCCGAAAACCTACCGCCTCGTGCAGCCCGACGCTCGCCGGGTTTGGCAACGTGGCCCCAGCGTAGGCGTTGTAGAAGCCCTGGAGGTCCAGCGCTGCGAAGAGTGAGGCATACAGAGCTCGCCCCACCCCCGTCCGACGTGCGTCCTCGTGGACGTAGACCGACACGTCCACGGACCACTGATAGGCCGCCCTGGAGCCGTGCGCTCCGGCGTAGACGTAGCCCAACACCCTTCCCTGGCGCTCACAGACCAACCAGGGGTAGCGCTGGAGGGTGACCTCGATGCGTCGGCGCATCTCGTCTGCGGTAGGCGGCTCAAACTCGAAAGAGGTGATCGTGTCGGTCACGTTAGGCGCGATATGGCCACGATCTGTTCGGCGTCGCGTTCGGAGGCGAGCCTAATGATGGTAGGAGACCTGTTGCTGGAAGCGTCGCTCGTGATGCCCATCGCGTTCCCCCGCCTAGCCTGCGCAGTCCGCCCCGAGTATGCACCGCAAGGAAGGCCGGCGCATCCTCCCGGTCACCAAAATTTCGGGGAACTTCACCGACCGACTTTCGGCGACCCCTTACAAGCGAAGTTTGCAGAATTCTTCTTGCACGCAGTCCCCTCAGGAGGGCACGAGCGCCTAACCGCTAGAGCAGCGCGAGCTCTATCTCCGGCTCCTGGCCCAGCGTGGCGGCGAAGCGGAGCTCAGGGATGCGTTGCGTTTGGAACGTACATGTGGAAGTGCTAGCCGCCTGCGCCCCTTCCAAGATCGCGCACGTTTTTATGCAGGCCCCAGCTTGTATAATCGAGGGTGTGGGCTCATGCTCACCGATCGGTTTCGATGGGCGGCTATGCCCCGATCCTATTCACAATGTCGGATAAGAACTTCCGGAAAGCCAACTACTATTTCCAGGCACTTCGGTGAATAAGGGCTTAGGAGGAAGGAGGCTAACGCAGGTGCGGCGGCGTCTCGGTCCTCAGGTACTCCAGCTCCTCCGGCGTAGAGGTGCGCCTCAGTATCTCGTTGCGGTGCGGGTGGCGGCCAAAGCGCGCTATGACGTCGCGCGCTGCACTAGCCTGAGAGATCCCGAACTCGGCCATCGCCCTCAGGCGGGGTGGCGTGTTGGCCGCTTCCTCCTCGGCGTGGCGGACGCCACGCTCGTGGAGGGCGAGGTTCTCGGAGTGGCCCAGCGGGAGCCAGAAGAACATCCGCTCCATCGCCCCCAGCTCGCGGTCCATCCCCAAGTCGATGCCTTCGAGGGCTAGCTTGAGGGCCTTCTCATCCTGTGAGTAGGAGAGGGGCAAGCCCCGGTAGATGTTGCGGGAGAACTGGTCCAAGACGATGATCAGCGCCAGGCGTCCTCGCGGCGTCTCTGCCCAATGATCTAGTTCCCCCCGGCGGGCTTGCTCCAGCACGCCTCCGAAGCGCTCGGTAATCTTGTCAACCTCGGGGCCGCCTTGCATCCATCGCTTCCCTTCACGCCGGAGCGTCTCCAGATCGGCATTGTTGATGTCTTCGGGGAACCAATAGGAGAGGAATTCCTCAGGATCGCTGGTAGTCGTGGCCTTGTTCTCTTCAGACACGCTTGTTCCCCCTTATGCGTGTGAGCGACGCTTTCGTCCGTCATGATGCCACCCCTAGAGCTGCGAGGCGAACTTCTGAGAACTCCGTATAGGCGAAGTTCCTAGAACGCCGCTCCCAGACAATTCAGCCAGCAGGGCACGAGCGCGCAACCGCTAGACCAGCCCCAGCTCGATCTCCTCCTGACCCACCGTGGTGGAGAAGCGGACCTTAAGGCGTTGTCAGTTCGTACTACTCCTGCAGAATAACGGTTTGGTAACGAATAGCCGTCAGGAATCAGCAATCGGGTACTGGCCTTTGGCTCGAAGCTTCCACGATCGTCGAGACCTGTCCTGCCGATGTTGCCGGCTACGAACCGTTCCGGCCTGCCGGATCGAAGCTCCGCCGACGCCCACTATCTGAAAGCTTCCTTCCTACGGATCCCTGTTCTCAGCGCTCTCCAGGCCGTCGAGTAGGGGGCCCAAAGCCCCGTCGCGTGCCGCCTCGTACTCCTCGACGCTGCGGGCTTCACGGGCAAGCTCGGCCATCCGGCCTGTGAGGCCGGTGCCGCCCTTGACGGCCAGGATACGCCAAGCGAGGATGCGGTAGGCCCTCTCCAGGGCGGCTTCTTCGCGGCCGCTCTCCAGCAGGTCTTCGAGAACGGCGTGCAGGTCTTCGGCAGTCTCGAGTGGGAAGCGTAGATCTACCGTGGGCTCGTCGCCGCTCATAAAGTCCTAGCGAACCTTTTCGAGGTAGATGCGATCTTGGGTGATGACGATCTGCAAGTCCTCCGGGTTCCGGCGGAGGTAGTTGCGCCACTCGTTGGCAAAGACTTCGGACTCACGCGCATCGGTGATCAGCACGATACCCACTTCGTTCTCGTCGAGGACCACGGGGTGCTCGGAGAGCCGCCCCCGGCGAACGGGGTCGCGGCGGTAGATCGAGTTGCGTGACCGGAAGCTCTGGACACTGGAGGAAGTAGTGTTGAGCTCCTGGGCGATCCAATCGTCCCCCCGCCCCTCGTCGACCCAGCGCCGGATCCTGGCCACGTGCGGTTTTAAAGCTACCCTCCTGTTACCCAAAACCCGCTCCCCTCCTCGTTTTAAATTTTGTGTGGCATATAGGTTATATGTACCACTTCCCATAACCCGCCGCCAGCCTTAAACCCTTGCTCCTAGCCGATAGCGCGGGCGGTTATCCACATGACGAGCCTACCCCGCACGCTCTGGGTGCAGTGCACACCCAGTTAGAGAGGACGAGGTTGCTTATGCTCTCCTCGTCGAAGCCTAAGAGCGCCGTAGCGCCTGTAGGAGCGCTGTGGGAGCCAGATCAGGGCTACGAGAGCGAGATCAGCTACAGCGGCGACGAAGGGCACGCCTTCGAACCTATCGAAGGCGAGGAGGAGAGCTATCGCGGCTCGACGAGCATCGGTGGGCCGACGACGTAGCCCGTGAAGCGCGAGTGGGCTTCGGAGTAAGGATCGAGCCTTTCCGAGGCTACCCTGGCGAAGAGGGGATAGTGGACCACCTGTACGAACCAGACGACGCCGACCATGAAGAGCGTCGCCGCTAGGTGCAGAATGTGCTTTACCAGGTACCGCTCTCGATAAGCTTCTCGGCGGCGGCGAGTCCGGACAGGGTAGCCCCTTCGACCTTTGGCCCCGCGTAGGCGTCGCCGCAGATGATCAGGGGCGGCGGTCCCTCGACGTAGAGGAACGGCTCGTCATAGAGTCCAATAGGCGCGCTGTGCTCCCAGCGGTAGACCGCGGTGGCTTTCACGCCGGTACTCAGGTAATCCTTCGCCTCATCGAGGAGCAGCTCGGCGACCTTCTTGCCGTCACTGTGCATGTGCTCGCGGCTGAACTCGGGGCCGGCATGTATCGTGACTGCGGGGACCCCGGAGAGGCCCTTCTTTTGATTGTCCGCGATCCAGAAAAGAGGATCTCCCCCGATCTGAACACCACCCGGCTCGGGCACCCTGCCGGGGGCGTCGAGGAGCGCCATAACAGCGATGCAGGGATCGTAGGAGATGTTCTGCAGCGCATGCTGGGCATCGTCGGGGAGTGGGATGCCGCTCTCGTTCACGAGCGATAACGCGGATGGCGGGGTGAGAATCAGGGCATCGGCGGTGTGAGTGGTATCTCTCGCGACGACTTCCCAACCCCGTTCGCTCTTTCGTAACACGCTCGCCTCTGCATCGGTCCGTACGTCGAGGCTTCGGGCCAGGTGCTCGGCGATAGCATTCATGCCGCGCGTGCCCTTGTAGCGAGGATGGCCGTCCTCTTTGTGCTCGCCTTTTGCGTCGGCGAAACCGCGGGTCCAGACTTCGGCGACGCCGGCGGAGAGCCAGCCGTTCACCGTCTCCTCGAAGCGGTCGGAGCGGACGGTGAAGAACTGGGCGCCGTGGTCGAAGACGCCGTCTTGTATGCGGTCCGTCCTCATGCGGCCGCCGACCTTATCTTCCTTTTCGAGGACCGTGACGAGCATGCTTGCGTTTTGGAGGGTTTGGGCGGCGGTGAGGCCCGAGAGGCCGGCGCCGACGACCAGGCAAGACTCCATCCAGGGGCTCCTTCTATCTTTGCTCCGCGGGTCCGTTATCCGTGCGTTGGTCTCCTCCGCGGCGTGAGCAGCGCAGCCGCCCGCCTCACGGTCTGGAAGTGGATGTCCACGGTGTCCTCGACCTTCTTCGCGTAGCCGCCGGCCATCGTTACGGCGACCGGGATGCTGCGCTCCCGGCAGGATTCGAGCACCATCCGGTCGCGCTCGTCGAGGCCCTCCTTGGTCACCGAGAGCCGGCCGAGCTTGTCGTCCACGAAAGGATCGGCGCCGGCGAGGAAGATCGCCATGTCCCAGGGCGCCAGGTCCAGCACCCGCTTCAACCCGCGTTCCAGGGCTGCCAGGTACTCCCCGTCGTCGGCCCCGTCGGAGAGCGGTACGTCGAGGTCGCTCTCCTCCTTGTGGAAGGGGTAGTTCTTGGCGCCGTGGATGGAGAAGGTAAAGACGTGCGGATTATCGTGCAGGATGGCCGCCGTCCCATTGCCTTGGTGGACGTCGGTGTCGAGCACGACAATCCTCTCCACGAGCCCCTCAGTCTTCAAAACGCGCGCCGCTATAGCTGAGTCGTTCAGGATGCAGAAGCCCTCGCCGCGGTCGGCGAAGGCGTGGTGGGTGCCGCCGGCGAGGTTCGCTGCTACGCCCTCTTCGAGGGCGACCCGGCAGGCGCCTATAGTTCCTCCCGAGGCCCGGCGCGAGCGCTCGACCATCTTCGCCGACCAGGGGAAGCCGATCCTGCGTATCTCCGTGGCATTGAGCGTGCCGGTGACGACCTTCTTCAGGTAGGTGGGCTCGTGGACGCACAGTATCTCCTCGTCCGTGGCCACCTGGGGGACGCGCATCTCGCCAGGTCCGGAGATGCCTCCTTGTTCGACTCTCTCGCGGAGCATCGAGTACTTCTTCATCGGAAAGCGGTGCCCTTCGGGCAGCGGGAGCACGAAATGGTCCGAGTAGAAGACCTTCAAATCTCCGTTCCCTCCCCGCAGGTGCCTCTCATAACGTCAATTTAGTATATCCCCGCGAGGTACATTGGGCGGGCGTTCCCTATCGTAGCGCTTCCTGTGCTAGCATCCCGGCTTTGTACGATGGATGATCCCGAGCAGATAAAGCTCTTCGAGGAGGGCTTTACCTCGGCACTTCCAGCTGGTCCTACGCGGACTGGGAGGGGACAGTGTACCCGTCGGGGACCCCGCCCGCCGGAAAGCTCGCCGAGTACGTCGAGCGCTTCGCGAAGGTCGAGATAGACTCAAGCTTCTATGGTGTTCCCAAAGGTTCGGCCATGGAGCGGTGGCGCGGCTCGCGCCCGAGGGTCTTGTTTAGGGTTCACCTAGCGCGGGTAGGCTGTGTTCTATTATGAGCCCGGCAGCCTCGGAGGTAGCTAATCCTTCGTGGACCCCCCCTAAAGCCGCCAGGCCTTTCGCTAGCCTTAAGCGCAGGGAAGCGCTATGGTGCTCCAACCGCTCGAAGGGAAGGGGGTGGTTGGACGTTAAGGCTATTTTGCTTGCGCTGGTGCTGGCGGCACCCTTGCTGCTTAGAGTTCGAGCGCCCAAGACGAGGCCAAAGAGCTTGCGCTATGCCCTTTTATCGGACTACCCTTCGGGAAGAGGCGGTATTTCGATGCCGTACTCGGCTACTGTCGCCCCTACCTTCTCGACATCCGGTGGACCTTCGGGGGCCGGCGGCTTAGTCTTGTCCCACGCCTCTTCGCCTAGCTCTTCGAAAAATCGCTCGTGCAGCCCGCCCGGCGTCCGGCTCACCAGCAGCCTGCCAATTGTCGTCCCCACGTTCTTGTGGGCGTGCAGGTTGCCCCTGGGTACGTAGATCAGCGAGCCGGCACTCACCCTCAAAGTGGCTCTGTTGTCCAGGAACTCGTACTCTCCCTCCAGCACGTAGAAGGATTCGTCCTCTCGGTGCTGGATGTGGGGGGACGGCCCGGCCCCGGGCTGGGTGGTGACCTCGAAGAGCGAGTATGCCCCGCCCGTCTGTTCGCTCGTGGTCTTATACGTCACCAGCTCGCCCAGCACCCACAGTGAGTGGCCTTCGGCCGGAGGGACGTGAGCGACGGCCTTCGTCCTTTCCTCTTTCGTGACTGCAAACTTTTCCTTTCACGGCTCTTCTCAGGAACTCAGAAGCCCTCGGAGGACAAGAAGAGGCCGAGCTGCTCCATTTGGCCCAACTGGTCCATGAGCGACAGCTGATCCCAGTACCAATGCTCACGCACAATTTGCCGTCCCTCACCTCGGTGAGAAGTACGCCCAACACCGTGGCCCTTCGCCTGGTCGGTGGGATAGTCCTTCCTGTGACGGTGGCGAGCCGTTCGGTTTGGGTGCCGCTCACCGTCCAGTGCGTGAAGACATACTCACCCTCGGCGAGGACGCGATGGATGTCGAAGTGTAACGCGGGGAACGCTACCACGAAGCGCTCGTTGTACCCGATGCTTTGGGTTTTGTTCAGCACGGGCACCCAGGGATTCGGCTGCGTAGTCGTCCGCTAGCTTCTGCGCCCACAAGCTCAGGTCGAGGGTGTTGAGGGCTTCGAGTACGGTCACTGCGAGCCCCTTGTTCTCTTCGTCTGCCAACATAAGTCAGCTCCTTCCTGTGTGCCTTCCCCGAGGGGGCCACACTAACACCTCGCATGATGGCATTATGTTCGTACTCCTGTAAAGAGGCTCTGGCCTTGCAGCGAGAGCTGGGAAATGAGCGAGGCGTTGCCCGCACGCTGGCGTAGCTCACTAACTAGCCGGTAAGAAGGTCGGATCTTGCGGTATCAATCCCTGACGGAATTACTCACCGCCCTCGAAAAGGAAAGCCACCTCGGCGCCGTAAGTTTGGAGTTCAAGCCGTGGCCCTTAGGAGCGCCGGACCCCAGGGCGATCAAGGAGCGAATGAACGGCGCGTTGCGCTTAACGCGCGACGGGCTCCAATAGTAGAGGTAGCCCCACGAGATTAGGCGTTGGTGGGGATCAGGGCCCGAAGCTGCGTGAGGATGCGGTGCGTCAAGCCCCAGATGATGTAGCGGTCCTTGTAGGTGAAGGCGGGCCAGCTGCCGGGAAAGTCGGGGATCTCGACGGTTTCGTAAGCGAGGAGGTCCAGGGGAACCCAGAAAGCTTCTTCTACCTCCAGTGGGTCGAGGCGCGCGGGAACGGCGTCTATCGCTACCACGATGGTCGAGACGACGAGTTCTCTGCCCGCCCTACGTGGCCCCATGTCGTCGAGACGGCCCAGCAATCGCCCCTCGTCCAAGTCTATCCCTACCTCTTCGAGCGTCTCGCGGTGGGCGGTGTCGTAAGCGTCTCTATCTCCGGGCTCCCAGCCGCCGCCGGGAAGGGCCATGTGTCCCGACCAAGGGTCCACGACGTTCTCCGCGCGTTTGATCACGAGAAGCTCCAGCCTGTTCGCCTTTTCCCGGAGCAGCAACGCGACGGCGGCGCGACGCTCTCGTGACTCTAGCAGCAGCGGCCTGCTCTTCTTGAGAGAAGCCGCCACCTGCTCCAGGACGCTCATGGGGTAGAGTCTATCCTGGTCTGTACGGGTTGGTGGTAAGCTCTGCCGGAGGTTTCTCGGAAGGAGCGTGTTCGATGAGGGACGAGCGGTTGAAGAAGCTGGCGCGGGTGCTGGTCGAGTACTCCGTGAGAGCGGGGGAGGGGGAGCAGGTGGTCGTCTCCGGCGGGGCGGCGGCGGAGCCCCTGATAAAGGAGGTCTACGCGAGGCTCCTGGATGTGGACGCGATCCCGATCCCCCAGGTCGCTTTGCCGGGGATGCAGGAGCTCTTTTTCGGGCACGCAAAGGAGCACCACTACGAGGAGACGCCACCCGTTGTCCGTTCGATGTACGAGGGTGCGGACGCCTTCATCTCGATCATGTCCCCGCAGAACACCCGCGCCTTGGCGTCGGTGGACCCGCAGAAGCAGCAGGCTTTGGGCAAGCGGGACAAGGCCCTCCGGGATATGATCGTGGGCAGGGATCGCTGGGCTCTAACGCTCTTCCCGACGGAAGCCCTGGCCCAGGAGTCCGAGATGAGCCTCGACGACTATGAAGAGTTCGTCTTCGAGGCGATGGCCCTAAACGAGGACGACCCGGTGAGGTACTGGCGCGAGAAAGCGAAGGAGCAGCAGAGGCTCGTCGAGCGCCTCGAAGAGGCAGACGAGGTCCGCATCACCGGACCGGAGACGGACCTCACCCTCTCCGTGAAAGATCGGAAGTTCTTGAACGGTGACGGGTCGCACAACATGCCTTGCGGTGAGATCTTTACCGGCCCGGTCGAGGACTCGGCGAACGGCGAGGTCTACTTCGGAATCCCCGTGGCGGTCGGCGGACGTGAGGTCTCGGGTGTCAGGCTGCGGTTCGAGGAGGGCCGGGTGGTAGGGTCGAGGGCGGAGAAAGGAGAAGAGTACCTGAGCGCGATGCTCGATGCCGACGACGGGGCGCGGTACCTAGGGGAGCTCGGGATCGGGACGAACTACGGCATCCCGCGCGCGACGAAGAACATACTCTTCGACGAGAAGCTCGGGGGCACGGTGCACCTGGCGGTCGGCCGCTCCTACGAGAAGACCGGCGGCAAGAACGAGTCGAGCGTGCACTGGGATCTTATCTGCGATCTCCGCGAAGGCGGCGAACTCTACGCCGATGGCGAGCTCTTGCAAAAGGACGGCAAATTCTCCGGCTACGACTTCGATTAGGAGGGTTGTGGAAGCCGACAGAAATACTATGCTGCGCGTGGATAACGTGAAGGATGAGGAGGACCTCGAGGTCGTGCGCGATGCCCTAGACGAGATTGGGGCCGACTATGAGTTCGTCCGCTCCGAACCCGACGAGGTCACCTACCCTCAGACGGCCTACTTCTACGTCTCCGAAGACGTCGCCCGGGACGTCGAAGACCTCATGGACCGCCTCTCCGAAGAGCACGGCTTCGACGCCGAGTTGCTCTGAAGAGGGGCGAACGCTCGCGCTGGGTTTATACTCACGTAGCCCTAGAGAACCTTCCAGACGCGAAAGGCACGGACGGTGGCTAAAAGATCTCACGGAAAAATCTTCGGGATCGTGCCCTATGGCCTGAGACCCCCGAGTTTCACGCGGGCCGGCGAACTTTCTGAAACGCCCGGGACGAACGATTCCTGGTTCCGACTTTCTTCGGGGTGGGCTGGACGGTGAAGTTGAGAAGCGCGCCACGCCATCCCTTGCAGGCGATCCTGCTCGCGGCCTTCGTGCTCTGGCGGGTGCGCGCCAGGAGGGGGAGGTAGGGTGCGCTACGACGTCGTTTTCCTCGACATCGACAGGACACTCCTCTGGGTTGACCTGGACGTCGAAGGCTACGTGGAGGATCTAAGGCCCTACACCACGGACGGTCCTCTGACCGTGGATAAGGCCCGCGAGCCCCTCTGGGAGAGCTTGCGAAAGCACATAAACGAGAACATCAACTACCCGACCGAGGAAGAGCTGATGGAATTCCGGCGCGAGAACGCCCGCAAAACCGCCCGAGGTTTGGGCCTCGACGCGCCGGCGGAAGTCCTGGCCGAGGCCTTGGAAAGGAGGGTCCTCTTCAAGTCCTACCCGGAGTCCGAGGAGGTAATGCAGGAGCTAAAAAGCATGGGCCTCCCGCTCTACGCCGTCTCGAACTGGGACGTGGCGCTCGAAGGCGTGCTCGATTCTTTGGATTGGGCACGCTACTTCGGCGGCATTGTGGCCTCGGCTTCGGTCGGCTACGAGAAACCCGAGGAAGCTATCTTCGAGGAGGCTTTTAGGATGTCCAGCGTCGCCCGCGACCGGGTCGCACACGTCGGCAACGATCCCGTCTCGGACATCCGGGGCACCGCCGCTATGGGCATCGACGCCGTGCTAGTAGACTGCGAGGGCGGCCTTGAGGTCCCAGAAGCCATGGCTACCCTTCTGGACCTCCGTGGGCTGCCGGCTTTCGTGAGGGGGTAGGGGCGTGCGGGAAGAGTCGCATCCCGCGAAGCGGGGGTTAGATCAGGATGGCATCGCACGGGCGGTGCGCGAGGTCCTCCTCGCCATCGGCGAGGACCCGGAGAGGGAGGGTCTCGCCGATACCCCCGAGCGCGTCGCTGAGGCCTACGCCCACCTCTTCTCTGGCCTCTTTGAGGATCCCGCCCGGCACCTCGAAGGAGCTTTCGACGAGGGAACACGCGACTTCATCTTTATCCGGAAGTTACCGGTGGCGAGCCTATGTGAACACCATCTTTTGCCCTTCACCGGCAAGGCCCATGTGGGGTATGTGCCGAACGGCCGGGTGGTCGGGTTTTCGGAGCTCGCGCGCGTGGTGGAGGGTTACGCCAGGAGGCCCCAGCTCCAAGAGCGTCTGACGGCCCAGGTCGCCGACGCCGTGTACGGTGCTTTGGGCGCATCGGGCACGATCGTGGTCGTCGAGGCCGAACACACGTGCATGACGATGAGGGGGGCGGAAGCGGTAGGCAGCGTCGCGATAACCTCGGCGGCACGCGGGGTCTTCGAGGAGGACGCCGCCCTGCGTGCTGAGGCGCTTGCTCTGATCTCCCGAAATAAGGTGGACTAAGAACCAGCGGAGCTCGTCAGGGATTGGGGAAGACGAGCGCAGAACCTCGGACCTCGACGGCGACGCGCTCTCCGGGCTCGAAGCCCGGACTGGCTCCGAGGCGCGAGAGGATCGTGCGCCCGGAGTTCAGCCGAAGCTTGATGAGCTGGTCATGGCCGTAGAATTCCCGACCCACGACGACAGCCTGTCCTCCGGGGTCCGCCCGGAGGTCTAAAACCTCCGGGCGGAGCATGGCCTCCACCTCGCCGGTTACGCCGCTCTCGACAGGAACCTCTCCGAGCTCGCAGAGGATGCGGCCCCCTTCTGCCGTTCCGGGGAGAAAGTTGGCCTCCCCGACGAAGGAAGCCACCTCGCGGGTTGTGGAG
>JALYGT010000112.1 GCA_030776965.1 Actinomycetota bacterium
ACCGAGCTAGTGCTGGCCAACTATCCGGTCGATGCCGCAAAGGACATTCAGTACCTTGCGCTCCGGCCGTGGGAAGCGCTCGTCTACCGTTTGCGCTAGCTCCATGCGCCAAGCCATCCCGGGTGGCTCTTGTTCACTAAGTGTCTTGTAGATTAGAGTTCTCCGAGGTTGACTTCGGCAGATCCGGTCCTACGGGACGGTCAACACCACTCAGAAGTCCCCCGCCTTGACCTCCTCACAAAGATCTCTCATCCTCCCCATTACCTCCGCGGTTCGCGGGTGTGAACGCATCTGGCGAACATCGTCGAGGTTACGCCAAGGCCCAAATGAGTAGAACAGCTGCGGATCTTCAACGCTACGGATCAGCGTGCCGGTGCCCGGCGGGTTGGGCAAGCTCAAGAGGAATTCACGGCCAGCTCCTTCCCCCACGCATTCACGAACTCCTCTTCTTTTCCTTCCTTCACGTGCCACATCGCCAGGGTGTAAGCGGCTCCACTATCGTCCATGGGATCTCCCTTCCCTCGCTCCTAGGGAGCTCCTGCCGCTGCAGCGTAGCCGAGGGGGAAACCCGGCGCACCTTAGGAGGGTGTTCCCAAGCTCATTTACCTAACGTCGGGGAATATGGAGTTCCATATCCACAATCCTGCATAGCTACGCCTTCATAGAGGCGAAGGATGGCCGATTTCTCCACTTGGTCGTCGAGGGGAGGCGCTGGCGGGGGCTACGGCTGGTCGTTACGACGTCTGGTCGGGTAGTTGCGGACGACGCTGAACCTCGTTGATGCCCGCCACCGTGATCCTGAACGTCCCCTCTCCCACCCCAGCGTCGGTCAGGTATCCCACGTCCACGAGGTAATCCAACGCCGCCTCGAACTCGCGGGAACGAGGAGAGAACTCGGCTTCTTGCGCTGCGTCGCTCGCCGCAACGTCGGTCGTGGGACTGCCTCCGGCCAGATCGCTGAACGCTCGCAAGAGCCGATATTGGTCGCCGCTCAGGTGGCTCTCCATGGTGTGCCGCCTTTCCGTCGCCGTCGTCCTCCGACATCTTACGCTACCCGGTTCACCGTGTGTTCGTCCGTGGGGAGGCAGAGTGCTCGCGCTCGTGTGGCAACGCGATCGACGATCGCCTCTAGCAAGACACGGCCACGTTCGATCGTAGCTTCCTCCGGATCGTTCGATGAATCCGGAACCCCAGGATTGACGCCGATGTATTCGTGCGGGGTTTCTTTGCGTCCTCGTAGGTTCGCCGGCTCTTTGGCATAGTAGGGACGCAGCGAGCGGTCGGTCTCCACGGTCTTGTCGAGGGAGACGAGGTCGGGGCGGATCGCCAGCAGGAGTGACGTCTCGCCGCCGGCTGCGTGCTCCACCGGATAGTGCAGCTCGGGCACGACCTCCTGATCCGTAAGGAGCAGCCAGCCCGTGGTCGGGTGTGCCCGCCGAAACTCCTCGCCACTCTCCCGGATCGCCGGTATGTTGTGCGCTCTCGACCAGTGGCCGCTTAGGACGACGATCGCCCGGAACCCACGACGGTGCATCGCCTCGTAGATGTCGAGCAGCAGGTTGTGGAAGGTCTCGGGACGGAGCCAGAACATATTGCCCGGCACGTGGTAGGGCTCGCCACGCTCGATGCCGCCGGTCAGGTAGCTGTCGTCCGGCAGGTCCTCGCGCCAGTCGGTTGACCAGTAGAGCGGCGGCACGACGAGTCCGCCCGAGCGCTGCGCCGCCCGGACCCACACGGCGGCGTGGGCCTTGAGCGCGTCGAGGCCAACAGCGGCGTGCTCCCCGTGCCACTCGAGCGTCCCTAGCGGCAGGTAGCAGAGCGGTACCTCGGCCATCGCCGCAGCGATCTCCCAAGGGAACATCTCTTCGAAGCAGACCTCCCGTCTCCTACCCGCCATAACCAATCCCCACCCTGCAGTAACCGGAAGCCTATCGTCGGCGATGCGAGGCTAGCGTACCAGACCTCACCTTCGAGCCCTGGCTCCCTGTGCGTCCCCGTGTCCCCTTTACCGGGGCGGAGGTCTTGGCTA
>JALYGT010000113.1 GCA_030776965.1 Actinomycetota bacterium
AACGCAAGGCGGTCGTACACGGCCACTGCCACCACAAAGCCATCATGGGGATGAGCGACGAGGAGAAGGTGCTCGCAAGACTCGGCCTTGACTACGAGCTGCTCGATTCGGGATGCTGCGGGATGGCAGGGTCCTGGGGCTACGAGAAAGGAGAGCACTACGAGGTCTCCATGAAGGCTGGAGAAAGGGTCCTGCTTCCGGCTGTGCGAGGCGCCGACAAGGACGCCCTAATCCTCACCGACGGCTTCTCCTGCCAGTCGCAGATAAAAGAGGCGACTGACCGTCGTGCTCTGCACCTAGCTCAGGTGATACAGATGGCCCTGCGCGATGGCGGCGGCCCGGCGAAAGACTACCCCGAATCCGAATACTTCGAGGAGAAGCGTTTACGGCCCGGCCTGCGCGACGCGGCGCTGCTTGGGGCGGGAGCCGCACTAACCGGCGGTGCTGTGGCCTGGATCGCGAGGAAAGCGGTAGGGTGACTACTGTCTGACGAGTGTGAGGGCCTTTAGCAGCGCCTCGCGAGGATTAAGTATCTTAGCGAGGGGCACAAAAGAGGCGAGGATACAAAGGGCGATGGCGCGCCAGGCCGAGAGCGAGAGGGAGCGCCAGGCGAAGTCGACAAGAAATACACCGTGGAAGGTCGCGGAAGATCTTTCTAGAGAGGGTATTGAGCCCAAAATCTGTGCGTAGTCGCCAACAGTTTGACAGTAACCGTGACAGTAACCCGGGCGAACATCTAGAAATAAAGGGAAACGCCTTATAGGCACGTTTGGCTTAAGTAAGCGGCTTTCCGAACACCGAGAAACAACTACGAATGTATGAGAGCGCACTCGTAATGAGGGTAGGTCAGCGATTCGAGTCCGCTCGTCGGCTCACCTTTTTTACCTGCAAAACCCGTAAAAGCAAAAAGCCCCCGACACGAATATCGAGGGCTTTGTAAGCAGTACGTCAGCAGTAGAGTGTGCCGAAGCCTCGTCCCTTGCATCAGCTTGCTACGAGTGGTTGCAGGCACAGCAGGTGGCGTAGGTGAATCCTCTAGCGTTGAGTGTCTGACCGATGTGCCCGAGTTTCGGCGGGTGGGGCACCGTCGAACAAGCTTCGCCCGAGTGCCTAGAAGCTGAATTCTGAGAACTTCTCATGTACGTATTTCTCCGAAGTTGATCACCGTGGGCTCGCTGCGAGACTATGTAGCTATCATCTCCGGCGGATAGCCCGATACTTTCGCTGCGCCTTGTACCATTCCTCCTCCGTGGCTAGAGTACCCGCAGCGGATGGCTTGTGAAAGGTAGTGGCAAGTTGGCATCGGCAGATGACCGCAAGGAAACCTCACTGAGAGCTTGCATCGCGTACATGCTCAACATGGACGTGTCTGAGGTGCCAACAAAACGAGAAGCTAACATAGGGCAGTGGCTCGCCCTGAGAAACCTCGGCCTCGTACCCGTCGCATCTCCCGAGACCTTCGAGTGGCCGGGACGTTTTCTTGGCCTCCGGAGCGACTCCTCGACCTGGGCGGTCTTTTTCGGCGTGCCACCCGGCATCGTCTACGATCCCTGGGCCGAGCCGGACGAGGAGAGGCAGGACGCGACCGTGGATGCCGCCTTCGTGCTCGCGGAGCACGACCCGCGGCGGGGGACCGAACCCGGGTCGGGTACGGATAGCGTTGGCGTGATCGAGTTGATCGCGCTAGCCGCCGAGGCCGAAGGTCCCATGAAGGCAGTGTCCGTGGCGGAGGCGATCGAGGGGCGTGGCCTCCTGGGCGACCGTTACGAGCGTCAGGCCGGGACCTTCTCTAACCCGAGAGGAAGTGGCTACGATCTCACACTTGTCGAGGCCGAAGCGTTGGAGGAGTTGTCCGCCAAAGGCGTCGAGCTGTCGCCCATTGAAGCGCGGCGCAACATCGTCGTGAGGGGCATCGCGTTGGACGACCTGATCGGGCGACGCTTCAAGGTAGGGGAGGTCGAGTGCTTCGGCCAGCGGAGGTGCGAGCCGTGTTCGCACCTCGAACGGCTGACGCGGCCCGGAGTGTTGCGTGGCCTCGTACACCGGGGCGGGCTGCGAGCCGACATACTCTCGGGCGGTAGGATCCGGACCGGCGATAGCGTCGAGACGCTGAAGTAGGGTTGTCTGCCGTCCTCTGCTGGTATTCACCGGAGTGCGTGGAAAGGGCTTTCTCCGAAGTTCGCATAGCCCCACTCCTATGCCGAGCGGCCCTCTTATGTACAGGACAGAGAAGCTACGTGGCTACGCGTACATAATAAACCGATACGTCCTCCGTAGAGCAGACACGCTGCTCTGTGGTTCTGGGTCGTCTGGACCGGGGCCGGGCGGACTTCTAAGATCACCAGGTCGAAAGGCTCCGACTCGCGCAGGAGACACCTGAGCGCCTCCTCGCCGCTCTGCACGCCCACCGTCTGCAGTCCCTCCTTACAGAGGGTGTGCTCGACCACCTCGCGCACGGCGGGTTCGTCCTCGACCACAAGGATCTTGCTCACCTCCTCCTCCTAGCCCTGCTCCTGCGCTCCAAACTGCGCGGCTCGTCGGGCAGGTACCGGGCCGCCAGGATGCTGCCCACGCCCAGCACCAGGCATGTTACCTCCACAGGGCCGTGCTCGAGGCGCCCGTTCACCACCAGCATGAGCAAGACGGTCACCGCCTTGACCACCAGCAGCAGTACCCCCAAGCCGCCGACGATCTGGCGGACGACCGCAGTGTCCCTTTGAAAGAAGCCGGCGTAGGCGAACAGCACCCCTACCCCTACATGGTAGAAGCCCGTCAGCGGGTCGAAGCCCCACAGCCCGGAGAATCCCAGCACGCCGGTCGCCAGGAGCAACACGGCCGCCACTCTCGCGTAGAGGCGCAGCACGAAGACCCCTACCCGTTGCTCGTCGCCCCGACGACGACTTGCCGCTCTCGGGCGAGCAGGTGGCCGAGGAAGCTCTCCCAACTCATGTTCTGCAGACAGTTCACCTCGCGGGCCCAAATCTCCCCCACGGGATCCAGCGCCACCCGCCCGGCGCCGCAGCAAGCTCCTGAGAGCAGCGAGGTTAGCTCTTCAAGGTAGGTCTCCTTGAGGCGCCAGCGGCCTTTCGGGGCGCTGAGGAAGAGGTGAAGTTGCGCCTCCTCCTCGAAGCTGAACACCGCTAGAGCCCTTCCCCTGCCGATGATATCGACGGTCAGGGGCCTCGCCCCCCTCCCTTCCTTCTCTCCTCCTACGATCAGCCAGAAACGCGGCCACCGGTCCCCCTGGTTCGTCAGCGCCATGCTTCCCCCGTTCCTATACCAACGGCGAGGTTACGGGGTACCTCACCGTCCCGTATCCCCTAAGGTCTCCTCATTTTCCCTGGTGCAGCCCGAGTTATATCCTAAGAGATAATGATAGCTACTGTAAGAGAAACGGCCCAAAGTTAACTAGACTTAATGAAGCAGATGGTGGCTTCACCATCTGCAGCTGGTATCGTATGAGACACATGGGCAAGGGCTTCGATAGAGACGAGCTGCTCGAGGTACCGGAGATAGCCCGCTACCTGAAAGTGAGCGACGTGACGGTCTATCGCTGGTGCAATGAAGGAAGGCTGCCGTGCCTGAAGCTGGGCCGCCACTGGCGGGTAAGGCGGTCGGCCCTGGAGGCCTTCCTTGAGCGAGGAGAGCATTCGGCCACGCTCTTCGGGCGGCTGCGCTCGTTCTACCGCATTCCCGACAACGTGCTGGCTATCGCACAGACCCACGAGCTACTCTTCCAGCTCGACACCGCCTTCTTCGGGGTGGGGGAGGTGCGCGGGGCGAAGCTCGTCAAGTTTCACGGCCCCCGGACCGGCTCCTCCATAGAAGAGCTGCGCGCCGAGCTGGAGGACAAGGGCCTCGACGTCGAGCGCCTGGAGGGAGAGGGGCGCTTGCGCTTCGTCCCAGAGGACCACGGCATCCCTAAGGACGCCCACGTGGAGGCGCTGCAGCGGGTCTACGAGGAGGAGGAGGTCAATGGGAGTGGCCACACCCTGTGGGTCTCCTTTGACTGGACGAAGGACGTGGACCTGGAGGAAGCCCTCGAGGGGCAGAGGAAGCTGACGCAGTTTGCGGCCGACCGACAGCTCGTGGTGCAGACCGGTATCTTGGAGGATGACACCGACGAGTGGCCGCCCCCTTTAGGGAGGCGGGCGCAGGTAGTTCACTTGGGAACCGCCTGGCTCTCTGAGGCTGGGCTGGCGACGAACCGGGTTGAGCCGGTGGCCGTGGGCTAGCAACTCCTTAGAGAAC